>DYJB01000002.1:0-7738 GCA_020723365.1 Candidatus Aquidulcis sp. | reverse complement strand
GCTCCACGCTCGTGCGCACACGCTGGATGAACTCACGCTGCTGCTCGGAGACATCGCCGGTGCGCCCGATCAGATCGACGTAGCCCAGGATGGCCGTCAGCGGCGAGCGCAGGTCGTGGGAGACGGTGGTGACGAACTCCGACTTGATGCGGTCGAGCTCTTTCAGGTGGGTGATGTCCTGCATCACAACGGCCTGGCCGACACCGTCGATGGGCGTACGCTGCGCGTTGACCACCCGGCCGTCTTTGAGCTCGATTTCCTCGCGCCGCGGTGCGCGTCCCGGGGCGCGCACCAGGGCCAGGATCTGCGGGTGATCGAGCGTCTCCACCAGCGACCGTCCCAACTGCGGGTCGGAAGCTTCGAAGGCCTCGGCCGCCGTCCGGTTGATGAGCAGCAGGCGGTTCTCCGGGTCGACGACGATCACGCCGTCTTCCGTCTGAGTCAGGATCGTTTCCAGCTTGACGCGTTCGGCTTCCGAACGGTTGTACAGGCGGGCATTCTCGATGGCGATGGCGGCGTAGTCGGCCATGGCCATCACCACGGTCATGTCCTCCTTGGTCAGCGAGCGCCCCGCCTTACGGTTGTCGACGCCCAGGACGCCGATGGTTCGGCCGCGCGCCCGCAGCGGGACGTACAGCAGGGAGTGCACCAGGTAGGAGGTCTTGATCTTTTGGGGGGCGCCCTCGTCCAGGATCACCGGCTGGCCGCTGGCGATCACCTGCCCGGCCAACGAATCCTCGACTTTGAGGCGGAAGGTGCGGGCGAACTCGTCGTCGAAGTTCATCGAGGCCCGCATCGTCAGATCCCCGCTCTCTTCGTCCAGCAGCAGCAGGCTGCCCTCCTCGGCTTCCGTCAGGCCGACGGCCGATTCGACCACCGTCGTCAGGACCTGGTCGAGGTCGAGCATGGCGGTAACGGTGCGCCCGATGTGCGCCAGCGCCTCCAGCTCGTGCAGGCGCCGCTCGAGGGACTGGGCCCCGGCGCGCGATTCGGCCTGCAATTTGAGCGCATCCTGGCTGCGGCGGCTCAGCGCCATGCCGCGCCCCAGGGCGGCCAGCAGGTGCTCGGCGTCGAAGGGCTTGACCAGGTAGTCGGCAGCCCCGGCCCGCAGCGCCTCCACCGCAAGTGCCTCCGATCCTTCGGCGGTCATCAGGATCACCGGCAGGGTGGGCAGGTCGCGCTTGAGGCGGCGGATCAGGTCCAGGCCACGCAGGCTGGGCATGTTCAGGTCGGTCAGGACGACGTCCGGCTTGAGCTCGAGCGCCAGCGTCAGCGCCGACATGCCGTCGCCGACGGAAACCACGTTGTACCCGGACGGCTTGAGGATGGTCTCTTCGAGGAACTTGCGGATCTCCGCCGAGTCATCGGCGACGAGGATGGTTTCGCCCATGCGTCCTCAGCACACAGCAAGGGTCCGCGGGAAGGTGGGGGACCACCCTGAAGCCTAGCACGGCAGTCCGTGGACCGGGTATGGTACTTCCGTGGGCTACGCCGGGCGGACGGGCGACTCGCCCATCTGGTGCAGCGCGCTCTCGAGGTCGTGTCCGATCGCTTCCAGGGCCGTCCGCAGGCCGGGCTCCTGAGCCACCGTCAGCAGGTGCGCCACCTCGCTCTGCACATGCCGCAGGCGGCGGTCGAGCAGGGCGAGCATCTCGCTGCTGGCCGGCGTGCCGGCCTGCGCATCCTCGATGGCCTTCTGCAGCCGGCGGGCGCGTTCCTCCAGGGCCTGGAACAGCCGGGCGTTGACCAGCGAGATGGAGGCGTAGTCGGCCACCGCCTCCAGCATCGCCTGGCTGCGTCCGCTGAACGGCCGGTGCTCCTGGCGAGCGACACAGATCACGCCGATCACCTGGTCGCGAACCTTGATCGGCGCGATCAGAGCCGCCTTGCCCATGCGGGCCATCTTGAACTTCGACAGGCCCTCACCGTAGATGTTGAGCGTCTCGCCCGACAGCATGACCAGCGAGCTTACGCCGTCGTCCCACGGATGGTGGAGTTTGGCGGCCACCGCCGGGGGCAGGTTTCGTTGCGCCCGAAGGACCAGCTGCTTGGAGCGGTCTTCGATAAGCAGCACCCAGCCCAGGTCGGCCTCGGTCACATACAGGCTGCTGTCGACCAGCTTGGCGAACAGCTGCGACTGGTTGGTCGTGGAGGTTACCGCCTTGCCGATGCCGTAGAGCGTCGTCAGCTCGCGCACACGGCGCTCGAGCTCGCGGTTGCTTTCGCCCAGCTGCTCGGCCAGCAGGTGCCGCTCGTTGCGCAGCCGCACCTCGCCCAGCGCCCGTTCGACGGCCGAGACGACTTCAGCTTCGCGCAGCGGCTTGACCAGATAGTCGCGCGCCCCCAGGCGGAAGGCCTGGATGGCGGCCGCCTCCATTCCCTCCGGGGCCGTGACCAGCATGGGGACTTCCATGCCCTGCGAGCGCAGGGCGACCAGCAGGTCTTTGCCGGATAGACCCGGCAACGTCAGGCTGGCGACGATCAGGTCGGGGGCGAAGTTGAGGGCATGCTGGATGGCGGCGCCGCCATCATCGGCGGTCTGCACCAGGTAGCCCAGCGGCTGGAGCACATGCCGCGCCAGCAAGTCGAGGACGTCCGGATCGTCGTCCACCACCAGGACGCGGCCGCGCTGGGCGTTGGGCATCATGCGGTTATGATAGCACGGAAGGCCGCACGCCGCCCGCTGCGCAAGCGGGGTGAGAGCCGGATGAGCGCCCGCCGGCCTCACCTTGACGGCGGGATTGCCGCAAGCCTACAATCGAAGCGCAGCGAGTGGGCCATGGAATACAAGGACTACTACAAGATCCTGGGCGTGGAACGGAAGGCCGACGAGAAGGCGATCAAGCGCGCCTTCCGCAAGCTGGCCGTCCAGTACCACCCCGACAAGAACCCGGGCGACTCGCGCGCCGAGGAGCGCTTCAAGGAGATCAACGAGGCCTACGAGGTGCTCGGGGATCCTGCCAAGCGCGCCCGCTACGACCAACTCGGGTCGTCCTACCAGGCCTGGCAGCGCACGGGCGGCGCCCCCGGCGGATTCGACTGGTCGCAGTGGACCAGCGGCGCCCCGGGCGGGATGCGCGTCGAGGTCGGCGACCTGGAGAGCATTCTCGGCGCCGGATTCTCGGATTTCTTCACCTCCATCTTCGGCGGCATGGGGGGCGCTCATCCCCCGGGTGCCGGCGGGCAGGCGGCGCCGCGCGGCCGCGACATCGAGCACAGCCTGCGCATCAGCCTATCGGAGGCCTACCACGGCACCCGGCGCACGCTCGCCCGCGACGGTAAGCAGCTCGAGGTCACCATCCCGCCTGGCGCCCGCACCGGGACGCGCGTGCGCCTGAGCGGCCAGGGCTCACGCGGCCGGTCCCAGTCCGGCGACCTGTACCTGGTGGTTGACGTCGAGCCGGACGCGCGCTTCGAGCGCCAGGGCGATGATCTGCACGTGGAAGTGCAGACCGACATGTACACCGCTCTGCTCGGCGGGGAGGTCAAGGTGCCAACGCCCGCCGGCGATGTGACGTTGACCGTGCCGGGCGGCAGCCAGCCGGGCCAGACGTTCCGGCTCAAGGGACGCGGCATGCCGCAGCTGAGAGCCCCATCCGCCCGCGGCGATCTGTTCGCCCGCCTGCGCGTGACAATCCCCACCCAGCTCACCGCCGAGGAGAAGGATCTGCTTCTGCGCCTCTCCAAGCTGCGGAACCCTGATGCCCGTTGATCCGTGAGGTAGCCATGAAACGCCTGGTCCTGTCCTTGGCCCTGACCGCGCTGCTGCTGGCAGCGCTGGCCTGCACCATCACCCTTCCCTCCTCCGTTGCCGAATCGCCCCCGGTGGCGCCGTCGGGCCCGCCGAGCGTGCCGACCCTCAGCGCCGTTATGGCTCCCGCCACCATCGATGGGCTCAGCGAGGCCGCCGGCGACCTGGTCGCCCTGTATCAGCGCATCGACCCCGGCGTGGTGGCCATCATCACCTTCGCCACGGTCGATGGCGCGCAGGATGTCAGGATGCCCGTCGGGCAGGGCACGGGCTTCGTCATCGACACCCAGGGCCATATCGTGACCAACCAGCACGTGGTCGCTGGCGCCGAGGAGATCGAGGTCGACTTCCCCTCCGGCCTGCGCGCCAGGGCGGAGGTGCTGGGCACGGACCTCGATTCCGACCTGGCGGTGCTGAAGGTCGACGTATCTGCCGATCAGCTTGTGGCCCTGCCGCTGGGCGACTCCGACCAGGTGCAGGTGGGCGAAAGGGTCATCGCCATCGGCAATCCGTTCGGGCTCTCCGGATCGATGACCAGCGGCATCGTCTCAGCCATCGGCCGCACGCTCGACTCGGAGCGCGCCGCCCCGGGCGGGCAGCCCTTCTCGTCCGGCGACATCATCCAGACGGATGCTGCCATCAACCCGGGCAACTCGGGCGGTCCGCTGCTCAACCTGCGCGGCGAGGTCATCGGCGTAAACCGCGCTATCCGCACCGAGTCCTTCACCGTCTCCGGCGACGCCGCCAGCTCGGGCGTCGGCTTTGCCATCCCAATCAACATCATCAAGCGCGTGGTTCCCTCGCTGATCGAGACCGGCCGCTACGACTATCCCTACCTGGGGATCTCCAGCCTCAGCCAGGACACGCTCAACCTCAACACGCTGGAGCGAATCAACCTGCCGCCCGACACCGTGGGGATCTATGTGACCTGCGTCACGCCGGGCGGCCCGGCGGACAAGGCCGGCCTGCGCGGGGCGGGAGCGTGCAACGAAAACGGGCTGCGCGCCGGCGGTGACCTGATCGTCGCCATCGACGGGCGGCCGCTGGCCACCTTCAACGACCTGATCTCCTACCTGGTCAGCAGCACCCAGGTGGGACAGACCATTGTTGTGACGGTCAATCGGGAAGGGGAGCGGGTCGATCTGACTCTGACGGTCGGCACCCGGCCGTAGGAGGACCGTCCCTTTGCCTGCCAGCCCCGATCATCGAGGCGGGGGGGGGCGCAGAGGTAGCTACGAACTGTCCGGGGCTCAGGCCCCGGACAGTTGTTCCTCGAGCATGCGCAGGCCGTTGGCCAGGATTTCCAGGTCGCGCTGGGCGGCAAAGGGGTCCGACGTCAGCTCTCCGGCGGCCAGCGCCAGGCGATCGCGCAGGTCGCGTACATCTTGCTGCATCGACCCGGCCAGCACCTCCTGCAGCGCCGCCAGATACGCCTCCACGCGTGCCAGCAACGGCCCGGGCGCTCCAACGTCCGATCCGCCCGCCAGGGCGAGCTGGGCCTGCGCCGTGGCGGTCATGGCCTGCAGGACCAGTCGCTGCTGTTCCAGCCTGGCCTGGTCCACCATGAGGCTGACGTTCTCGGCTTGCAGCGCCTCCATGGCGTCCACTTGCAGCTTCAGATCGGCCACCTGCGCCTCAAGCGTCGCCCGTTCCTGCTCGAGCGCTTCCACCTGCAGCTGGAGGGGCCGAACCTGAGCCAGCCACGTGGCGCCCAAACCCATGGCGAAGACGACCAGGAGGCCGGTTGTCCAGCGCAGCGCCCGTCGAAGCCACATTCTGAAACGTGACGGCTCCGAAGAGGACGGGGAGACTGTCGAAGGCAGCACGTTCACAGGCTCGGTCATTGAGTAGGTCCTCCCCACCCTGACAGCGGCAGGAAGCCGCCGTCAGGCGGCGGTGGCGCCCGTCGAACGGGCCTCAGAAAGCGCAGGGCTGTCAGCGCCCCGAAGGCGAAACCGCCGATGTGCGCCCACCAGGCGATCCCACTGAAGGCCCCCGCCGCGCCGAAATCCAGCAAGCCGGAGGATACCTGCATCAGGAACCATAGGCCCAGGTAGACGAACGCGGGGATCTCGACCAGCCAGGGCAGGATGATGACGGGGATGAAGGTCAGGACACGCGCGGACGGGAACAGCACGAAGTAGGCGCCCAACACGCCGGCGATGGCTCCGCTGGCGCCGATGGTGGGAAGCGTCGAGGCGGGGGAGAGCAGGCTGTGCGCCAGCCCGGCCACCACGCCCGACAGCAGGTAGAAGCCCAGAAAACGGCTGTGCCCCAGCCGATCCTCGACATTGTCGCCGAAGATGAATAGCGTCCACAGGTTGCTGATCAGGTGGAGCCAGCTGCCGTGCAGGAAGATGGAGGTCAGCAGCGTCAGCCAGCCGGCCGGATCGGACAGCGACAGGCTGGCCGGGGTCAAGCCGTAGGTCAGGACAACGGCGTCGAAGGCGCGCGACCGCAGCGACGTTTCGAGCAGGAAGGCCGCCACGCTGACGGCGATCAAGCCCCACGTGACGTAGGCGCGGGTGCGCGGGCGAACCGTATCACGCAGTGGGAACATGGGCTCCCGTCCAACACAATGGGCGGCCGCAGCCGCCCATTGTACTGGAGGAGGTCGTCCGGACTAGCCGGCGCGCACCTTGATGGTCTTCGGCTTGGCGGCCTCCGCGATCGGCAGGCGCAGCGTCAGCAGCCCGTTCTCGATCGTCGCTTCGGCCTTGGCGGCCTCGACGGGCTCGGGCAGGCGCAGGCGCCGCTCGAACTCGGTGGAAACCATCTCCCGCATCAGGTAGCCGCGCTCGTCCTTCTCGTCGTCCGCCTTGGGCGTCCCGCGCAGCATCACGATGTCATCATGGATCTGGATCTCGACTTCGTCCGGCTTGAGGCCGGGGACAGCCGCCCGGATCACGTAGGCATCGTCGTCGCTGGAGACGTCGACGGGCACACGGCGTCCGCCGTTGAAACCCATCGGGCGGTAGTGCATCGGTCGGGTCAGGTAGTAGGTGGTCATCGCGTGTCCTCCAAAGGCACCTGTTCGGTTGAACCAGACTGGCATCAGCCTAGCCGCTGCATGTCAGAGGCGCGTCGGAGCCGCGTCGGAGGTCCGTTAACGCGGGCGCTGACCTTCGTCTAACGCGGCGTCGATGCGGCTCCTATGACCGCCCGCTAGCATGGAATCGTGGCCATGGCCCGGTCTGGCCGGGTGGACAGGATCCGCCCACCCGGGCCTGGCGGTCCGGACGGAGGACACACGATGAACCTGGAGCGCTACACCCGCCCTGCCCAGCAGGCCGTCCTCGGTGCCCAGCAGTGGGCGCAGGACCACGGGCACCCGGCCATCGAGCCGGCGCACCTGCTCCTGGCGCTGGTACGTCCGCCCGAAGGCGTGGTGCCGGCCATTGTCACGCGCCTGGCGGGAAGCACGGCCCTGCTGATCGACGATCTCGAGCGCGATCTCGCCCGCCGCCCGCGCCTGCAGGGCGAGGCTGCCGCCTCCCCCGGGCTGTCGAAGGCCGCCGCGGAGGTTTTCGCCGCTGCCGAGCGCCAGGCCGCTTCCATGAAGGACGACTACGTTTCCACGGAGCACCTGCTCCTGGCGCTGGCCGCCGGAGCGGAGGCGGCGCGGCTGAAAGGCTTCGGCCTGACGCCGGAGACCATCCTGCAGGCCCTGAGCGGCATTCGCGGCTCCCAGCGCGTCACCTCCCCCGACCCGGAGAGCACCTACCAGGCGCTGGAGAAGTACGGCCGCGACCTGACGCAGCTCGCCCGGCGCGGCAAGCTCGACCCGGTCATCGGGCGTGACGAGGAGATCCGGCGCACGATCCAGGTTCTCTCGCGGCGCACCAAGAACAACCCGGCGCTCATCGGCGATCCCGGCGTGGGGAAGACCGCCATCGTGGAGGGGCTGGCGCTGCGCATCGTCAACGGCGATGTGCCCGAGGGCCTCAAGAACAAGCGCATCGTGCAGCTGGACCTCGGTGCACTGGT
>DYJB01000110.1 GCA_020723365.1 Candidatus Aquidulcis sp. | reverse complement strand
ACGGGAGATCCAGCCCTCGGGCGTGCCGAAGATGCTGCAGGGCATCATCCTGGTATGCCTGATCGCCAGCGACCTGCTGATGCGCTACCGGGTGCGCTTCCTGCGCCGCCTGCGGGAGGAGTAGGCCATGGACGCCACGATCATCCTCCAGGCGGGCGTCGCCACGGGCACCATCCTGCTCTTCGCCACCATTGGCGAGATCCTGGCCGAGCGTTCGGGCGTGCTGAACCTCGGTGTCGAAGGCATGATGCTGATCGGCGCCATGAGCGCCATGCGTACGGTGGTGGCCTTTGGCAACCCCTGGCTGGCGCTCCTGGTGGCAATGATCGCCGCCGGGCTGTTGAGCCAGATCCACGCCGTGATCGCCATCCGCTTCCGCGCCGATCAGGTGGTCAGCGGGCTGGCGCTGAATTTCGCCGGCGTCGGGCTGAGCCTGGTCCTGGGCGAGGGGCTGAGCAAGGCAGGCGCGCTGGCGCTGCTACCCAGCTACACGGTCCCGCTGCTCTCGGAGATCCCGTTCCTGGGCGCGATCCTGTTCACGCGCCACAGCGTGATGGTCTACATCGGGTACGTGCTCATTCCGGCGGCATGGCTGTTCATCAACCGCACGCGGCCCGGCATGCACCTGCGCGCCATCGGCGAGTTCCCGGCGGCGGCGGATGCCCTCGGCATCAATGTCGTGGCGCTGCGCCACGTGTATGTCTTCGTCGGGGGGATGCTGGCCGGGTTGGCCGGCGCCACCATCAGCCTGGCCGTCTCGCCCGGATGGTTCAGCGAGATGACCACCTCCGGCTACGGCTGGATTTCGATCGGCCTGGTGATCTTCGCCCAGTGGGATCCCGTGCGCGCCGCCGTTGGCTCGTATGCCTTTGGCGCGCTGCGCCGGATGATCCTCGATATCCAGGGCCCCACCAGCATCCTCGGGCTGCGCAACCCGTTCTACTACCTGCCGTACTGGGGCTTCTTCCTTGAGATGCTTCCCTACCTGTTCACTGTCATCGTCCTGGTGATCGGCTCCCGCGAAGCGATGCGCAAGCGCCTGGGCGCGCCCTCGGCGCTGGGGTTGCCCTACATCCGCGGCGAGCGGGGGCTGTAGCATGGGGGAGTTCATCGGCTACCGCTGTTCGGTCTGCGGGAAGGCATACGGCCCCAGCGAAGCGACCTACACCTGCCCGGCGGACAGCGGCAACCTCGATGTGATCCTGGACTGGGAGGACATCGCCCGGCGCCTTCGGCCGGCCGACATCGCTGTCTCCAGGGAAGAGTCGGTCTGGCGCTATCTCCCGCTGCTGCCCGTGGGCGAGCCCGGTCATGACGGCACCCCGCTGCATGCCGCCGGTTGGACGCCGCTCTTCGCGCCGCCGCGGCTGCGCCAGGCGGCGGGCCTGCCCCAACTGTGGCTCAAGGACGATGGCCGCAATCCAACGGCCTCCTTCAAGGACCGCGCCAGCGCCATTGTCGTAGCACGTGCCCAGCAGATCGGCGCCCATACCGTTGTGACGGCCTCGACCGGCAACGCCGGCGCGGCGCTGGCGGGCATGGCAGCGGCGGCAGGTCAGCCGGCCGTGATCCTGGCGCCCCGGACCGCTCCGCCCGCCAAGGTGGCGCAGCTGCTGATGTTCGGCGCCCGAGTCTTCCTCGTCGAAGGCACGTACGATCAGGCCTTCGACCTGACGCTCGAGGCAGCCCAGGCCTTCGGCTGGTATTGCCGCAACACGGGCTACAACCCGTTCACCTCGCAGGGCAAGAAGACGGCCGCCTTCGAGATCGCCGAGCAGTTCACAACCGCCGTCGGGAAGGACCCGGCGGGCAGCGGCCCGTGGTCTGTGCCCGACGCCGTCTTCGTCTCCGTTGGTGACGGCAACATCATCTCCGGGCTGCACGCCGGCTTCGACGACCTCCTGCGGCTGGGCTGGATCGAGCGCATGCCGAAGCTCTTCGGCATCCAGTCGGAAGGCTCGGCGGCCATTTACAGCGCCTTCGTCTCGGGGCAGGAGACGATCGTGCCCGTCCAGGCCACGACCATGGCCGACAGCATCTCGGTCGACCTGCCGCGCGACGGCCTGCGCGCCCTGCGAGCTGCGACGCGCACGGGCGGCGCCTACCTGGCAGTCCCGGACAGCGACATCCTCACTGCCATGACGGTGCTGGCGCGGGCAGCGGCGGTCTTTGCCGAGCCCGCCGGCGCAACGGCGTATGCCGGGATCGCTCCGGCGCTGCGCGGCGGGCTGATAACCCCCGAGGACCGGGTCGTCGTGCTGAACACCGGGAACGGCCTCAAGGACGTCAAGGCCGCCATGCAGGCGGCCGGGGCGGCGACGATCATCGAGCCGACGCTCCCGGCCCTGCGCAAGGTGGTGGGGAATGGCTAGAACCGCACGGGCGCCCAAGACCGCTTCAGCCCGACGGCCTGCGGGCGCTCGCGCCAGGCCGCGCGAGTTGGTTTCGATCATCGCGCCGATCTTCAACGAGATCGACAACCTCCCCGAGCTGAACCGACGCGTGCAGGCCGTGATGGGATCCGGCAGCTACGATTGGGAACTGCTGCTGGTCGATGACGGCTCGACCGACGGCTCGACCGAAGCCATTCTGGCCCTGGCGCGTTCGGACGAGCATATCCGCCCGATCGTGTTCGCCCGCAACTTCGGGCACCAGATCGCCGTCACGGCCGGCCTGGACCACGCGCGCGGCGCGGCGATCGTGATCATCGACGCCGATCTCCAGGATCCGCCCGAGTTGATCCCCGACCTGCTGGCGAAATGGCGGGAAGGCTTCGAAGTCGTCTACGCCGTGCGTGCGGAGCGCGAAGGCGAGACCTGGTTCAAGCGCCTCACCGCTTCCATCTTCTACCGCTTGATCTACCGTATCACCGACGTCAAGATCCCGCTCGACGTGGGCGATTTCCGCCTGCTCGACCGGCAGGTGGTCGAGACCCTCAACCGCATGCGGGAGCGTCACCGCTTCCTGCGCGGCATGTCCGCCTGGGTCGGATTCCGCCAGGTGGGGGTCCCCTACCGGCGCGCCGCCCGCGCGGCGGGCGTGACGAAGTACCCGTTCCGCAAGATGCTGCGGCTGGCGATCAACGCCGTGACGGGCTTCTCCTACTTTCCGCTGCAGCTGGCCACCTACTTCGGCTTCGTCAGCGCCGGGCTGAGCGGGCTGGCGATCCCCGTGGTGGTGATCATGCGGCTGATCGGCCACCAGGCGTTCTTCGGTCAGGCGACGACGCTGATCGCCGTGCTCTTCCTGGGCGGAGTGCAGTTGATCTCGCTCGGGATCCTGGGGGAGTACGTCGGCCGGCTGTACGATGAGGCCAAGGGCCGGCCGCTCTATGTCCTGCGTCAGATCCCGCCCCCCACAGGCGGACGCAGCTAGCCCATTCCGAGACTCCCGGCAGCATGCCGAACAACCCTGGAGGCCGTATGCCCCTCTCGACGATCGACCTGACGATGCACCCCGACCGCCTGGCGCGCACGATGGAGCGCGTGCGCGAACGGCGCATCGTCATCCCCACCTTCGCCCAGATGAAGGACCCCGCCAAAGCCCCGGCCGCCATCCGCGAGAAGCTCGGGAGCGTCGGGCTGTGGGATGTCAATCCCCTGAACCTGTTCCGCATCACCTGGAAGAACGAAGCCAAGCCCAAGGGCGGGGGATTCGGCGGCGTCAACTACATCGAGTTCCCGAGCAGTCTGACGGGGACCGAAGCGCGCATCCTGGCGGTCGTGGGTAAGTGGTTCCCGACCGGCGCGCATAAGGTGGGCGCCGCCTTCGGCTGCCTGGTGCCGCGGCTGGTCACGGGCCAGTTCGACCCGACGACGCAGAAGGCCGTCTGGCCCTCCACCGGCAACTACTGCCGTGGCGGGGCCTACGACTCGGCCCTGCTGGCCTGCCCATCCATCGCCATCCTGCCGGAGGGAATGAGCAAGGAGCGCTTCGAGTGGCTGTCGAAGATCGCCGGCGAGGTCATCAAGACGCCGGGCAGCGAGTCGAACGTCAAGGAGATCTTCGACAAGTGCTGGGAGCTGCGCAAGTCCGGCCAGGACCTGATGATCTTCAATCAATTCGAGGAGTTCGGCAACTACCTCTGGCACTACGAGGTCACCGGGCACGCCATGGAGGAGGTGCTGCGCAAGGAGCTGGGGGCGCACGATACCTTCCGCGGCGTGGCCCTCACCACCGGCTCAGCCGGAACGATCGCTTGCGGGGATTACCTCAAGCAGGCCTTCCCCACCGCCCGCATCGCCGCCAGCGAGGCGCTGCAGTGCCCAACGCTGCTCGAGAACGGTTTCGGCGCGCACCGCATCGAAGGCATCGGCGACAAGCACGTTCCGTGGATCCACAATGTCAAGAACACAGACCTGGTGGTGGCCATCGACGATGCCGCCGTCGTCAGCCTGGCGCGCCTGTTCAACGAGAAGGAGGGCCGCGCCCACCTGGTGAAGCAGGGGGTGCCGGAGGCGCTGGCCTCGCGGCTCGATCTGCTCGGGTTCTCCGGCATTGCCAACCTGCTCTCGTGCATCAAGATGGCCAAGGTCTACGAGCTGGGGCGCAGTGACGTACTCCTGACGGTCCTGACCGACTCGATGGATCTCTATGGCAGCCGCTTGGAGGAGATGCACGCCGAGCACGGCGCCTACGGCGCCGGTGATGCCGCCGCCGACTACGCTCGCTACCTGCTGGGCGAATCGACCGATCACGCCCTCGAGCTGCGCCAGGATGACCGACGCCGGGTCCACAACCTGAAGTACTACACGTGGGTGGAGCAGCAGGGCCGGACGTACGAGGAGATCCTGGCCCAGTGGCACGACGGCGAGTACTGGACGGCCGTTCAGGGACAGGTGGCTGAGATCGATGCTCGCATCGAGGAATTCAATGCCCGCAGCGGCGTCCTCAAGAGCCTCTAGGCCAGGCGAACAGGAAGAGCAGTCCCGGCGGGGCGCTTCGTGCGCCCCGCTTCGTTTCCCGGGTTGGTCGGTGCTTTCACGTCCGTGACCGGCCGGCGTAGAATCGCAGGTGACCGGGCAGCCGGCCGGGGAGCTGTCGGCGACGGGAGTGCCTGTGCACGAAGGGGGCAGGGGGATGGACGAGATCCGCGCCGACGATCTGGTGCTGGTGGCCGTCGTGAGTCGGCCCCGCGACCTGGATATCGCCCGCGTCCTGGGGTGGTATCGCATCCCGGTGCGCACGGCGCCGCGCACGCTGCGCGTCGACTGGCTGGCCTTCTATCAGACAGCCGCCTTCGGCGAGGAGCGCTGGTCGGTGCGCCACGCCGCTCCGGTGCGCGGCTACGAGCTCCTGCCTCGCGGGGCGCTGCTGCTCGACGAGCCTGGACACCGGCGGGCAAAAGAGCCGTACTTCAAGGTGGAGCTGGGCGACGTGCTCAACCTGCCTCGCCCGATTCTGTCCTCCCGCTGGAAGCGCTTCGTGTTCCTCTACACGACGGGCGAGCGGCTGCTGCATGCCGGCGACCTGACCGACTTGACGCTGCCTTCGACCCCCCAGAAGGAGAGGCTGCGCCGCATGCTGCGCGAACGCGGCAGCTGATCGAAGGCGCACGGCCGGAGGAGGGCGTCTGCCGCCGCCCGTCTCCGTATAATAGGCAAGCTGGAGCCAGGAGGGCGCATGACGCAGGTTCTGATCCGCGGTGGAACGGTCGTGAATGCTGAGAACTCGCTGGCGGCCGACGTGCTGATCGACGGCGAGGTCGTGCGCCAGGTGGCTCCCGGGCTGGAAGCCCCGGGCGCCGAGCTGGTGGAAGCCGACGGGAAGCTCATCCTCCCCGGAGGAATCGACCCGCACACCCACTTCGACCTTCCGATGTTCGGCACCGTCTCGTCGGACGACCACTACACCGGTCACAAGGCGGCGGCTTTCGGCGGCACGACGACCGTCATCGACTTCGTTCCCCAGCCAGATTCCGGAGATCTGCTCCAGGGGCTGAGGGAGTGGCACGCCAAGGCCGACGGCAAGGCGGCGGTCGATTTCGGGTTCCACATGAACATCACGCGGCTGGCACCCGGCACGCTGGCGGCCATCCCTCGCCTGGTCGGCGAGGGCGTGACGACGGTCAAGGTCTTCACCGCCTACAACAACCGCCTGCGCCTCCCGGACGGTGACAGCTTCCAGGTGCGGCGCGCCGCCGGTCGGCACGGCCTGCTCACGTTGCTGCACGCCGAGAACGGCGACGTGATCGATGTGCTGGTGGCCGAGGCGCTGGCTGCCGGGAAAACGGCCCCCGAGTGGCATGCCCTCACGCGCCCAGCCTGGGGCGAGGTCGAAGCGGCGCTGCGCGGGATCGCCCTGGCGGCGCAGGCCGAGGCGCCGCTCTACCTGGTACACATGAATGTTGCCGGCGAGCTGGACCAGCTGCGCTACGGCCGCGCTCGCGGCGTGCAGGTGATGGGCGAGACCTGTCCGCCCTACCTGTTCTTCACCCTCGACGACCTGCGCCGCGCCGACGGCGCCAAATGGATCTGCTCCCCGCCCATGAGGTCGGCGGAGGACAACGCCGCACTGTGGGTTGGGCTGTCGGATGGGTCGATCCAGGTCGTGGCCACCGACCACTGCCCGTTCTTCTTCGACGGCACGCGGCCGATTGAGTACGAGGGCCGGCCGGTTGCCATCCCCGGGAAGGAGCTGGGCCGCGAGGACTTCACCCGGATCCCGAATGGCGTGCCGGGGGTCGGCGACCGTCTGCCGATCCTGTGGACAACCGGCGTGGGGCAGGGGCGCATCACCCCCAACCGCTTCGTCGCCCTGACCTCAACCAACGCCGCCCGCATCTTCGGCCTCTACCCACAGAAAGGCGTGATCGCTCCCGGATCGGACGCCGACCTGGTGATCTGGGATCCGCAGCGCAAGCTGACCTACGGCGTGGCGCACGCCCGCCATCGCACCGACTACAACCTGTACGAGGGTTGGGAGCTGGTGGGCTTCCCGGAGAGGGTCTACCTGCGCGGCCAGTGCATTGTGGATGGCGAGCGGTGGTTGGGGCGGGCGGGGATGGGCAGGTTCCTGCGGCGGGCCCCGTTCGCGCCGATTCTGTAGCGCCGCAGGACCCCGAGATGGCAGGCGGCCCATTCGGGCCGTCGGCGATTCCAGGCTCAGGCATGACCCTACAGCGAGCTGAGCACCGTGTCCATGCTCTCCAGCGCGCGGTCGATGGCCGCGAGCGAGTTGGTGAACGCCAGGCGGACGTAGCCGCGTCCGTGGTCGCCGAAGGCAGTGCCGGGAAGTAGCGCCACGCCGCCCTCCAGCATGCGGGCGGCGAACTCCTCGCTCGTCAGGCCGGTGGCCTCGATGTTGGGGAAGACGTAGAAGGCGCCTTCCGGCTTGCGGCAGCGGACGCCGCGCAGCCTGGAGAGCCCATCGACAAGGCGCTCGCGCCGCCGCTGGAATTCGGCCACCATCCGGTCCACCGAATCCTGCGGCCCGGTGAGGGCCTCGATGCCGGCAACCTGCGTGAAGTGGGCCGTGCAGCCGACTCCGTGGTTGAGCAGCAGGCTGACGCGTTCGGCCAGACGCTCGGGCATGATTCCGTAACCCAGGCGCCAGCCGGTCATGGCGTAGGTCTTCGAGAATCCGTCCAGGATGATGGTGCGCTCGCGCATGCCGGGCAGGGCGGCGATGGTCGGGACGGCACGCTCCCCGAAGACGATGCGCGAGTAGATCTCGTCCGACAGCACCCAGCAGTCGTGGCGCTGTGCCAGTGCGGCGATGAACTCCAGATCACTCTGCGGGATCACGCCGCCGGTCGGGTTGCCGGGCGAATTGAGGATGATCAGGCGCGTGCGGGCGTTCACCAGCCGGGCCAGAACGTCGCGATCGATCGAGAAGCCGTTCGACTCAAGCAGCGGCACCGGCCTGCCGACGCCTCCGGTGACCCGGATCATGGCCTCGTAGGTGGGGAAGCCCGGATCGGGGTAGACCACCTCCTCGCCGGGGTTGACCAGGGCCAGCGCCGGGAAGAACAGGTTCGGCTTGGCGCCCGGGCTGACGACGACCTGCTCGGGCAGGATGGTGAGCCCGCGGCGTTGCGAAGCGTCGGCGGCAATGGCTGCCCGCAGCTCCCGAATGCCGGCCGAAGGGTTGTAATGCGTCTTGCCCTCGGCGATGGCCCGCGCCGCCGCACGGCCGATGTTCTCCGGGGTGGGGAAATCCGGCTCGCCGATCTCGAGGTGCACGATCTCCTTCCCCTGCGCCTCCAGTTCCTGGGCGCGGGCCAGTACCTGATAGGCGCCCTCCAGGCGCAGTCCGTCCGTGCGCTGGGCAAACGCGACCGTCATCCTGTCTCCTCGCAGCCGTAGCTCCTGAGCCGGCGTATCGGATTCATCGAGCTGCGAATCACACTGTATGCCAGCTGGACAAGCGGGGCAAGGGCAGGTGTCACAATCCGAATGGGGCCGACCGTCCTCAGGTGGACCCAGCTGCGCCTGGAAGTCGGGGCGCTTGGGCAGCCACCATGACGTTGTGCCGGGATGGGGCCGCGGGCAGGGGCGAGCTGACGTGCCCGGGCCGCGTTGTGAGTGATGGGCGCACCCACCACGTGACACGTGGCAGCGCCACGTGTCACGTGGTGGGTTGTCCGCGCCCGGCGCCCGTGCTAGAATTCTCAAGACCTCGGGACGGGGGTCGCCGCAGGATGGTCCTGTGACGGCGTTGAGCAGCCCCGCTCATCGACAAGCGCCGCCCGGTCCCTCCCATGCCCTCTCAACGATGACCTACTGGCGCACGTACGTCACGCCCCGCACGCTGGATGACGCGCTGGCCGCGCTGCGCCGCTCGTCCGGCGAGGCGCGGGGGATTGCCGGCGGGACGGACCTGCTCCTTGATCTGCAGCAGGGCAGGCACGCGCCGGTTGACACGCTCGTCGATATCACCCGGGTGCCGGAGCTGGCCGCGATACGTCTCGAAGCGCAGACACTCTTCCTCGGGGCGGCCGTGACGCACGCCGTCCTGGCGGCCGACGTTCGCCTGGAGCGCCATGCCCGTGCCCTGCGCGAAGCCTGCGCCCTGATCGGGGGACCGCAGGTGCGCAACGTCGCCACGCTGGGTGGGAACGTCGCGCACGCGCTTCCGGCGGCCGACGCCACGATGGCGCTGCTGGCGCTGGGCGCGCAGGCCGACCTGGCGAGCGTTGACGGTCGGCGGCAGACGGTGCCCCTCGCGTCGCTCTTTGCCGGGCCCGGCATGACGACCTTCGACCGGGCCCGCACCATCCTGGTGGGTTTTCTCCTCCCTCTGCGGCGCATCCGCCAGGGCTCGGCCTTCCGGCGTGTCATGCGCCCGCAGGGAGTCGCCATCGCCATCCTCAATCTGGCCGTATGGGTGGAGCTCGACGAGCAGGCGGGGATCGCCGATGCCCGCCTCGCGGCCGGACCCAGCGCGCCGACCCC
>DYJB01000109.1:3159-9430 GCA_020723365.1 Candidatus Aquidulcis sp. | reverse complement strand
AGTTGATGCTGCGCGAGGTCGGGCCGGCCAAGCTGATCGTCTTCAGCCGGGATGAGCTCAAGCAGCACGAGATGCGCACCTCGGGCTTCGACCACCCGTCGCTGCGCTACTTCATCGGCGATGTGCGGGATGTGGGGCGCCTGCGGCGGGCGATGAACGGCGTGCACATCGTCGTGCACGCCGCCGCCCTCAAGCAGGTGCCGGCCTGCGAGTACAACCCCAACGAGGCCATCCTGACCAACATCATCGGCGGCCGCAACGTGATCGAGGCGGCGCTTGACAACGGGGTCGAACGCGTGATGGCCCTCAGCACCGACAAGGCCGTCAACCCGGTCAACCTGTACGGCGCCACCAAGCTGGCGGCCGAGAAGCTCTTCGTCCAATCCAACGCCTACGCCGGCGGCAAGGGCACGCGCTTCGCCTGCGTGCGCTACGGCAACGTCGTCGGAAGCCGCGGCTCGGTCGTGCCGGTGTTCGTCCAGCAGCGCGGCAGCGGCACGATCACGATCACCGACGAGCGCATGACGCGCTTCTGGCTGTCGCTCGAGCAGGGCGTGCGCTTCACCATCGACTGCATCGAGGGCATGCAGGGCGGCGAAGTCTTCGTGCCCAAGATCCCCAGCATGAAGGTCGTCGACCTGGCGCAGGCCATCGCCCCGGGCTGCACCGTACAGCGCATCGGCATCCGTTCGGGGGAGAAGCTGCACGAGGTGCTGGTGTCGGAGGATGAAGCCCGTCACACCGTCGAGCTACCCGATCGCTACGTGGTCCAACCTCCGGAAGACCTGTGGTTCGGCCACACCTGGAGCCAGCAGGGTGCCGGGCTTGCGGAGGGCTTCAGCTACTCGAGCGACACCAACACCCGCTGGCTCAGCGAGAAGGAGATCCGTGAGCTGATCCGTCCCTTCGAGGACGAGGCGGCGGGCAAGGCGTGATTCGATGGCGCGCTTGCTGATCACCGGCGCGGGCGGACTGCTGGGCGCGAACCTGGCGCTGGCGGCCATGGCCGCCGGTCACCGGGTCATCGCCGTCGATTTCCTGCATCCGATCCGGCATAGCGAGGTGGAGTCGGTGCAGGCCGATCTCTCCCACCCCGGCGCCGCCTTGCAGGTCTTCGCTGCGCATCGCCCTCGCTGGGCGGTCCACTGCGCTGCGGCGGTGGACGTCGATGCCTGTGAGTCCGATCCGGAGACCGCCTTCCGGCTGAACCGGGACATGGCAGGGCAGGTGGCGATGGCTGCCCGCGCCGTCGGTGCGAGGCTGGTGCACATATCGACCGACGCGGTCTTCGATGGCGAGCGAGGCGGCTACGCTGAGGAAGACGAGCCGCGTCCGGTCAGTGTCTACGGATCGAGCAAGCTCGATGGGGAGCGGGTCGTCCTGGACGAGTGCCCCGAAGCCCTGGTCGTTCGGACCAACATCTTCGGATGGAACGCTCGGCCCAAGCTCAGCCTGTCGGAGTGGTTCCTCGAGAGACTGCGGCGGGGGGAGCGCTGCACCGGCTTCACCGATGTCAGCTTCAGCCCGATCGCGGTGGGGGACCTGTCGCTGTGCCTTCTGCGGCTGCTTCCGATGCCGGTGTTCGGGAGGCTGCACCTGGCGGGTGGCGAGACGATCTCCAAGTACGAGTTTGGCCTTCGCATCGCGCGGGCCTTCCATCTTTCGCCGGAGCCGATCGTGCCGGGCTCCGTGGATTCGATGCGGCCGGGAGCGCGCCGGGCACGCCGGCTGGGGCTGGAGGTCCACAAAGCGGAGGCTCTTCTTGGAGCGCCGATGCCGGCGCTCGACCCGATGCTCCGCCGATGGCGCCAGGAAGAGACGGACGGGACGCTCGACCGCCTGCGAGGCCTGGTCGCCCGCCCGGCGGACACGAACCAGGATCAGGAGGGAGCGCGGTGAGCGGCACGCCGATTCGAATCGCTGACCGGTGGATTGGCGGCTCCAATCCGACCTACTTCATTGCCGACATCTCGGCCAACCACGACGGCCAGCTCTCGCGCGCCAAAGACCTGATCTTCCTGGCGGCCGAGTCCGGCGCCCAGGCGGCCAAGTTCCAGAACTTCCGCGCCGCCCGGATCGTCAGCGACGTCGGCTTCCGCTCACTCGGCGGGCAGCTCTCGCACCAGGCCAGGTGGTCCAAGTCGGTCTTCGAGGTCTACCAGGGCGCCTCGATCCCCTTCGAGTGGACGCCCGAGCTCAAGCAGGCCTGTGATCAGGCAGGCATCCACTACTTCTCGTCGCCGTATGACTTCGAGGCTGTGGACATGCTCGACCCGTTCGTTCCGGCGCACAAGATCGGCTCGGGCGACATCACCTGGCCCGAGATGCTGCGCCACATCGCCGCCAAGGGCAAGCCCGTGCTGCTGGCGACCGGCGCCTCCTCGCTGGGCGATGTGCAGCGCGCTGTCGAGACGATCCTGCCGCTCAACCCGCAGCTGATCCTGATGCAGTGCAACACCAACTACACGGCCAGCCTGGACAACTTCCGCCACATTCATCTGCGCGTGCTGGACGTCTATGCCGGGCTCTACCCCGACCTGGTGCTGGGGCTCTCCGACCACACCCCCGGGCACGCCACCGTGCTGGGCGCGGTTGCGCTGGGCGCCCGATCGGTGGAAAAGCACTTCACGGATGACAACGCCCGCGAGGGTCCGGACCATCCCTTCTCGATGACCCCGGGCACGTGGCGCGAGATGGTGGCGCGCACGCGTGAACTCGAGGCCGCCCTGGGCGACCCGGCCAAGCGCGTGGCTGACAACGAGAGCGACACGGTGATCGTCCAGCGCCGCTGCCTGCGCGCCGGGCGCGACATCAAGGCCGGGGAGCGACTGAGGCGCGAAATGATCGACGTCCTGCGCCCGTCTCCGGCCGGCAGCATCCAGCCGTACGAGCTGGAGGCGGTGCTGGGCACGAGCGCGGCGGCGGATATCCCCGCCGGCGAAGCGCTGCGCTGGACGATGCTGAGAGGCTGATGCGCGTCCTGTACTTCACCCGCGGCTATACGGCGCACGATCACCGCTTCCTGGCCAAGCTGGCTCAGACCGGGAACGAGATCGGCTACCTGCGCCTCACGCCGCCCGATGCGGTTGACGATCCGCACGCACTTCCGGGCGGTGTCCGGGCCCTCGAGCTGCGCCGCCAGCCTGGCTATGTGCGCCCGTGGCACTACCCGGGCCTGGCCCGATCGCTGCGTGCGGTGCTGGACGGCTTCCATCCGGATGTCGTGCATGCCGGGCCGGTGCAGGATTGCGCAATGCTGGCGGCGATCGCCGGCGCCAGCCCGCTGGTCACCATGTCCTGGGGATCCGACATCTTGGTGGGTGCCCGCCGCGGTTGGGGACGATGGGCCGCCCGGCGTGCGCTGGCGCGCACGGCGGCGTTCGTCTGCGATTGCCAGGCCGTGCGCGCCGCGGCCGTCGCACTGGGAGCCCCGGCGGATCGTATCGTCGTCTTCCCATGGGGCGTCGACCTGCGGCACTTTTCGCCCGGCGACGGTTCGGCCTTGCGCCGTCGACTGGGTTGGGAGGACAGGCTGGTCCTGATCTCGACTCGCGCATGGGAACGCCCCTATGGCGTCGAGGCGGTCGTCGACGCCTTCGCGCGGGCTGCCGCGCGCCTGCCGTCGCTGCGGCTGCTGATGCTGGGCACGGGCTCCCTGGAACCGGTGCTGCGCCGCCGGCTCGAAGAGGCGAGCCTGACGGATCGCGTCCACTTCGCCGGCCCAGTCCGCCTGGAGGATCTCCCGCAGTTCTACCGGGCGGCCGATGTCTACCTGACCGCCTCGCTCAGCGATGGCAGTTCGGTCTCGCTGTTGGAGGCCATGGCCTGCGGCCTGCCGGCCGCCGTGAGCGACATCCCGGGCAACCGCGAATGGGTCAGCCAGGAGAACGGCTGGCGGTTCCCGGCTGAGGATGCTGCCGCTCTCGAGACGGTGGTGACGACGGTCCACGCCGCCCGCGACCGTCTGCCGGAGCTGGGCAGAAGGTCGCGAGCTATCACCGTCGATCGCGCCGATTGGGATGCCAACTTCCCTCGTCTGCTGGAAGCCTATCGCCTGGCGCTCGCCGCCGGAGCCGCGCCATGACCGGACTGCGCGTGGTGGCGATCGTCCAGGCACGGATGGGCTCGACGCGCTTGCCCGGCAAGGTGCTGGCCGAGATCGGCGGCCTGCCGATGCTGGTGCACGTCGTCGAACGGGTGAGGCGCTGCCACGAGGTGCACGACGTGTGGGTGGCGACGACGGCCGAGGCGGCCGATGACGCCATCGAGCGGCTCTGCCGGGAACGCACCTATTCCTTCTATCGCGGCAGCACGCAGGACGTGCTCGACCGCTACGTGCAGGCGGCGCGCCTGGCCAGGGCCGACGTGATCGTCCGTCTGACGGCCGATTGCCCGCTGCTCGATCCGGCGCTCGTCGACCTGACGGTTCGGGCGTTCCTCGACGCCGCGCCTCCAGCCGACCTGGTCGTCAATCGACTCCCCGGAGCGCGCACCTATCCGATCGGACTCGACACCGAGGTCGCCTCTCGCCCTGCGCTGGAACGCGCCTGGCGCGAGGCAGGCGAGCCGCATCAGCGCGAGCATGTCTTTCCCTACCTGTACGATCCTCCCGGGCGGTTTCGCGTCGTGCGCCTGGATGCCGAGGAGGACTACGGCGCGCTGCGCTGGACGGTCGATACGCCGCAGGACCTGGAGTTCGTGCGCCAGGTCGTGTCTCGTCTGGATCGCGACGGCCGGTTCGGCTGGCGCGATGTGCTGGCGATTGTGCAGGCGGAACCAGCTTTGGCGCTCATCAACGCCGATGTCCCGCACAAGACCCACCGGGATGTCGGGTAGGCCATCGCCATCATGATCCTCCCGAAGCCCTCCCCCAACCTTCCGATCGGCCTGCGCCCTCGCCTGGCGGTCATCCTGATGGTGCTGGTTGCGGCAGGTGCGTGCACGCTGGTCTGGGCGAACACCCGCTGGGGCGTTGGGCTGCGAGGTGACTCGTACGCCTACATCAGCGGCGCCCGCAACCTTGCCGATGGACTGGGCTACAGCCGGATTTCCGGGGGCGGCGAGGTCAAGCCCATCACGCACTTCCCGCCGTTGTTCTCGCTCGTGCTGGCCGCGCCGCAGCTGGCGGGCGTGGATGCCGTCGAGGCGGCTCGCGCGCTCGTGCTCCTGCTGGCCGGCCTCAACACGCTCTGGATCGGCGCCTTCGGCTGGCGGCTGGCAGCAAGGCCGTGGGTGGGACTGGCTGCCGCCGTGCTTTTTGGCCTGAACCCGCTCGTCGTCGATCTGCACTCCTGGGCCATGGCGGAGCCGTTGTTCCTGTTCCTGACGTTCGCCACGCTGTGGATGCTGACGGGCCCTGATGGCACCGTTCGTTTCCGAACTGCTCTGCTCGCCGGCATGCTGGCCGGGCTGGCCTTCCTTACGCGCTACGTTGGTGCGGCCGGGATCCTCACCGGGCTCGCTGTCCTGGTGGCGTACGCGGTCGCCCGCCGGGCGCCGGCAAGGGCGCCGCTCGGCTTCCTGCTCGGTTCCATCCTGCCGGTGGCCGCCTGGGTCGGCCGCAACTGGATCGTGGCGGGCACGACGACCAACCGGACGCTGGTCTGGCACCCCATCGAGTCAACCCGCTGGGGCGAAGTGGCGGATACATTCGCAGCCTGGGTGCTTCCCGAGACCATCCTCGGTCCCCAAACCGCGTGGCCCTGGATCGGGGCGCTCATAGGGTTCGGCTGCCTGGTCGCAACCGTTGTCGCGCTGCTCCTGCGCAGGCGCTCGACAGGGGCGGGCGATGTGGGCTTCCTGCGTGTGCTCTCGGCCTACGTTCTCGTCTACGTGGCTGTCTTGCTGGGAAACCTGCTGCTCCTGGACTCGAGCACGCCGCTCAACAGCCGGATCCTGGTACCCGTGCTGGCGGTCCTCACCCCTCTCCTCGTCGTGTGGAGTGGGGAGGTCCTGGGCGGGAGACCTGCGCTCGCCTCAGCCGCGATCGCCATGGCGGTCTTCGCCGCCGTCGGCGGATTCGCATCCGACTCGCGCGTGCTGCTCGAGCAAGGCTGGTCGCGCGGGTGGGGCTTCTCCAACCGGGCGTGGCAGCTCTCGCAGGTGCTGCCTGCAGTTCGCTCGCTCCCGGAGGTGATCCTCTACACCAACGAGCCGGACCTGATCTACTTCCAGACCGGCCGGCCGAGTTACATCATCTTTGGGGCGACCGACCCGGTCACGGGCCGCAGACGGGAGGGCTACGATGAGTGGCTCGGACAGGCGCGCCAGC
>DYJB01000109.1:0-3149 GCA_020723365.1 Candidatus Aquidulcis sp. | reverse complement strand
CATCAAACCTGATGACCAGCTGGCCAGCGCCGAGGACCGCGAGATGATCGAGGCCCTGAGTGCCGGCCTGGTGGTCACCGGCCGATATGAAGACGGAGCGATCTTGATGGCGGGGGTGAGCCCATGAGCGGCGCGCACGGGTTGCGGGTCCCGTGCCGCTCCGGGTGCTCGCGAGGCGGAGTCGAGAAGCCATGATTACCCTCTTCTCGGGCCCCAAACCTTTCGCCGGCCGTATCGGCCTGATCCAGGACAACGCCATCGCCTCCTGGACCCGGCTTGGCGCCGGCGTTGAAGTGCTCCTGCTGGGTGACGAGCCCGGCATCGCCGAGTCGGCGGCGCGACATGGCGTGCAGCATCTGCCCGGCATCCTGCGCACCGCGGCCGGCACGCCCAGGCTGGATGCGATGTTCGCTGTTGCGCGCCAGGCAGCCGCCCACCCTCTGCTGTGCTACGTCAACGCCGATGTGATCCTGCTGCCCGACCTGCTGGTCCGGGCGCAGGCTGCAGCCGCTCGCTTTCCCTCCTTCCTGATGGTTGGCCAGCGCTGGGATCTCGATCTCCGGGAGCCTTTGATGCTTGACGGGGATTGGGAGACGCAGCTGCGGCATGCGGTGCGGGTGCGCGGGCGCAGGCATCCTCCAGGGGGGAGCGACTACTTCGTCTTCCCGAGGAGCTGCTTTGAGGACATACCAGCCTTCGCCCTCGGTCGTGCGGGCTGGGACAACTGGATGATCTACCACGCCCGCCGCCGGCGCTGGCCGGTGATCGACGCCAGTCAGGCGGTGACCGTCATCCACCAGGATCACGACTACGCCCATCTGCCCGGTGGTCGGCCGCACTACCGCCATCCCGAGAGCGACGCGAATCTCGTGTTGGCCGGCGGCCGGCCGACGGTCTTCACGCTGGCGGACGCCGACTGGGTGGACGACGAAGCGGGGCTGCGCCGCCGTCCGCTGCGCCTGCGGGAGCTGGCGCGCCGGACCGAGGCGGGCGTCTATCTTGCTCTGGGACCCGGGAAGGCGGCCGGGCGGGCGCGCCTTCTGATGCATCCAGTACAGACCCTGGCCTACTACTTTCGACGAATGTCGAAGGAGGCAATGTGACCCTTCGCAGCAGGTTGCTCGCCCTCGGCCGGGCAGCATGGCCTGTCCTCCTGATCCTGGCCATCGCCTGGGTCGCTCGCTACCTCCACGTCAGGGAGTTCGGACTGTATGAGGATGACCTGACGATCATCCCGCGGGGGGTCACGATGTCGGGGTCCGAACTCGTGACCCATGTGACCACCTATATCATCCGGCTTTATGGTCACGGGAGGCCGCTCTCCGACAGCCTGATCTACCTGGGCTCCTGGTTGGGGTGGCGAGTCGGCGGGCTGACGGGGATCTACGTCCTCGGCTTCGCGTTTTTCGGGCTGAACTGCATACTCGTGTTCTTGCTTGCGCGCCGAGTGGCGGGGCAGCAGGTTGCCCTCCTTTCAGGCCTGGCGTTTGCGGTGTTTCCGGCCGACACCACGCAGGCGTTCCTGACCCACTCACTTGGCCTGCAGCCGGCGCTCACCCTGGCGCTTCTTGCCCTTCTTGCCTATCTCTCAAACCGAAGATGGCTAAGCTGGATCCTAGCCGCCCTGGTCCTGTTCACGTACGAGACCCCCTTCGGTCTGATTGCGGCGGGACCCCTGTTGGCGCCCGGCCCCTGGGACCGGGGGCGTGCCCGCCGCCTGGTCCTGCACGGGGTGATCATGGCCGGGATCCTTGCGGCCGTCCTGGGCGTACGCGTTGCGATCTCCGACGATCGCGTGGCTGGGATCCCGTTTCCCTGGGTCTTCCTCACCCCTTTGGTGCACATGGTTGAAGGCCCTCCGGTCAGTCTGGGTTTGTTCGGGCTCCGCGTCCTCTCGGCCCTGGGCATGAGTACCGTCGGCGGTTGGCTGGTCTCGGGGTGTGCGCTGGCGGTGCTATCGGGAGTCTTCCTTCTTCTCCCTCAGGAAGGCGGTCTGTCAACAGAAGACCTTGCCTCCTTCCACCAGGACTCGCCCCCTGGACTTGGAAGCTGGCGGGCATGGCGAGAGCGTTGGAGCGCCCTGACAGAGAGAATGCGCCAGTACCTTCGAGTCTCCGTCGCGGCACTCCTGATGATGATTCTTGCGTACCCGCTGACGTATACGGTTCGGGCGTACTCGATCGACGGGCGGGATACGCGCGTGCACTTCGCCGCCGCCGCCGGGGGCGCGCTGGTTGTGGCGCTCTTGGTCAATGCGGCATGGGTTGGCCTGCGCCGCGCAGGACGAGGCAAGCTGGGCGCGGTTCTGATTGCCCTCTGGCTGGCTCTGCTCCTGGGGTTTGGTCAGGTGATCCAGGAGGACTATCGGCAGGGGTGGGTAAGTCAGCGGAGGTTCTGGTCGTACCTGGTTGCCCAAATCCCCGATGTGCGGGCGGGAACGGTGGTGCTCGTCGAGCCGCTTCCATTGGGTGATGTCACACAGATTGGCGCCAACACCTGGAACCTGCCCCGGGTCCTGGAACAGCTCTACGAATTCCCGGACGAATGGTCCCCACCCCCGCGCGTGATTCGGCTCCAGCCGGACTGGAGAAACTACATCCTCTCGGGTGAAGGCCCGCTAAGCCTCAACTGGCAAAGCGTCCTCTCCCCCGAGTCGCTGTGGGGCGAGGTCGAGGGCAGGAACGTGATCCTGTTCCTGGATGAGGGCGGCGTGTTGGTGCGGCAATCCGGTCCGATGGATATCGCCGGACAGATGACGAGCCTGATGACGACCGATGTGCGTGGCGAGCCGCCCTACGCCCATCGGCTACTCTACGACCTGATGATTCTGCCGCCCGGGGCCGACTGACATGGGCGCCGAGTTCGCGGGAGGGCACGATGCGTAAGGGGCAGAACCCGGCCAAGTTCGTCGGGCAGGTGGCGCGCCCGGAGCGCATCACGGCCGCCGTGCTCAGCTACGCTCCGTCGCTGCACGGCTACCACGCCGAGACGCTTGGCGTTCTGGCGGCCTGCCTGGCCAGCCTGCGGGCGCACGCGGAGATGCCGTTCGACCTGCTGGTCTTCGACAACGGAAGCTGCGAGCAGGTGCAGCAGTACCTTCTCGACCAGCAGCGGCAGGGTGCCATCCAGGACTTGGTCCTCTCCGAGCG
>DYJB01000108.1:8056-9457 GCA_020723365.1 Candidatus Aquidulcis sp. | reverse complement strand
ATTGAGGGCGCAGCCGGCGAAGAAGGAGGTGGGATCGCCGATCGGCGCGCCGGCCTGGTCGACGCCGGCGTTCAACCCGTGCTTGATGATCCGCACCAACCCGGTGGGCACGACGTCGTAGGCCGAGCTGGCCTGCGGATAGTCGCCGATCTGCGTGGGGTCGCCCATGACGACGAAGACGTTGCGCAGGCCGAGGGCGTGCGCCGCCAGCAGGTCACCCTGCAGGCGCAGCAGGTTGCGGCCGCGGGTGGGGAAGTGCAGCACAGTGTCGGCGCCGACCTGCTGCTGCAGCACATGGCAGACCGCCCAGGGGCTCATGCGCATGCGGGCCATGGGACTGTCGGCGACGTTGAGGACATCGGCGCCGGCTTCGGCGAGCAGCGAGGCGCCCGCCACCAGCGCCCCGGTGGAGAAGGAGCGCGGCGGATCCATCTCGACCGCCACGACGAACGAGCCGCTCGCCAGCCGGGCGGCGAAGGGGGAAGGCGGGGCGACCGGGACGATCTCCGCCGCGGCCTCCGGGTGCGGGTCGGCCGCTGGCGTGACGGCAGGCGCTGACTGCAGCGCCTGATGCATGGCGGCGATGTGCTCCGGCGTCGTGCCGCAGCAGCCGCCGATGAGGGTGACGCCGCCGGCGGCCAGGGCAACGGCCGAACGGGCGAAGTACTCCGGCGTCGCCGGGTAGAGGATGCGTCCGGCGGCGCGTTCGGGTCCGCCGGCATTGGGCATGGCGAGCAGCCGGGCGCTGGGAGCGGCGGCGCGCATGGCTTGCAGGATGCGCAACAACTGGGCCGGGCCCTGCGAGCAGTTGGCGCCCAGCGCGTCGGCGCCTTCGTTGAACAGCGCCCGCGCCGCCGAGGCGGGAGAGTCCCCGGTGTAGGTCCGATCGTCGCGCGTGAAGGTCAGGCTGGCGAGCACCGGGAGGTCGGTCAGCCGCTTCGCCGTGCGCAACGCCAGCAGCAGTTCGGCCAGATCGAGGTGCGTCTCGAGGAGCAGGGCATCGACGCCTTGCGTGCACAGGGCGTCGATGGCCTCGGCGTAGGCTGCCTCGGCTCGCGCCGGCGACAGGCGGCCGAATGGCGCCAGGCGGTCGCCGAGGGGACCCAGGCTGCCGGCAATCGCAGCGGAATGGCCTGTCACGGAGGAAGCCTGGCGCGCCAGGCCCACGGAGGCGGTGAGGATGGCGCTGAACTGGCCGTCCAGGCCGAAGGCCAGCAGCCGGGCGCGGGTCGCGCCAAACGAGTTGGTCTTGAGCAACCGTGCGCCGGCGTTCAGGTAGGCGGCGTGGATCTCGAGCACGGCGTCGGGGTGGGTGAGGTTGAAGGCTTCGAAGCATGGGCGCCCGCTGAGGCCGAGGGCGGTGTAGAGCATGGTGCCCATGGCCCCATCCAGGATCAGGAT
>DYJB01000108.1:0-8046 GCA_020723365.1 Candidatus Aquidulcis sp. | reverse complement strand
CCCATCGGCCATGATCGGGCGTTGCAGATCGAGTCTCATCGGCTTCCCTGGACGAAGGCCGCCAAACGGGGAGCGCGTCGCCATGCTCCCCGGAGCCGCCCGGGCGGGCTTCGTCGAGTGAATATACACCATTAAGGGCCAAGAATAACCGATTGACGTCGACTGGCTCTTGTGCTACGCTGGCCGACGCATGACGTACGGGTCGAGCTTCCCTGCCCTTTGAGAGCCAGGTTCGCAGCGCGAGTTGCGTCTGGCTCTTTGTCATCACGGGAAGCCCGAGGCGCCACGGGAGGCTGGTATGGACGCAGCACGCAGGACCGGTTCGGTGAAGTGGTTCAGCCGGGTCAAGGGGTATGGGTTCATCGCCCCGGACGATCAGGAGAAGGAGATCTTCGTCCGCTTCTCCGGGATTGAGGCCGAGGGCTACAAGAATCTTGAGCAGGGCCAGCGCGTGGCCTTCGAGGTGGAAGACACGCCCAAGGGTCCCCAGGCGGTCCGTGTCACCGTCATCGCCGCGGAGGCGGACGCCGCCGCCTGAGGCCCCGCCGGCCTTCCGTCGAGCGATCGAGGCAGCGCCCCTCTGCAGCCCGCCGCGCGGCTCTGCTACAATAGCCGCGTGGGCACGCTCTTCCTGGTCGCAACCCCGATCGGCAACCTGGAAGACATCACGCTGCGGGCGCTGCGCGTCCTGGGCGAGGCGAGCTGCATCGCCGCCGAGGACACGCGCCAGACGCGCAAGCTGCTTGAGCGCTACCAGGTCCGCGTCCCCCTCATCTCCTACCATGAGCACAACAAGCGCACCCGTCTGGGCGGCGTGCTTGCGCGCCTGGCGCAGGGTGACGTGGCGCTGGTCTCAGACGCCGGGACGCCGGGGCTCTCGGACCCGGGCTACGAGCTGGTGGGGGCGGCCCTCCAAGCCGGCTACCCGGTGCAGGCCATCCCCGGCCCGTCGGCGCCCATCGCCGCCCTGGTTTCGTCCGGACTGCCAACCGACGCCTTCATCTTCCTCGGGTACCTGCCGCGCCGTCGGCCGGAGCGCGTGGCGGCGCTGCGCCCGCTGATCGACGAACGCCGCACGGCGCTGGCCTTCGAGGCTCCCCACCGGCTGGGTGCCTGCCTGGTTGACCTGCAGGCCATCCTGGGGGACGGCCGCCGGCTGGCCGTGGCGCGCGAGCTGACGAAGGTGCATGAGGAAATCGTGCGCGGCACGGTGGCTGATGCGCTGGCCCGCTTCGGCGCCGAACCGGCTCGCGGCGAGATCACCCTCGTGATCGGCGGCGCCGAAGACGCCCCGCGCTGGGATGAGGGACGTGTGCGCGCCGCGTTGGCGGAGCTTGTTCGCGGCGGCGCCACACCCTCGGCCGCCGCCCGGCGCGTGGCGCAGGACAGCGGCTGGCCGCGCCGGTCCGTCTACGCCCTGGCCCTGGAGAAGCGATGAGCGACGCCGATCGATTCGCCGGACCCGATCCGCAGGACATGCGCAGCCACATCCGGGAACTGCCGGCCCAGCTCGAGGCCGGCTGGGAGCTCGGGCTGCGCCAGCCGACGCCGAAGGCGAGGCCGGCGCTGGTGCTCCTGGCCGGCATGGGCGGCTCGGCGATCGGCGCCGACCTGGTCGCGGCTTACGCCGGCCCTGACCTGCCGGTGCCGGTGATCGTCTGGCGCGGCTACGACCTGCCCGCCTATGTCGGCAGCGAGACGCTGGTCGTTCTCTCGTCCCATTCCGGCAACACCGAGGAGACGCTCTCGTCGTACGAGGCCGCCCGCCGCCTGGGTGCCTCGATGCTGGCCATCACCACCGGCGGCGAACTGGCCAAACGGTGCGAGAGGGATGGCGTGCCGCTGTGGCGCTTCGAGCACCGCGGCCAGCCGCGTGCGGCCGTTGGGTTCTCGTTCGCCCTGCAGCTGGCGGCGCTCCACCGCTGCGGGCTGGCCGCCGACGCCGGCGAGGAGATCCGAATGGCGGCCCAGGCGATGCGCGAGCAGCAGCCTGCGCTTGCGCCGGAGACGCCGGTGGCCCGCAACCCGGCCAAGCGCATGGCGGGGCAGTTCATCGATCGCCTGCCGCTGATCGTCGCCGGCGGGTTCCTGGCGCCGGTGGCGCGCCGCTGGCGTACGCAGATCGCCGAGCTGGCCAAGGCGGTGGCGCAGTTCGAAGAGCTGCCGGAGGCCAACCACAACATGGTGGCTGGCGTCGACTTCCCCGCCGAGCTCATCACCCGCACGATGGCCGTCTTCCTGCGCGCCGGGCTCGACCGGCCGCGCCTGGCAGCCCGCGTTGAGGCGACGCGGCAGGTGCTGATGGTCGAGGGCTTTAACACCGACATCATCGACGCGGCCGGGACGACACGCCTGGCGCAGCAGTGGACGTGCCTGCACTACGGCGACTATGTCGCCTACTACCTGGCGCTGGCCTACGGGACGGATCCCACGCCCGTGGCGGCGATCGAGGACCTGAAGGCGCGGCTGCGCGCCTGAGGTCAGCCGCCATGAATCGCACCTTCCCCGCCTGGTGGGGGATTCCCCTTGGCGTGGCGATCGGCCTGCTGGGCGCTCGCCTGGCGCTCGGGCCGCGCCTGGTGGCACGCTCTCCGGAACCCGGCGCCTCCGCCGCGGCGAGCAGCGATCTCCGCCTGACGTTCAACCAACCGATGGAACCGTCTTCCGTCAGCACGCGCCTGCATCTGCGCCCGTCGGTCGATGGTGAGCTGCTGTGGGAGGGCCGGACGCTGATCTTCCGGCCGCTGGAGGGGTGGCCGGCGGGCGCTTCAATCGAGGTGCGCCTGGATGCAGGAGCTCGGTCCCTGTCAGGCCTGGCGACGTGGGTGGCCTCGAACTGGCGCTTCACGCTGCGCTCCCCACGGCTGGCCTACCTGTGGCCGGCCGGCGAGCCTGCCGACATCTACACCCTCCTGCCGTCGGCCGAGGCGCCTGAGCGCCTGACCTCCCTCGGGGGGGTCGATGACTTCACGTTGGGATCGAGAGCGACGGAGCTGGCCTACTCCGTCCAGGGGTCCGGCGGCAGCACCGAGCTGCGCGCCCTCGGTGTGGAGACAGGCGAGGACCGCCTGCTCTATCGCTGTCCCGACGGAGAGCGCTGTTCGTCCCCGGTGATCTCGCCGGATGGAAGGCTGGTGGCGTTCGTACGCGGGGCCGAGGCCTCGGCCGGGGCGGGACGGACCCGTGTCTGGCTTCTGGAGACGGGCGCCTCCATGCCCTATCCTGCCAGCCCCGAACGCAGCTCGGCGCTGATGCCCTTCTGGTCGCCTCAGGGATGGCTGACGTACGTCGATACGACCCGCGGGGCCCTCGTTGTCGTCAGCGCTTCCGATCCGGAGGCCGTCGTGCCGTTGGGTGCCTCCCCGTCCACGCAGGGCGAACGAGGAGCCTGGTCGCCGGATGGGATGTACCTCGTCTACCCCGACCTTCTCTTCCCCACCGACGAAGACGCGGAAGGTGAGAGTGCGGCCGCTCTGGAGACCCATCTGTATCGCTGGCAGCCGACCACGGGCGCGCTGCTGGACCTGAGCCTGGCAGCGGGCGGACGCGTCGAGGATGGCTCGCCCTCGTTCTCGCCGGACGGGGAGTGGATCGTTTTCGGCCGGCGGGTGCTGGCCGCCGGAAAGTGGACGCCGGGTCGGCAGTTGTGGCGCATGCGTGTGGATGGTTCGCAGGCGGAAGCACTCACCGGCGAGTCGTTCATCAACCATGGCGCACCGGTCTGGTCGCCCGTCGGCGACCGTCTGGCCTACTTGCGCTACAACGTCGAGGCGCCCCTGGAGCCGGCCGAGTTGTGGTGGTACGACCTGGCCCTGCGGCAGGGTTCGCAAGCCGTCGTCGGAGGCTACGCCCCCGTATGGATTCCGTAGCCCGCACCGGCCAGCCGGCGCCCGACTTCGCCCTCCCGGATCTTGCCGGTATTCCGCACCGGCTGGAGGCGATGCGCGGGCGCATCCTGGTGCTCGTGTTCTGGTCGGCGGATTGCGCTCACTCCGAGCGCACCAACCGGACGCTGGCCGCCCTCCGTCCAGGGTGGGGCGAGCGAGTGGGGGTCTGGTGGGTGGCGTCGAACCCGAACGAAAGCCTCGACCGGCTGAGGGAGGCAGCGCTCGGTGAGCAGGTCGGCCCGGTGCTGGTGGACGGCGATCAGACCGTGGCGGAGCTGTACGGGGCGGCCGCCACGCCTCACGTGTTCGTCATCGGCGCAGAGGGCGCACTGCGCTACGCCGGCGCGCCGGATGATGTCGCCCTGCGGAAACCCACCCCCACGCGCCCCTACCTGGCGCAGGCGGTCGAGGCGCTGCTCGCGGGCCGGGCGCCGCAGCCGGCCGAAACGCCCCCGTTCGGATGCGCCCTGGTGCGCGGGCGGCGGGCCAGGTCCGTCAGTCGGTGAAGTCCCCGATCTCGGGTGACAGCGTCCGCAGCAGATCCTCCCTGGCCAGGATCACGCCGGTGTTGGCGACGCCGGCTCCCAGCGAGAGCACGTCGGGCGCCATCAGCCCGCGATCGGCGAGCAGGCGCATCGGCTGGGGCAGCCCGTAGGGTGAGACGGTGCCCGGACGGTACCCGGTGGCTTGCAGCACCTCGTCCAGCGAGGCGGTGGTGAGGCGGGAGACCTGCAGGTAGCGGCGCAGCCTGGGCCACGAGACTCTGGCCGGCCCTGCCACCAGGACCATGACGAAGGATCCTTCCTCCAGCCGAAAGACGAGTGACCGGATGATCTGGCCCGGCGCCAACCCGCGCTCGCGGGCCGCCTGCTCAAGCGAGCGCACCGGCGCCTTGTGCTTGTGCAGGCGATACGGAATCGAGAGTGCATCGAGGGCGCGTGTGACGGGCGTCGTTGACATGGTGGGATTCTAGCCTCGCCAAGCGCCACCCACGACCTGACAGGTGACGGGGCCAGCCGGGAGCCCGGGCCGGTTGATTCCCGGTGCACGTGGGTCTATCATAGTCCGTGGAAGCGCGGGCATCGATCCATTCGGGAGCCAGCCGCCTTCCATCAACAGGGAGGGATGATGACTGAGACGCCAACCCCGCCACCCGGCCCCAAGCCGGAGGTCCGTTATACGGAGAAGCAGGACGAGAAGGAGCACGAGAAATCGGAGGAGAAGGGCGGCGACGAGAAGTGGCGCCGCGACCCGCTGGGGGCAGTGATCTGGCCGCCATCCTGATCTGGGCCGGCGTGGTGCTGCTGGCCGAGAACCTCGGGGTGCTGGCGGGCATCCAGCGGTCGCTGGCCGGGCTGCCCAACTTCGATGAGACGAACCTGGAAGCCTGGTCGTTCATCCTGATGGGGGTCGGGATCATCCTGTGGATCGAGGCTCTGGTCCGCGTGACGGTGCCCGCCTACCGCCGGCCCGTGACCGGCACGATCATCTTCGGTGCGCTGCTCTTCGCCGGCGGGCTGGGAGGGGCGATCAACTGGACCATCCTGGGCCCGGCCTTCCTGATCATCATCGGCGTGCTGCTGCTGCTCCAGAGCCTGCTGCGGCGCAGCTGATCGTCCGCCCTATCGCTCGAATCAACCGGGGCGCCGCCAGGGCGCCCCGGTTGATTCGCCCGGGCGACCGGGAGCTACAGCCGTCCGAGATTGCCCGTCATGAGCTCGCCCCACGCGTACTGCAGCGGCGTCCACCATTCGTCGCGGCCGATGCAGCGGAAGTAGGGCGGCTTGAGCGCCAGGATGCGGTCGCCAATGCGGTAGCGCGGCAGGATGGGGGTCGAAACGACCAGGCTGCCCATCTCGCCCGGCCTCATCTCGTGCAGCAGGATCGTGCCCCGGGGGGTCTCGACCTCGAACAGGAACAGGTCGTAGTTGGGGACCCAGGCGCGCTGGGCGTCGCGCTGCTGGCCGAACATGCCCTCCGTGGCGCCGTAGATCTCGCGGATGACGGCCGGCCCGTAGAGGGCATTGAGCGCCGGCGCGTACCGGGTGTTGATGCCCGGCACGCTGCCGAGGGTCATCAGCAGCGGCTTCCACAGGTCCTTGGGATAGACGCCGTGCCGCCGGTGCAGGTAGCGCCCGAAGCGCACGGCGGTGGGGGCCACCCCGCCCACGAGTGTGACGTTCTCTTCCTTGCACTGGGTGTAGGCCAGGTCGAAGCGAGCGTCCCAATCCGCCTGGCTCTTGCCCCCGCCCAGGGCGTCGATCTCGTCCTGCGTCGGAGCCGAGCGCAGGGGCGTCATGGTCGAGACATACTTGGCGTAGATGCCCGAGCTGTAGCCGTAGGTCACCTGGCGCTCGCCCACCGTCACCGTCCCGACCACCGACGGGAAGTTCAGGTTGAGGTTCACGCCCGCGAACAGGTCGAAGCGCCCGCTCTCGACGATGTAGATCATCATCGCCCGCCCGGCGCTGAGGCGCTGGCGCATGTCGGTGGGTGTCATGGGGATGAACTTCGACTCGCCGCGTGTCGTGCCGCGGGTGATGGCCCAGCCGATGGGGTCTTCCCACAGCAGCAGGCTGACCTCGCCGGCCATGACGCGCTGGATCAGGGGCCGGTAGTCGTCGTACGTGGCCGACGGGAACTGGCGCCGGTACTCGGCCAGCGTGGCGATGCTGGAGGCATGATGCTGCCGGCCATGATCGGTCTTGGCGTAGTCGGCCAGCAGCCGCTGCAGCACATCGGCCTGCGCCCGGGCGGGGTCCTCGACAGCCTCGCGCCACGGCTGCAGCATGGCGTTGAGCATGGCGACAGGCGAATCGGCGGCCATGGGGACCCTCCCGGTCGAGTGCCGAAGTGTATACCGGCTTCCGTCTGGAGGCACGCCCGCAGCGGGTGCTATAATCGCACTGCCGCTTGGATCGGGCGCCGACCGAGACGGCTGGACAGGTGGTCCTTCGTCCGCCCTTCCGGCCCGGAAGGGCGGATTCGCTTCGGGCGCCCACGGTTCACAGGAGGGACAGGGTGTCCGCCACTCCCCAGGCCTCGGGCGCGGCCCGCAAGGTCACACCGCTCACCTTCCGCGAGAAGAAGGCTCAGCATCAACCGATCAGCGTCCTGACCGCCTACGACGTCGCCACGGCCCAGGCCGTCGAGCGGGCCGGGCTGGATGCCATCCTGGTGGGCGACTCCCTCGGCATGGTCGTGCTCGGCTACGAGACGACGCTGCCGGTGACGATGGACGGGATGCTCCACCACTGCCGGGCGGTGGCGCGCGGCGCGCGGAGGCCGCTGCTCATCGGGGACATGCCCTTCCTTTCCTACCAGGTCAGCCTCGAGGACGCCGTGCGCAACGCCGGCCGCTTCCTGCAGGAAGGCGGGATGGAGGCTGTCAAGCTGGAGGGCGGCCGCGAACGCCTGCCGGCGGTGCAGGCCATCGTGGGTGCGGGCATCCCCGTGATGGGACATCTCGGGCTGACGCCTCAGTCGGTGCACCTGCTGGGCGGATTCCGCCCGCAGGCCAGAACGGCCGAGGCGGCGCGCCGGCTGCTGGAGGACGCGCTGCTGCTCGAGCAGGCAGGCTGCTTCGGCATCGTGCTGGAGTCCGTACCCGCCCGGCTGGGCGAGTTCGTCTCCCGCCGGCTGGCGATCCCAACCATCGGCATCGGGGCGGGGGCCGGGTGCGACGGGCAGGTGCTGGTGGCGAACGACGTGCTGGGTCTGTTCGAGCGGTTCACGCCTCGATTCGCCAAAGCCTACGCGTCGTTGTTCGGCGAGATGGTGAGGGCCTTCGAGGCCTATCGCACGGAGGTCGAGGCGGGTGTCTTCCCGGCGGCCGAACACAGCCTCGGAATGGATGAGGCCGTCTGGCAGGAGTTCGCCACCGGTGCAGACGAGGCTCCCGGCACGTAATGGCTGAGCGACTGCTCATCGTCGGCAGCGGGGCTATGGCCTGCTGGTACGCGGCGCGGCTTGCCCCACATGCCGACGTCACGCTGGCGGGGCAGTGGGCGGAGGGCCTGGCGGCCCTCCGGCAGAACGGCGTGACGCTGGAGCGAGACGGCGCACGGACGCGCCACGCTGTGCGAGTGGCCGGTTACGGCGAAAGGCTGCCGCCCTTCCGGCTGGCGCTCGTCCTGGTGAAGGCGTACCAGACCGATGC
>DYJB01000107.1 GCA_020723365.1 Candidatus Aquidulcis sp. | reverse complement strand
CTACCTGCCGTACCTGCTGCTCTCCGGCGACAAGGGCCGCTTTTTGTACTCACTGCCCGTGGTCATCGGCTGCTCGCTGGCGTAGTAGAAGTCGCGCCGGGGATAGAGCTCGCCGACGCTGCGCCCGTCCTTGTAGACCGTGACCACGGCCCGGGCTACGTTCTTGCCGTCGGCGGTGTCGAAGACCGATAGCGCATCGTAGGTCATCACGTAGCGTCCCAGCGTCAGCTGTTCGCCTCGCGCCAGCGTGCCCTGCGTCTCGGTCTGGTAGAGCTCGATGCCGATGATGCCCAGGGCCATGACCACGACGCCCAGGTGGATGATGTAGCCGCCGTAGCGCCGCCGGTTGCGCCCGGCCAGCCGGCCCAGCGCCAGGAGCAGGTTCTCCCCATGCAGCTTGCGGCGCGCCAGCGCGCCACGCCAGAACTCGTAGGCCACCACGGCCACCACCAGGCCGACGAGCCAGTAGCCCAGCACCGCAGCCACATTGCGCACGCCGAACGCCACCACGGCTGCGGGCACGAGCAGAGAAACGGCGGCCGGCTTCCACGCCGCCCTCCCCAGGTTGGCCCACGACGTCCGCCCGTAGACCGAGAGCGGCGCCACGCCCATCAGCAGCAGCAGCCCCGCCCACAGCGGGCCCGTCGCCCGCTCGTAGAACGTCGGGCCGACGGTCACTTTCTGGCCGGTGAAGATCTCCGAGATCAGCGGGAAGATCACCCCCCAGAAGCACACGATCAGGATGCCCATGAAGAGCAGGTTGTTGAGGGTGAAGAGCGCCTCACGCGAGAACATCGAGTCGAGCTGGTTCTCGCCCTTCAGCTCCCCCCAGCGGCTGATCAGGATCGAGAGCGAGACCACGAAGGTCAGCCCGATGAAGGCGAAGAACATCGGCCCGATGGCGGACTGGGCGAAGGAGTGGACCGAGGACAGCACGCCGGAGCGCGTCAGGAAGGTCCCGAAGATGACCAGCGCATAGGTCAGGATGATCAGCACCATGTTCCAGTGCTTGAGGATGCCGCGCTTCTCCTGGACGACGACCGAATGCAGGAAGGCCGTGCCGGTGAGCCAGGGCATGAAGGCGGCGATCTCCACCGGATCCCAGCCCCAGTACCCGCCCCAGCCGAGCACGTCATAGGCCCAGCGCCCGCCGAGGATCAGCCCCAGGGACAGGAACAGCCAGGCGATCAGCGTCCAGCGCCGCGTGATGCGGATCCAGCGGTCATCGGTGCGGCGCGTGATCAGGGCCGCCATGGCGAAGGCATACGGGATCACGAACGAGACGAAGCCCAGGTAGAGCATCGGTGGATGGATAACCATCCCCGGGTGTCGCAGGAGCGGATTCAGACCGCGTCCGTCGTCCGGGAAGAGCGGCACGGCGCCGGCGGGGCGGATCATGGCCGCCGCCTGCTGCCCGTCGGGCGTCATCCACAGGCGGGCGAAGGGGTTCTCGAAGAAGACCACCAGGCTGAGGAAGAAGGCCAGCGTGACCAGAGCCACGACGATGACCCAGGGCAGGAACTCGCGGTCACGATCCCAATGGCGCAGGCTGGCGGCGGTAGTGAAGGCGGCCATCAGCCAGGACCAGAACAGCAGCGAGCCCGCCTGGCCGCCCCACCACGCCGTGACCTTCAGGTAAGTCGGCATGGCCAGGCTGGTGGTCGAGGCGACGTACTCGATGTCGAATGCCCCGCCGACCAGCAGTGCGATCAGGCACCCGGAGGCGACGCTCAGCAGTGGGAAGGTGAGCAGCATGGCATGCCGCGCGCTCTCAATCAGGTCCGGCCGGCGGCGCAGCGAGCCGTAGGCCGCCGCGCCCGCGCCGTAGAGTGCCACCACGAAGGTCATCACGAGCGTGAAGTAGCCTACATTGGCCAGCACGCTGTCCTCCTCCACACAACAAAAGGCCCGACCCCGGTGCGGAACCTACCAAGCGGGGTCGGGGAACGGGATGGAAGGCTGAGCGGAAGTATGAGACGACTCGGCGGGCGGTTGCGAGCATCCGTCCCTCCGGGTCGCGGCTATCGTCGACGAAGCGTTACGCTCCGGAAGACTGGAGCGGAACCTCCTCCTCGTAGCGGGTCGGGCACTTGAGCAGCAGTTCGGTTGCTTCGAAGACACCATCGTCGCCCATGCGCCCGGTGAGGATCGCCTGTGCCTCGTGGCGCAGCAGGTCCGGCTTGACGCCGACGTAGACGACCTGCAGCCGGCGGGCGTTCGGGTCGGAAACGGCTTGATGCAGCACTTCGGCCAGGCCGCCCGCCTGCTCGATCTCGTCCAGGTCGGCCGGGACGTTGGCGACGGTGAAGCGCAGTGTCAGCGTCTGGGGGTCGTACGTGATTGACTCGCCGTCGACGGCGCCGGAGATCTTGAGGTCGCGCCCGCGCACAGCGTCGCCCTTGGCCGCCAACTCATCGACCGTCAGGTAGTACTGGGCGGCGGCGGTCGTGGACGAGGCGATCAGGTACACCACGGCGGCGACGATCAGCAGGCCGCCCAGCAGGAACTTGGTCCGTCCGCCGGCGCGCGGCGGCGTCTTGGGTGCGTCCGTCATGCGAGACCCTCACCTTGGTGGATTGATGTGCGCGCAACTCGGCGCAATAGAACCCATTTTATCACGTTGGGAAACGCCGGATCCTACAGGCCATTCCGTCGACCCCGCAGCTCCCCCGGCTGGCGCGAGTCTCCCATACCCGCATTAGGCCGGGATGAGACCTTGCCTCGAAGATGAGGAAGCGTGCGTCCGGAACAAGGGTCCGCTTGCCGGGGCAAACGTATGGCCTGAGCGAAAGCGGATGAGGGCGTCGAGGTGCGCCGGGCGACCAGGGCCAGAATCCGACCGATCACGTCTGGCCCCGACGTCCGTCACCCGAGGCTGAAGCCTCCTGTCCCGCCGGGCGTCGGCGGCATGCGGTCACGGTGCGGCCGCTGCCCCTGAGGTGACGTTCTTCCCGGGCACCTATGACGGGTACCACTCATCAAACCTAGCCGAATTGTCCAGAATGAATGGGGTGGAAAGGCCCACTGGATGGGTCAATCGCCCCATGCCGTCGATCGTCCCGCACGCCGGTCCAGGCCCCTGCCTCGACGTGCGCTGGCAGCGGCGGGTTCGTCCAACCCGGCTCTGGAGATGCGAAATGCCCAAGTTGAAGCTCACCGCAAACGCTCGTCCCTGGATCGCATTCGGCCTGGGCCTGGGCGCTTTCATGGCACTGGGGCTGGCGTCGGCGGCGTGGACGGCTCCGGCGGCTGCCCAGGAGAGTGCCACCCCGACCCCGCAGGCCGAAGCCTCCTATGCCGGTGACCAGTTCTGCGGCGCCTGCCACACGGATATCCATGACCAGTGGGAGAGCACGCGCCATGCCGCTGCCTTCTCCTCTCCGATCTTCCAACAGAACTGGTCCGACCTCGGCAGCCAGTTCACCTGCCTCGAGTGCCACACGACAGGCTACGACGCCGAGAAGGCCAGCTACGCCGCCGAGGGCGTGACCTATGAGGCCTGCCACGGCCCGTACCAGCCGGGGCATCCCGAGAAGCCGATGCCCATCGAGCCCGATGCCGCCCTGTGCGCCACCTGCCACAAGACGACCACCGACGAGTGGCGCGCCAGCCGGCACGGCGAAGCCGGGCTGCAGTGCCAGTCTTGCCACAACCCGCACGACCAGAAGCCCAAGGCCGAGTCGATCACGGCCCTGTGCACCAACTGCCACTCCGACCCGGGAGAGGGGTTCGCCCACAGCACGCACGCCGGCGCCGGCCTCGAGTGCAGCAATTGCCACATGTATCGGTCGGCGGATGCCGGCCCTGCCATCGGCGGGCTCGTGCCCACGGGCCATACCTTCAGCGTCGGCTCGGAGGCGTGCATCGGCTGCCACCAGGACACGGTCCACACACGCGACACCATCCTGTCGTTGACCGGCGACCAGCCGCCCGCCCCCGAAGTCGATCCGCAGGCACTGCAGCAGCAGGTGCAGGACCAGGAGGCCCAGATCGAGAGCCTGGAGGCCTCCAGCAGCGTGCGCCTGTACGTCGGCCTGGCCCAGGGCGCCATCGTCGGCCTGATCGTCGGCGCCGTCGCGGCCTGGATCGTCAGCCGCCGGCTGCGCCTCGTGGACGAGGAAGGCGAGGCATGAGCGAGCAGACGCCCGGCAAGAAGCGCAAGCAGAAGGTGCGCCTCGAGCTCACCCGGCGCGACTTCCTGACGCTGGCGGCGACGGCCGCCGGCTCGGCCGTGGCGGCGCAGGCGCTGACCACCGGCCCGCTTTCCCCCTTCTCGTCGCTGAAGCAGTCCCAGCTTGCCGGCGAAGATATCGGCGGCCACGCCGCAGCCCGGCATCAATGGGGCATGGTCATCAACCTCGACACCTGCATCGGGTGCGAATACTGCCAGCGGGCGTGCTCGGCCACCAACGACGTGGCGCCCGAGGCGCCCTGGAACATCGTCCAGGAAGCCGAGAGCGCGGCCGGCCGCCGCTACTTCTTCAGCCGGCCCTGCCTGCACTGCCAGCACGCACCCTGCGTCGAGGTCTGCCCCGTCCAGGCCACCTACGTCCGCGAGGACGGGGTGGTGATCATGGACGACGACCGCTGTATCGGCTGCCGCTATTGCATGGTGGCCTGCCCCTACGACGCCCGCCGCTTCAACTGGGGCGAGCGCCAGGATGTCAACGAGTTCGTGCCCACCTGGGGCATCGCCGAGGTCGAGCGCCGGCCGCGCGGCGTGGTGGAGAAGTGCACCTTCTGCGTCCACCGCATCGATTCCGGCCTGGCCAACGGGCTGGTGCCGGGAGTCGACCCGGAAGCCACGCCGGCCTGCGTCAACATCTGCCCGGTCGACGCCCGCGTCTTCGGCGACCTGAAGGATCCGGAGAGCCGCGTCGCCAAGCTGATCGAGGACAGCGCCACCTTCCGCCTGCGCGAGGAGTTGGGCACTCGCCCCAGCGTGTACTACATCCCGCCCAAGGAAGGGGTGTAGCCCATGACCACCTCGACCGCGCCCCTGCCCCGCCGGTTCCCGCTCTCGCCGCGCGCCGGCGGCTGGGTCGGCTTCCTCGGCCTGGCCCTGCTGGTCGGGCTGACAGCCGCCATCCTGGTCTTCGCCCGCGGCCTGATCCTGACCAACCTGTCGAACGGCGTCCCCTGGGGGCTGTGGATCACCATCGACCTCTCGGCCATCGCCCTGGGCGCCGGCGCCTTCACGCTCTCGGCCGTCGTCTACCTCTTCGGCCTCAAGCGGTTCCAGCCCATCGTGCGCCTGGCGGTGTTCGTCGGCTTCATCGGCTACACCACGGCGCTGTTGACGCTGGTGATGGACATCGGGCGTCCGGACCGATTCTGGCACCCATGGGTCTACTGGAACATCCACTCGGTGCTGTGGGAGATCACCTGGTGCATCACCATCTACCTGGCGATCCTGATGGTCGAGTTCCTGCCGGTGATCGCCGAGCTGAAGTTCTTTGACCGCTTTCCGAAGCTGCACCACTGGGCGAACCGCCTCCACGGCGCGGCGCCGGTGCTGGCGGTGCTCGGCCTGCTGATCTCGCTCCTGCACCAGTCGTCGCTCGGCGCCACCTACGGGATCCTGCGCTCGCGCCCGATCTGGTTCAAGCCGTCGATGCCGATCATGTTCATCATCTCGGCCGTGGCCGTCGGCCCGGCGGTGACCATGGGTGTGGCGCATGTGGTGGAGTGGATCCGGCGCAAGCCGACCGTGCCGCACGACATCCTGCGCACCATCGCCCGCACCAGCGGGCTGGGGCTGCTGCTGTACGCCTATATCAAGTTCTGGGACCTGGCGGCGGTGACCTACTACGGACGCACCCCGGGATCGGATCAGGCCTTCAGCATCCTGCGCGACTTCACGCCCTACGGCTTCGGCTTCTGGGTGGGTGAGATCGTCATCGGCATCCTGCTGCCGGTGCTGTTCTTCCTGATGCCGCGCTTCAACCGACGCCCCGCCTACCTGGTGCTGGGCGCCTTCCTGGCGATGGTCGGCGTGGTCTTCAACCGCTGGAACGTGACCGTCTCCGGATTGGTCGTGCCGCTGGACTACGCTCCGGGCGTCGACCTGAGCGCCGTGCTGGCCAAGCCGTACGTCCCGAACCTGACCGAGTGGGCCATCGCCCTGGGCGTGCTGGGCTACGCGCTGATGCTGCTCACGCTCGGCGTGCGCTATCTGCCCCTCTTCCGCACCTCCGAAGACGGCAAGCATTAGTCCTCGACCCGTGCTGCGGGCCCCGGCTCGGATCACCGGCCGGGGCCCGTTTCATTCCCCCACAACAGGCGCTGCGCTCATGCTCACACCCGCCGTCTCCCTGCGTTGCAGCGCCACCTGTCCACGGGGCCCGATGTGACACTTGTCACAGTGCCACGTGACATCTGTCACAAGTTCCTCAGAAGCTGTTCATTAGGGTACGATTAGGATATACTTGCAACATCCCACGCGCCTGGGTTGTTCTACCCATAACCAAGGCGCGCGGCTGTGTCTAGACGCAGCCCGGGACGGCGCGATCCAGCCAGGCCCTGGGGAGGGATCCCGCCGCTGAATCGCAGGGCACGCAGGCGATGGACGGATCCGGTCGCTCAACCGGTGAGGGCCATCGCGGACGGGCCGGGTGCCGGCCTCCAGCCGACTCAGCGAGCGCTCGCCGGCTTGAGGCTCCCCTGCCTGCTTCCCCGAAAGGAGGCGAGTCGAAGGCAGGCGAGTCCTTGTTCCCGAAATCGCTGTTCACACCTTAGCTCTCACAGATTGAGAGGAGAATCGCCCGATGAGAAAGACAACCCTCTTGCTCGGCCTGACCCTCGTCGTCGCCGCACTGGCGCTGACCGCCTGCGCCGGCGCCGAAGGCCCTGCCGGCCCGGTTGGCCCCGCCGGCCCCGCCGGCCCTCCGGGGGCGCCCGCGGCTGCGGCTGACCTCACCTGCACGGAGTGCCACAACAACACGACCGTCATCCTCTCGAAGGAAGGCCAGTTCCGTGAGACCTCGGTCCACGGAACGGGCGAGTCGTTCATCCGCGGTGAAGAGGGCAGCTGCGCCGGGTGCCACGGCACCGAAGGCGTCGTGGCGCGCATCAGCGCCGGCCTGCCGCCGCATGACGAGTCGGTCGTCGGCATCACCAACGTCTCGCCGTTCGACTGCCGCACCTGCCATGTGATCCACACCAGCTACACGGCGGCCGACTGGGCACTGACCGGCGGCGCCGCACCGGTCAAGCTGGAGTACACCGCCGGCACGTTCGACGGCGGCTCAGGCAACCTGTGCGCCAACTGCCACCAGATCCGCAACGCACCGCCCAAGGTCGAGGCGGGCAACGTCGCCATCACCACGCAGCGCTTCGGCACCCACTACGGCGTCGAGGCCCAGATGCTGCTCGGCGAAGGCGCCCTGGGCGTGACCGGCACACCCAGCGCCCACTACGCCGGCATCGAAGGCACGTGCGTCGCCTGCCACATGGGCGAGGAAGGCAACCACACCTACGTGCCCGACACGGCTCGCTGCGTGGCCTGCCACGCCGACGCCAAGAACTTCGACGTCAACGGCGCGCAGACCGAAATCGAGGGCCTGCTGGAAGAGCTCCACACCATCTTCATCGACAAGAAGATGCTGAATCCGGAAACGGACCTGTGGGGGATCTACGACGCCGCCACGGGCAAGTTCAGCAATCCGTCCGCCGATGCTCCTCTGGTGGTCCCCGAAGCCGTCGCCAACGCGATGTGGAACTACAAGTTCGTCACGTACGACGCCAGCATGGGCGTCCACAACTCGGCCTATGCCAAGGCGATCCTCGAGGCAGCCCTCGAGGCGATGAAGTAGCTCGAAGCGATCCAGAGCCAGGCAAGAAGCCGGGAGCCCGCGCGGGCTCCCGGTTCGTTTTGGGCGCGGCCCGGGGCCCCTCCAGAGCGCGACGCCTGGCCAGAGGGCGCACGATTCCCGGACGGAAGCCAGCGGGCTGGATCTGGCGGCGCCGGCCGGATGTGGACAGATCTACTTCTCCACCTTCGTGCGCGGGCCGCCGATCGCCGGCGACCGGGCGGCGAAGGCCGCAGCCCGGATTCTTGCAGGGGGACCAGCTTGCGGTTCGGACGGACCGCTGGCAGCGCTCCCTTGACGGCACCAGCGGCACCCCTTCCCAAGGACCCCCTCCCCCGCGGACGTCCGCAGACGGCACCGATTGTGATTTCGGGTATAATCGGTAAGGTCTGACCGCTTTGGCGGCACGACCTGGCGCACCGTTCGCCGTGCGTCCCCGAATCCGAGTCGCCCAGGATGGAGAGTGCTATGGCGCGGTTCCGCGAGTCTCTTCGCAACTTCTTCTTCCCGCCTCCAGGGTCCTCCCGCTGGCTGCGGATGCTGCCGTATGCGACGCTGGGCGTGCTCACCCTGATCGTGCTCATCGGCGGCGCCTATGCCTGGGAGTACACCAACTCGCCCGTCTTCTGCGGCACCGCCTGCCACACCATGCCGCCCGAGTACACCGCCTACCTGACCTCGCCGCACGCCCGCGTCGACTGCGTCGACTGCCACATCGGCAAGGGCTTCATCGCCACGCGCATCACCCGCAAGGCCGGCGACGTCAAACACATCATCGCCACCGCCTTCGTCACCTACGAGTACCCGATCCGCGCCGGCGAGCTGCGCCCGGCGCGTGAGACCTGCGAGCTGTGCCACTCCCCGCAGAAGTTCTCCGACGACAGCCTGCGCACGATCGCCACCTACGGCGACGATAAGGACAACAGCCTCACCTACACCTACCTGGTGCTCAAGACCGGCGGCGGCAGCAAGCGCCTCGGCCTGGGCAAGGGCATCCACTGGCACATCGAGAACCAGGTCTACTACCTGACCACCGATCCGGAGGAGCAGTCGATCCCCTTCGTCCGGGTCGTCAATGATGACGGCTCGGTCACCGACTACACCGAGCTGGGCAGCACCATCGATCCGGCCACCGTCCAGGCGGGCGATCTGAAGGAGATGGACTGCATCACCTGCCACAACCGCATCACCCACCTGGTCAATCAGCCGGAGGACACCGTCGACCGGCTGCTCTCCCAGGGGCTGATCTCGCCCCAGATCCCCGAGATTCGCCGCAAGGCCGTGGAGGCCATGCGTGGTTCCTACGCCTCCATGGAGGCCGCCTCCCAGGGCATCGCCGCCCTGGCGGATTTCTATCGCACGACCTATCCGGACTTCGCCGACTCGAACGCCGAGCTCATCCAGGGGGCCATCGGCGCCGTCCAGGAGGCCTACCAGCAGAGCGTCTTCCTCGAGCAGAAGGTCGACTGGGACGCCCACCCTAACAACATCGGGCACCTGAATGCCCCGGGCTGCTTCCGCTGCCATGACGGCGAGCACCTGACGCAGCAGCAAGAAGCCATCCGGTTGGAATGCAACCTGTGCCACGCCATCCCGGTGGTATCGCCCTCGGCGGAGTTTGTCAGCAACATCGAGATCAGCCGCGGGCCGGAGCCTCAGTCGCACCTGAACACCAACTGGATCCAGCTCCATCGCGACGCCTTCGACGCCTCGTGCTCGAACTGCCA
>DYJB01000106.1 GCA_020723365.1 Candidatus Aquidulcis sp. | reverse complement strand
TGCTCGCTGGTCACCAGCGCCCGCAGAAGCTCGCGCGCCAGGGCGAACCGCCGCTCGTGGGACGACAGGTCGACGCGCACGAAGATGCTGCCGCGTTGATCGGTCATCCGGGCAAAGGTCGCGTCCCACAGGTTGGAGTACATCTCCACCAGGCCCACATCGTCCTGCAGGACGCGCGGCGGATGGCGCAGCAGAGCTTCCACCGGAACCGGCGGCTCCACCACTCCGAGGTATTCGAAGAGTCCGAGCGCCAGGTTGCGCAGGAACCAGCGGCGCTCGTCAGGAGCAATCAGGATCATGCCACCTGCTCACGTCCGGCGCGGTCGGCATCCGGCCGCAGGCCCTCGAGCGGCGAAGGCAGCTGGATGCGGCTTGCCGGGGCCTCGGCCGCCCGGACCGTCCGATAGGCGACGACGGCAAACTCGGCCCACGTCCCGGTCTGGGCCGTCGCCAGGCTGGCCCGCAGTCCCGGGCTGAACGCCAGGTCGGCCAGAATGTCATCGAGTTTGCCGGCGGCGAAGGCGTGCAGGACGGCCGGATCGACGATCGAACGGGCGACCAGATGGTTGAGCGCTTGCATGGACATGGAGGCTCCTCCAGTTGCCGACAGATTGCACCTCGGCCCGACGAAACGAAAAGGCAGCGCACACGGTACCTCGCTGCCCGGCGTCGGGACGATCGGGACCTCGAAAGGTCGAGGGCGAAAGGTGACCTGGCCTACCTAGTGACCGCCGCCAGAACCACCACCGCCCGAGATCACGCAGCGCACACCGGACATGGCACCCTCCTTGTCAAGATGGCTTCCGCTCGGCCTTATCGTAGCCGGCGCCTCTCAATGGATTCTCAATTCCCGCGAACACGATTCAGACAGCCGGGGACCCCCCGCCTCGCGGGCGGAGGGCGTCGGCCCGACGGGGTGCCGGGGTGCTTCAGGAGATCAGGCGGCCGTACAGCTCGCGCAGGTGATCGGGCGGATCGAGGCCGAAGCTGTCCGCCAGGGAGCGTACATAGCGCTGGTAGAGCTCAACGATCTCGTTGCGGCGACCCAGGCGGTGGAGGGCCTGCATCAGCTGCTCATTGAGATCGTCACGCAGGGGGTCGTGCGAAAGCGCTTCGCGCAGAAGGGCGGCGGCGCGGCTGACCTGGTTGCGCACCATCGACTCGTCGGCCGCCGCGACCAGGAGATCCAGGTAGCGCGACTGCAGCTGTCGCCGGCGCTCAACCACCCAGAGCGAATCGGAGTCCGGCAGGAAGGCTCCGCCGTAGGAGGCGACCGCTTCAGTCAGGGCGAACATGCGCCTCGGGTCGCCGGCCGGCAGTCGCTCCGCCAGCGTGGCCGCGCGCTCGAAGCGACGCACGTCATACTCGATCGAGGCGGACGCGCCCAAGGAGTAGGTGGCGCCCTCCAGCACCAGCACGTTCTTCCCCAGCGCCTGACGCAGCTGATAGACGGCCATGTGCAGGTTGGCAGTCTGCCGCCCCGGGGAGTGCTCCGGCCAGAAGACCTCCACCAGCGCATCCCGCTCCACGCGTCCCGCATCAAGCAGCAGGAAAGCCAGCTCGCGGGCGATGCGCTGCAGGCCTTCGCCCTTGCCGCCGGGGCTCCGGATGACGGCCTGGCCGAGCCCGCGGAACTCGATCCTGGCCCTCGGGCTTTGCTCCGCTGCGCCCGGATCGTACTGCCGCGCCAGCACCTCCATCGACTCGATCCGCTCCGTCAGTCGGCGCGCCGTGGGATGCCCGCCCAGGTCTGAGACCAGCAAGCCGCGCAGGTCGCCATCGACACGCAGGTCGCCGGCAATCGCCTGCTCCGTGCCGGTCCGCCCTACCCAATCGAGGCACGCCTTGAGCGATTCGGCGGCCTCCGGCTGGTTCCCCGCTGCAGCCGCGCAGCGCGCCCGGAGGTAGAGGGCTCGAGCGCGTTCTGCCGTTGTCAGCGAGCCGGGCTCGTCCAAGAGCTTGACCAGCCGGCGCTGCGCTTTCTGCGGCGCAGCCAGCAGCTCGAGCGCGCCGACTTCGAGGGCATACGACAGGGGAGGGTCTGTGCGCCCGGCAGCAGCCGCGGCCCGCTTCAACCATTCGGAAGCGATCGCCGGCGTCCCGGAGCGGCGGTGAAGCACGGCCGTCTGCAGGCAGCCGTAGGCAATCAGGTCCGGCCGGTCCAGCTGCGTGGCAAGCGTCAATCCGGCGCCGTATAGCTCGCCGGCCTGAAACGCCAGCCCGAGATCTGAGAACAGATCGGCCTCGCCAAACAGGACCATGGCCTCCAGGAATTCGGCGTTCCCGAGGCGGGCGTAGCGCAGCGCCTGCGCATAGGCCTGCAGGGCGCGGTCGAACTCGCCGAGGAGGTGCCGGGCGCCGGCCAGATTGTTGTAGGCGACCCCGACGCTGCCCGGCGAAGCATGGGTCTCGAGGGTCGGAAGGGCGCGCGTGATGGAGCGCACCACGGCAGCGTAGTCGCCGCGGTCAAGCTGGTACTGCGACAGGTCGATCAGAGCGATGGCCAGGTTGTCGCGATCGCCCGACTCCTCGAGCAGCTTCAGCGCACGGCCCACGACCTGCTCGGCCCGCTCCCAGCGCCGTTCGGCAGCCAGCAGCTTGGCTTCCAGGCGCAGAACCTCCGCCCGGTCCTGAGGGCTGACGCGGCTGCCCAAGCATGCCCTCGCCCTTTCCAGCGCCGGGCCGACCTCCGCCATTCGCCCGGCCCGGTAAAGGAGCATGCCGCGTGCCGTGAGCGCTCGCAGCCGGATGCGGGCGGGCAGTCGAACCGGCGGCACGAGCAGGTGGTGGTCGATCAGGTCGAGGGCGCGGTCGAACTGGCCGTGATCCTCGCAGGAGCCTGCGTATTCCAGGATCAGCCAAGGAGCGCGGCAGCCCTCCTGCACACAACGTCTCGCCCAGACTTCGAGGGTGCTCAAGCGCCCGGCGCGCCGCATCGGCCAGCTGAGCTCGTCTGCCAGCGCCGCCGCCTGCCTGGGTCGCCCGGCCTCGAAGTACAGCCCCACCGCCCGCTCGGGCTCGGCCGACCGCGAGAACCATTCGGCCGCCCGGGCGCGCAGCGCCGTCAGCCGCTTGCGATCGCGTCCGCCCAGGGTTGACAGCAGGAACTCGCGGAACTGAGGGTGGAATTCGAAGGTGCCCGAACCGGCGCCGGCGGAGAAGAGGAAGAGGCCGGAGCGGGAGAGACGCGACAGCATGCGGTCCGAATCGCTTCGGCCCAGGACCGCATCGCAGGCTTCGGCCGTCATCACCGGCAGGAGCGAGGCTTCCAGGACGAAGGTGCGCGTCTCGTCCGCCAGGCGGTTGAGGACCACGGAGGCCATGTACTCATAGACCAGCGGCGACGCGGCGTCGCGCATGTCGCGCAGCGTCTCGCTGGTCAGGCTGCGCGAGAGCAGCACGCCGGTGACCCAACCGCGGGTCTCTACCATCAGGCTCTCGACCCCCGGCCCATCGAGCGCAACCCCGAGCTGCGAACGGGCGACCTCGACCAGCTCTTCGGGGGTGAGCGCCAGGTCCTGAGGCCCGAATCCCGCCAGGTCGCCCGCAGCCATCAGGCGTGCCAGCGAGACGTCCAGCACCTCGCGCCCCGCCGCCACCAGCGTCCCCTGCCCGGGCATCGCCTCCAGCAGCTCATCCAGGAACTCGAGCACCGCAGGCGAGGCATTGACCAGGTGGGCATCATCCATCAGGATGGCGAAGGGTTCACTCACCTGATCCTCGACGGCCGCGGCGAACATGCGCGCCAGCGCCTTCGGCGAGGCGGTCGACAAACCGTCCAGGTGCGGCCGCCCGCGCAGGCGGCGGAAGCGGCGCGCCAGTGACGCCTGGAGCACCGACGCCAGGCGCATGACGTCGGAGTCCGCCTCCGTCAGGCGCAGCCAGCACGTGGGGATCTCGGTGTGGTAATGGAAGTCCGCCAGCAGCGTGGTCTTGCCGTTGCCGGGAGGCGCCGCCACGACGATCAGCTTCTTGGCGATTTGGGCATGCAGTGCATCCACCAGGCGGTGGCGGTGAACCTTCGCCTGATCGAACGCCGGAGGCGTGATTGCGTGGCGGATAAACGGATCGAGCCCGGGCATAGCCTGCGCGCCTGGTTTCCCGTTTCTGCGGAGGCGGTCAAACCGTGCGGCCGCGACTGCCTCGGCTCACGCTTGCCCTGCCGGCCGCCCCCTACCTATCCATCGCACCTCATTATACGGGCTGTCCGTGGCCGGGCCGAGCGCCTGCTCAGGCCGGAGCTGCGGGATCGGCCTCGGGCAGGAGGACCATCAGCTCGCGCCGGTCGACCTCCGGAAGGTCATCGTAGCCCAGGATGGAGACGACTCGCACCGGGGTCGCTCCGGGCACGTCGCCGCGCAGGTGCGCCCCTTGCCGCAGCTCGAGGGACTCCTTGCCGCGCAGGTGCGCCGTCAGACTGAAGCGCGCCCCAACCACGTCGACGACCGTGATCGAACCCAGCTCGGCGCCGTCCGGGGCCAGCAGGCGAATCTCGACGCTGGGGCGCTGCAGGAACGGGGAGACCTCATAGGACAGCTTGATACGCCGGCGGTCTGGATACGGCTCGGCCGTCACGGCCACAAAGCGCACGTCGCCTGGGGGCTGCGCCGCTGCCGGCCCTTCGGTGGACTCGAGATCCATGAGCGCCCTCCATCCGTCCGCCGCCGTGCTCCCCGGCGGCAGGTTGCCCGAAGCTACTCATCGAACAGGAACGTCGATTCGGCGTAGAAGCGAACCCGGCGGCTCTCCGCCCGGGCCTGCAGCCAGGCCTCGAGTTCGGCCCGCTTCGCTTCCAGCGGCTGCGCGGAGGTCAGCTTTTCCAGGGGGTAGTTGACGCGCAGCGCCCGAGGGGAGATGACGAACCGCGTAAGCCCGGCCGGAAGCAGCCAGCCAGCGGATGCGGCCTTGAGGACTTCTTCCTGTTCGAAGCGAGGGAAGACGATCAGTCCGGAGAGGTCCGGGAAGACGGCCTCCAGCCCTACGGCTTTGCGGGCCGTGGTGCGCGACAGGCGGCACAGCCCCTGGTAGGAGTCCACCAGCGCATTCAGATTCTGCACCCGCCAGCCGAGGGGTCGCGTCTCGCCCACGACCTCCAGCGCACGGCCGTCCGGGAGCGACAGGTAGGCCAGCGAGGCGCCAGTTGCGATGTTGTATTCGGCGCGCTCGAGGTCGGAGGCAATGAAGGCCAGGTCCGGGTAGCGCTCGAGCGCCTGCACCAGTTCCTCGGCCGAGAGGCACGAAAGCACATGATTCCAGGTTTCGAGTTGGACGCTCGTGTTGCCGGCGTGAACGACCTGGACCAGGATGTGAGGTACCCCCAGGATGCGGAAGGCCGTCGAGCGATTGGCGCCGTCGAGAACGACATAGCGCTCGGCGCGATCGGAGATCGGATGCACAATCGGCGGGTTGCGCAGGACTCCGTCGGCCTGCAGGGCGTCCACCAGGGGCGGCGCGCGGCGCTCGTCCATCTGCTCGTGCAGGACAAGTGACTCGAGGGCAACGACCCGCAGGTCGGGCAGGTCCGGTATCGGGAGCATGCGGTCGATGGTCGAGGGCCTTCCTGCCCCGAAGCCGGGGCAACCCCTCTTGATAATCCTGTGAGAAATAGTCCAAATAGACTACCACGGAATGACCGGCGTCTCAAGGAGGCCGTCGGAAATCCGGCCTTGGCCGGATGATTTCAGACGGCTATAATCCATTTCTCGAGATGACCGACATGAGCCCGTCCAGGATTGTGATCGAGGAGTTCGACAGCCAGGCGCTCCGAGGCAACCCGCTCTCGGACCCGACGCTGCGCCGCGTGTACGTCTACCTGCCGGCGGACTACGACGAGACCAGCGGCCGCTACCCTGCCGTCCACCTACTCGCCGGCTACACCGGCACCGGCCGCTCGTTCCTGCACCACTTTCCCTGGGACGAAGATCTGCAGCAGCGAATGGATCGGTTGATCGCCGCCGGGCATTGCCGCCCAATGATCGTGGTCATGCCGGACGGCTTCACGCGCTACGGCGGCTCGCAGTACATCGATTCCGCCGCCACCGGCCGCTACCAGCAGTATCTGCTGGAGGTCGTGAGCTGGGTGGACGCCCGTTTCCGCACCCGCCCCCAGCGCGACTTCCGCGCCATCGCCGGCAAGTCGTCTGGCGGATTCGGGGCCCTGCGGGCAGCCATGGACCACCCGCATGTATTCGGGCTCGTGGCCGATCACAGCGGGGACAAGGGCTTCGAGCATGTCTACGGGCAGGATCTGCGCGGGCTGCCCGACCTGCTGGCGCGTATCGACGCCGCCGCCGTGCTGGCCGACCCCTTCGGCTACCGCCCCAAGGACCAGCGTTTCCGCGACCTGATGAGCGCGGCGGCCATGGCGGCGGCCTATTCGCCTAACCGCCGCACCCCGCTGGGCTTCGACTGGCCCGTCGATACCTACACCGGCGAGCTTCGGCGCGCCGTCTGGCGCCGCTGGCTGGCTCACGACCCAATCGAGCGCGCCGTCGAGAGGTCCGAGGCCCTGCGATCGCTGCGCCTGCTGTACTTCGACTGCGGCAGCCACGATGAGTACCTGATCCATCTCGGCTGCCGGCGGTTCTCGCGCCTGCTGACGAGGCTCGGGATCCCCCACCACTACGAAGAGTTCGACGGTGGGCATGCCGACACGCGCCACCGATTCGACGTATCCCTTCCCGCGCTCAGCGCCGCCATGCCGGCCTGATCGCCCGACACTTCGCACGAGGCTCTGATGACCGACACTGCCCTTGCCTACGCTCGCCAGAACGCGCCTGCTTTCCTGGAAGACCTGAAGGCGCTGGTTCGCATCCCGTCGATCTCCACGCTGCCGGAGAACGGACCCGATATGCAGCGCGCCGCCGAGTGGCTGGCCGACCACCTGCGCCGCCTGGGCTTCGAGCGCGTCAGCATCCTCCCCACCGCCAAGCACCCGGTGGTGTACGGTGAGTACCTGAAGGCCGGCAGGGACCAGCCCACGCTGCTCTACTACGGGCACTACGATGTGCAGCCGCCCGACCCACTGGCGCTCTGGAAGACGCCCCCCTTCGAGCCGACGATCATTGGCGACGATCTGCACGCGCGCGGCGCATCCGACATGAAGGGCCAGCTGCTGGCCTTCCTCAAGGCGCTGGAGGCCATCACCCGCACCGGCAGCCTGCCGGTGAACCTGAAGGTTATCGTCGAGGGCGAGGAAGAGGTCGGATCCCCCAATCTACGCGCCTTCCTGTCCGAGCATCGGGACCTGCTGGCCTGCAGCTACTGCCTGAACGGCGACGGCGGGATCCAGGCGCCGGACCTCCCTTCGATCACCTATACGCTGCGCGGCCTGTCCTACTTCGAAGTACGGGTGCACGGCCCGGCCGGCGACCTGCATTCCGGCGAGTTTGGGGGCGCGGTGGAGAACCCGGCCAATGTGCTGTGCCGAGTCATTGCCGGCATGCACGATGCTCGCGGCCGGGTGACGCTTCCCGGGTTCTATGACCGCGTGCGCCCGATCCCGCCCGACGAACATCGGGAGAACCGCCGGCACCCGCTGCGCGCGGATAGCTGGTGGCTGGAGCACACCGGCGCGCCGGCGCTGGGCGGTGGGGAGCTCGGCTACACGCCCGCCGAACGCGCCTCGGCCCGCCCGACGCTGGACGTCAACGGGCTGCTCTCGGGCTTCACCGGAGAGGGCTCCAAAACCGTGCTCCCCTCGCTTGCCATGGCCAAGTTCTCTATGCGACTTGTGCCTGATCAGGATCCGGCCGAGATCCTGCGTTCCCTTGGCCGCTACCTGGAAGCCGCCATGCCGCCCACCGTTACCTGGGAGCTCTTGGAGCACGCCAGCAGCCGCCCGGCGATCGCCGAGCGCGACTCCGCCGCCACGCGCACGGCGATGCGCGCCTTCGAGCTGGTGTGGGGCAAGAAGCCGATCTTCGCCCGCCAGGGCGGCAGCATCCCTGTCGTCGGGCTGATGCAGGAGATTCTGGGCGTCGACAGCCTGCTGCTGGGTTTCGGGCTGCCGGATGACAACCTGCATGCCCCCAATGAGAAGTTCCATCTTCCCAACTTCCGGCGCGGCGTGGAGGTCTTCATCCACTACCTGCACCTGGCCGCGAGCCGCTAGGGCATGGCCGAGCGGCTCCCGAGCTACGGCGGCCAGGCCGTCCTGGAAGGCGTCATGATGCGCGGCTCGCGCGCCTGCGCCGTGGCCGTGCGCGCACCTGACCAGCAGATCCGCATCGAACACCAGGAGCTCCCGGCTGCCTATCGTGGCCGCCTGGCGCGCCTGCCCTTCCTGCGCGGCCTGCTTGTGTTGTGGGATTCGCTGTCGCTCGGCCTGCGCGCCCTGACCTTCTCGGCCAATGTGCAGTCCGGCGATGATCGTCCGGTCAGCCCCACCGCCATGGCGCTCACGATGGTCGCCTCCTTCGCCTTCGCCATCCTGCTGTTCTTTGTCGCTCCGGCCGCCGTCGGAGTGGCTGTCGAACGGTGGCTGGGATGGGCCACGGGCTGGGCCCACGCCCTGGAGGGCGCTGCGCGTCTGGCCATCCTGCTGGCCTACCTGTGGGCAATCGGGCGCATGCCGGAGATCCGCCGCGTGTTCGCGTACCACGGAGCTGAGCACAAGACGATCAACGCCTTCGAGGCCGGCGCCCCATTGACGATCGAGGGTATCGCCGCCTTCCCGCGTCAGCACACCCGCTGCGGCACTTCCTTCCTACTGACCGTGGTTGTCTTTTCCGTGATCCTGTTCAGCCTGCTACCGGAGATGTCGCTCGGCCTGCGCCTGGCGAGCCGCGTCGTCGCCGTCCCTCTGCTGGCCGCACTGGCCTATGAGTACATCCGCCTGACGGCGCGCTTCAGTGCCCGGGCATGGATGAAGCCCATCATCGCTCCTAATCTGGCACTGCAGGGCCTGACCACACGCGAGCCCGACGCCAGCATGATCGAGGTGGCGCTGGCTGCCTTCCAGGCGATGAAGGCGCGTGAAGACCAGACCGCGCCGGGCCCCGCCGCCTGAACGACCGGCAGTCATTACGTGGACGGCGCTTCGCCGAAAAGCTCCATTCCCCGCCGGGATGCGGCTGGGACGGGTTGCGGACTTGGCTATGCGCATTCCGCCAAGGCCGGCGGGACACTCGCTGCAATGGATTGCATCGAGTCCAGATCCGCCCACCATCGCCAGGAATCCGGAATGAGCCCACTGGGGGTACCGGCGCCGGCCCTCCCCCGCCCGAGGCGACCATCGGCGCGCCGGCTGCCACACCTTACCGCACCGACGCGGTCGCCCGCCCCAAGGTCCACCGCCCTCGTCCTGCCCGGCGCCGCCCCGGGGTCGGGGGTTTGACGCGCCGTCCTGCGGGCCGGTAGAATGACTATGAGGTTGACCATGCCGGCCGAAATCACCTTGCGCGACAAGACCTTCGAGGTCCCCTCCGGCTCGACGCTTCGCCACGCGCTGGAGAAGATCGGCGTCAACCCGGACAGCGTCCTGCCCACGCGCGGCGGCGAGCTGATGACCGACGACGAACTAATCCTGGAGGGCGACCGGATCCGGCTGATCGCCGTCATCTCCGGAGGGACTCGATGAGCC
>DYJB01000308.1 GCA_020723365.1 Candidatus Aquidulcis sp. | reverse complement strand
TCCTGCACCAGATGGGTGACATCGACCTGTCGCGCCTCGACTGGCGCCGCGCCCTGCGCGTCTACGAGCAGCTGCGCACCATCGAGCCCAGCGACGACAAGGCCCGCCACGCCGTGATCGACCTCAACCTTCGCCTCGGCCAGGAAGAGCAGGCGGCCAAGGAGCTCGACTCCTACCTGGAGCTATTGGTGCAGTCGGGTCGCAATCAGCAGGCGCTCGACCTGCTGGAGGAGATGGCGCGCGAGCACCCCGGCAAGCAGACGCTGCATTCGCGCCTGGCCGATGCCTACCGCGCCGCCGGACGCACGATGGACGCCATCGCCCAGTACGACGCGCTGGGGGAGATTCAGCTCGACGCCGGGCAGGCCGAGGCTGCCGCTCGCACCATCAAGACCATCCTGTCCTTGGATCCCCCGGATTCCGAGGGCTACCAAGAACTGCTGCGCAACCTGGAAGCCGGCCGCTGACGGCCCGCCTCCCCCGGAACGTGCCGTGTCCGACCTGATCCAGGAACTGGTCTTCTCCTTCCAGCGGCTGAACTGGCTCAGTCTGGTCGATCTGCTGCTGGTGACGGCCATCTTCTTCTTCCTGCTGCGGCTGCTGCGCGGCACGCAGGGCGCCGTGCTGCTGCGAGGCATGGTCCTGCTGCTGCTGGTCATCCTGATGCTGACCAGCCTGCTTCCCCTGCCGGCCTTCTCGTACCTCTTCCGCAACACGCTGCCGGCGATGCTCATCGCCGTGCCGGTCGTCTTCGCACCGGAGATCCGGCGCGCCCTCGAGCGTCTCGGCCGCGCCGGTGATGTCTTCGTCTCGAAATCCGAGCCCGCCCAGGTGGAACGCATCGTCGGCGCGCTGTGCAGCGCCACCCAACGCCTGGCCGACGCCCGCCGCGGCGCCCTGATCGTCATCGAGCGCGACGTCAAGCTCGACGAGTACCTGGAGACCGGCGTGCCCTTGGATGCCCGCCTGACGCCCGAGCTGCTGCTGCAGGTTTTCTACATCAATACGCCCCTGCACGACGGCGCCGCCATCCTGCGCGGCGATCGCATGGCCGCCGCCGCCTGCGTCATGCCCCTGTCCGCCAGCGGAACGCTCTCGCGCTCTCCCGAACGGCAGATGGGGCTTCGCCACCGGGCGGCGCTGGGCATCAGCGAGGTGAGCGATGCCGTGGTCATCGTCGTTTCGGAGGAAACCGGGAGTGTCTCCGTCGCCCACAACGGGCGCATGATCCGACGGCTCGATCAGAGCCGCCTGCGCAACATCCTGATGGCCTTCATGCCCTTCAGCGGGTACAACTTCGAGGACGC
>DYJB01000105.1 GCA_020723365.1 Candidatus Aquidulcis sp. | reverse complement strand
CCCGAATTTCACATCCGCCGGCATGCCGGGCTTCAGCAGCCCGTCCGGATCGGCTACGGTCAGCTCGATGGCGAAGACGGTCGTGCGGCGCCCCTCCTGGGTCTGCACGTTGCGCGGCGTGAACTCCGCCCGATCGGCGATACGCGTCACGACGGCATCGAAGGCCTGATCCGGGAAGGCATCCACGGCCAACTGAACGTGATCGCCGAGGTCCACCTGGCCGTAGCGGTCCTCCGGCAGGAAGACGGTGACCGTCAGCCGATCGAGCTGTCCGATCGACAGCGCCTGGGCGCCGGCGATGAGCACTTCGCCCGGCTCGATGCTGCGGGCCAGCACGACTCCGTTCATTGGGGCCGTCACCAACAGCTTGTCGAGCTGCAGATCGATCGTCTCGGCCTCGACCGTGGCCTGGGCCCGCGCCGCCGCCAGCGACGCCTTCGCCAGCGCCAGGCGCGCCCCGGCCTGCGCCAGCAGATCCGGGTCGGGCCCGGCGCTCAGCTCCTCGTATCGGCGTTGGGCATCCCCGAGCTGCGCCTGCGCCAGGCTGACCTTGGCGCTGAGGATGGCCTGATCGATGTCGGACGGTTCGCCCTTGTACCAGTTGAGGCTGGCTTTGGCGCTGTCGCGCTGGCGGCGGGCCGCTTCCAGCGCGGCCCGTGCGGCTGCGCGCGTCGGGTGGTTCTCCGGCAGGGAGACCGTGCGATCGTAGGCCGTCTGGGCGCGGTCCAGGGCTTGCTCCGCCAACGTCACGGCGGCCTCGGCGCCGTCAAGCATGTCCTGCGTGGCGCGGTTGCCTTTCTGCTGATAGGTCTTGATGCGCTGGGCATCGTCCAGCGCATCGCGGGCATTCGCCAGCGCCAGCTCGGCCTGCGCCGCAGCCAGAGGAGCATTGTCGTAGAGGGCGTCCAGCGCCACCTGTGCCGAGATCAACTCCAGCTGCGCTGCCGCCACGGCCGCCTCCCCGGCTGCCAGGGCCCGCTCGCGCTGCGCCTCCAGCAGCCGGCTGTCGAGGCGCAGCACCGGATCGCCAGCCCGCACCGGATCCCCCTCCTCCACCAGCACCTCCAGGACGCGCCCGGAGACTTCCGACGCCACCCCCACCTGCACCGCCTCGACCGTACCGGAAGCGGTCAGGGGGCCCTTTCCTTCCCCGGAGACGACCGTGAGGTAGATCAGCCCGGCGACGATCAGGCCGGCAAAGACTACGATCGGCGCCACGCGACGGATTCTGTCCAACGGCATACGTCCTCCTTAGTCGAGCCGCTTGCGGAAGCGCAGCGCCGCCGCGCCCAGCATGACGGCGCCGAAGATCGCCAGCGCGACGATCTCGCCGGTGAGCGCGCTGGCTCCCACACCCTTGAGCAGCACTGACCGAATGATGATCAGATAGTGGCGCAGCGGGATGGCGTACGAGACGGCGCGCAGGACCGGCGGCATGGCCGCCAGCGGGAAGAAGAAACCGGAGAGGAAGATCGTCGGCAGCATGGTGAAGTAGACCAGCATGATGGCTTCCTGCTGGGTCTTGGCGATGGTTGAAACGAAAAGGCCAACGCCGAGCGTGCCCGCCAGGAACAGCCCTGAAAGCAGCAACAGCAGGCCCAGGCCGCCGCGGATCGGCACGCCAAACCACAGCGTTCCGATGACCAGGATCTCCAGCGTGTTGAGGAAGGCGATCAGCGTGTAGGGGATGACCTTCGCCAGAACCAGCTCACCGGAGCGGATCGGGGTGACGATCAGCTGCTCGATCGTGCCGCGCTCGCGTTCGCGCACGATGGCCGTGGCGGTCAGCATGGAGGTCAGCAGCTGGAGGATCATGCCGATCAGCGCCGGGATCATGAAGAAGGCGCTTTCCAGGTCCGGGTTGTACCAGACCCGGGCTCGGACCTCGACGGGGGAGCTGCCGGCGGAGGCGGCTCCCAGCGGGGTGAGGCGTTCGATGGCCAGGCGCGTGGAGAAGGCCTGGCCGATGAGGGTCGCTGCCGCCAGCGAAGTGGAGGCGACGTTCGGGTCGCTGCCGTCGAGGATGAACGCCACCTCGGCCGTGTCGCCGGACTGGGTCAGCGTTTCGAAGTCGGGAGGGATGATCAGGCCGGCGCGCGCCCGTCCGTTGTCGATCAGCGTGCGCAGCTCCGGCTCGGAGTCGACGTCGTACGCCAGGCTGAAGTAGTCCGCCGCCCGGTAGGCATCCAGCAGGCGGCGGGCCGCGGGACCGCGCGAGCGGTCGAGCACCGCCAGAGGCACATTGCGCACGTCGGTCGTGGCCGTGTAGCCGAGCAGGAAGATCTGGATGACCGGGATGGCCAGGATGATGTAGAGCGTGCGCGGATCGCGGGCGATTTGGATGAATTCCTTGCGGATGAGCGCCCGCAGGCGGTGATTGAGCATCCGGAACCTACCTCGGTCCTGCCGGCGCCGGCTCGAGGATCCCGTGCAGCAGGATGTTGCCGAAATCGGTGAGGTCGTCCTGACGGAACTCGACCATGCCAACCTGCCGAAAGAAAGAGACGGTCACCGCGTAGGACATCAGCAGCCCAAAGAACGCCCTGGCGATGATCATCGGGGAGTAGGGTCGCAGCCGGCCCTTCGCCTGCTGCAGGCGTCTCATGAAGGTCAGCGCTCCGGGCAGCAGCTCCTCGGCCAGGAAGCCGGCGTGGCGGCCCTGGAACTCCAGCAGCTCGATGAACATCAGCCGCAGGTTGGGATCCTGGACGGCAAGCACCTCGGCCACGCGCCGGGTTGCGTCGCCCACCAACTCCTCGACGGAACCGCCGGAGGCCTCGGCCATAGCCCGCAGCATGGCGCGATGCGGCAGGAGATCCGAGAGCAGCTCGACGAACAGCGCTTCCTTCGATGGCAGGTGGTTGTAGATCGCCGCCGGGGCGACGCCGGCGCGGCGGGCGATCTGGCGCATGGAGGTGCCGTGGTAACCCTGCTCGAGGAAGAGCTGCAGGGCGGCGTCGCGGATTCGGCTGCGGGTGTCGAGGGCGTCCGGCGAAGACCCGTCCACGCTCTGTAGTCCTTCTCGCATGAACGAACGTTCGTTCAAGAACTAGAGTAGAACGGGACGCCCAGGATGTCAAGGCCCGAAAAGCGGGAGGCCATCCCCTGTCACCCGGGCCCGAGGCCCTTGCGGCGGCGGATCCTTGAGGCCTCTCCGCCCTCCCGCTCGACCCTGCCGCCGGGGATCGCCCCGGAGCAGCTCTCGCCTCTCCCGCAACGGTTCTTCTGAATCAAGCGCGCCCCGTTCGGGGCGCGTCTGCACGAAGGCCTGGCCGCATCAGGCTGTCAGCGCTCGCTGCGATCCGGCAGCGCCGCCACCTCCCGCAGCAGTCCCATCACCAGCAGACCCAGGCGCAGTCCTTCCCCGGTGCTGACGGTGAGCGACTCGCCGCGCCTCTCCGCTCTCCGTACCAGGACGTACGCCGCCGCCAGGCCGGTGGCCGCGCCCGCCACGGCACCCACCACCAACGCCATCGCCTTCCAGTTCCCCGGCCGGTCCTGCATGGATCCTCCTCAGCGCCCGCGGCGCAGGTTGCCCCAGACGGAGCCCAGGACGGATGCCAGCGCCTTGGGCACGACGATCACCTGGACGGACTTCTCGGCTACGTCCTCCGACTTGCGAGCGATGCGCGCCGCCACGCGCTGCGCCTGGCGTGAACGAGGCGGCAGCCAGCGGACAAGGCGTTCCACCCCAACGGCCACGGCGGCAAACCCGACCAGCGCAATCAGCCCGAGCAGCATCAGCGGCAGCAGCAGGAGGATCGTCGAGACGTCGGCCATGCCGCGCGCCGACAGACCTCCGGCGCCACCGGCAGCCAATCCCAGCCCCACCGCCAGCGCCACGATGAGCACGCCCAGCCCAAGCGGCAGGTAGACCTGCAGCGCCACGGCGCGGCGGAAGTCCTCGTCGGTCGACGTGCGTCCGGCGCTCGGAGTCAGCCTGTCGATGGGCGGTTTGGCCATGAGCTGCCTCGGCTCCGCACGGGCTGCCAGCGGCATGCCTCGTGCACAGTTGATTCTAGCACGCCTGGGCCCTGCGTCCGGGTTCCCGCGCCCCCGGGCGTGGGATACAATCTTCGTCGGAGGCCGCGCATGACCGACTACACTGGCAAGGGTACCGTCGCCGTCTTGAAGACCTCCCCCCCGACGGTCCTCGACGACACCGCTCGCGTCATGCACCTGGCGGGCTTCGAGTCTGCCCTGCCGCGCACGGCGCGCACCGGCCTGAAGATCAACATCTCCTGGCAGACGTGGTACCCCGCCTGCTCCTCTACGCCGTGGCAGCTGGAAGGGGCCATCCGCGCCCTGCGCGCCGCCGGGTATGCGGACCTGGTGGGCGTACACAACGACACCGTCGTCGTCGACACGCGCGTCGGCGAGTTCAATAACAAGCACCGCTTCGTCACCGACCAGTATGCCGTCCCCTGCGTCTACCTCTACGAACAGGACTTCGAGTGGTTCGAGTTCAAGCCGAAGAAACCCTTCCTCGTGCTGGACAAGGTCTACCCTCACGGGGTCTTCATCCCCAAGGCGCTCGTCGGGCTGAACATGGTGCACCTGCCCACGGTGAAGACCCACGTCTTCACAACCATCACCGGCGCCATGAAGAACGCCTTCGGCGGGCTGCTTCACCGCAACCGCCACTGGACTCACGCCGTGATTCACGACACGCTGGTGGACCTGCTGATGATCCAGCAGGAAATCCACCCCGGGCTGTTCGCCGTCATGGACGGGACCTTCGCCGGCGACGGGCCCGGCCCGCGCGCCATGCGCTGGCACGAGAAGGATGTCCTGCTGGCCTCCGCCGACCAGGTGGCCATCGACGCCGTCTCCGCCCGACTGCAGGGCTTCGATCCGATGCAGATCCGCTTCCTGCGCCGCGCCCATGAGCTCGGCCTGGGGGTGGCCGACCCGCGCCAGATCAAGATCGTCGGCCACGACATCGAGCGCGAGCCGGCGTGGGGTTTCCGTCAGGAAGATACCTTCGCCTCCTGGGGACAGAAGCTGATCTACCACGGCCCGCTCAAGCCGTTCGAGAAGCTCCTGCTGCAGAGTCCGCTCGTGCCGTGGTCGTACTTCGCCAGCAACTTTTATCACAACGTCTACTGGTACCCGTTCATCGGACGGCGCCGCGTCGCCGACGCGCTGCGCACGCGCTGGGGACGGCAGTTCCAGCAGTACGGCGACGGCAAGGTCGTCATGCCCGGCATGGAGCCCAAGACGGTCGTGCAGGCGGCGCTGGCGCTGATCGCCACCGCTCTGGCAGCCACGGTCCTGGCACTCGTCCTCCGCCGCGGCGGATGAAGGACCTGCAACGGCGCCTTCTGGCCGGGCTCGCCTTCGGCTTCATCGTCCTTCTCGCCCTGACCTTCCTGGGTGACGCGCGTCAGGTCGCCCTGCGGCTGGCCGGCTTCGCCTGGCCGCTCATGCCGCTGGCCCTCGGGTGCACCCTCATCAACTACGCCCTGCGCTTCCTCAAGTGGCACTTCTACCTGAAGCAGATCGGCGCCGGTGAGCTGCCGTGGCGGGAGAGCCTGCGCCTGTTCATCGGCGGCTTTCCCCTGGCGGTGACGCCGGGCAAGATCGGCGAGGTGCTCAAGGCCGTCTGGCTGAGACAGCGGACCGGTGTGCCGGTGCTGCGCGGGACGGCGGTCGTTCTGGCGGAGCGCATCAGCGACGGGCTGGCGGTGCTGGCTCTCTCGGCGCTCGGCGTGCTCGCCTACCCGCGCTACGCGCCGGCCTTCGGCGCGGCGCTGGCCGCGCTGGTGGCCATCGTGGCGCTGTCACAGGTCCGGCCCGTCGCGCTGGGCGTGCTCGAGGCGGCCGAGCGCTTCGAGCGGCTGCGCCGTTTTGCAGGCGGGCTGCGAGAGCTGTACGAGGGATCGTTTACCGTGTTCCGCCCGCGAGCGACGCTCGTGGCGGTGGCGCTGGGGACGGTCTCCTGGCTGGGCGAAGGGATCGGCTTCTACCTCATCCTGCTCGGCCTGGGCGTCCCGGCAGGCTGGGAGACGGCGGGCAAGGCGATCTTCATCCTGTCCTTCGCCACCGTTGTGGGCGCCGCCTCCACGCTGCCGGGCGGACTGGGAGCGGCCGAAGGCACCATCGCCGGCATGCTGACGGCGGTGCTCAGCCTTCCCGTCAGCACGGCCGCCGCGGCCACGCTTCTCATCCGCTTCGCCACGTTGTGGTTCGGCGTGGCGCTCGGGCTGATCGTGTGGGCCCGATGGCCGCAGCTCCTGGGCCTGGCCGACACGCATCCCGTTCGCGGAGCAGTCTGACTCTTCCGAGCGCACGCTAGTCGGCGCGCGCAGCCAGCCCTCACTCTTGCCCGGCTCGCTGCGACCCCTCCTCCTGCTATGGCATCGCCATCGGCGCTGGCGTGGCGAGGCCCCCGGGGCTCGGCGTGAGGAGGTCGCCCCAGGCGCAGCCGCACGAGGCGCGATCCGCTCGAACCCCCTGGCCACACGCCGGCATCAGCTACTGGACAGCACGTAGGCGATCCCGAACATGTAGACCAGGGGGAAGGAGATCAGGACACCTCCCGCAAAAAGGGCCAGGGTCACCCATCTGGATTTCAGTCCAAGCCAGGCGAGATACGACTCGGCCGCCGGTCCAGCCAGATAGCACAGGTTGGCCAGGACTGCACCGACCGCCAGGATCGGAAGGTCCGCCAGCTCGGGCAGCTCCACCGGACCTCCGCCGACGGGCACAATGACGATTGCGATCAGGATGAGGTTGTACGGGATACGCAGGCGCTCCCAACGGATCAGCGTAGAGCGCAGGACTGGCAGGAAGCCGGTGCCGAAGGGAGCTCCGCTGTTCATTGTCCTTCTCCAACAGGGCCTGGTTTGGCCGAGTCCGGCCGACCGAGTCGTGCGCCAAGCTTGCACGATGCCGACTCTCAGGCTCGCTCGGCCGGCTCTCAACTCCTCGCATCGGCTATCCGAGGCAAAGGGGCCCTGACCCGGGCGGCGGGCTTCTTTCCGCATCCGCAAGACTCCGATTCCTGTTCGTCCACCGGGTCGCGGTCTGGCGAACCGGCGCTCGAAGGCACACCACGAACCAGCCTCCGCAGCGGCAGGAGTGCATGCCCCAAGGAGCAGACGGCCCCAGGCGGCGGGGGCACCGGTTCGCTCCTCCGGAAAGCCAGATAGGGTCGGTCCTGACGTGGTACATTTGGCCCGCCTCCCATGGGCTGGCCGTCATGACCCTCCTCGCCGAGCTTCACTGCCACACCTGCCACTCGAAGGACTCGCTGATGCTCCCTGGCCGGCTGATCGAGACGGCCCGGCGGCGTGGGCTCCAGCGCCTGGCCATCACCGACCACAACGTCTTCGAAGGTGCGCGCATCGCCGCCCGCCTGGACCCGGAGCTGATCATCCCCGGTGAGGAGATCATGACGACGGGCGGCGAATTGCTGGCCTACTACGTGCAGGAGTTGGTGCCTCCTGGCCTGACGCCTGAACGGACGATCGAGATCCTGCGCCGGCAGGGGGCCGTGATCAGCGTCGCCCACCCCTATGACGCGCTGCGCGCCGGGCACTGGCGGGAGGACGAGCTGCGACGCATCTTGCCGCTGGTGGATGCGATCGAGGTTTTCAACGCCCGCGTAGCGTCGGCGGCCCACAATCGGCGCGCGGCCGAGCTGGCTGCGGCGGTCGGCAAACCCGGCACCGCCGGCTCCGACGCGCACGCCTACTTCGAAGTTGGGCGGACAGCGGTCCGGCTTCCGGCCTTCCACGACGCCGAGGGTCTGCGCGCGGCGCTCCCCGCAACCGAGGTCTTGGGGAGGCTGTCGCCGTACTGGGTACACCTGTTCTCCCGCTACGCCGCCTGGCGCAAGAAGGCCGGGTGGCGGCCGGCGCTCACATGAGACCCTCCGAACCTGGCGCGTGGCCGATGGTCGTGCGGAGCAACGTCAGCAGCGGCGAGCCGGGCTCGACCGTGCCTACCGGGCTGACAGGGCGGTGACTCGGCCGGCGACTCAGCCACCGTCCCAGGCGGCGGCATCGCTGTGGCGTGAGGCGAGCTACCGGCGGCTCTGGGTAGGACAGACGGTCTCTGCCCTCGGCTCAACCGTCAGCCGCGAGGCAATCCCCCTCACGGCGGTGCTCTTCCTCTCGGCAAGCCCAATGCAGCTTGGCGTCCTGGCCGCGGCGGGATCGGTGGCGGCCCTGATCTTCGGGGTCCCTGCCGGCTGGATGGCGGATCGCTTCCGGCGCAGGCCCCTGATGATCGCCGCCGACCTCGCCCGGGCGGGGCTTCTGCTGGCGATCCCCCTGGCGGCGCTCTTCGACCGGTTGGACCTGGCGCTGCTGCTGGTCGTCTCGTTCCTCGTTGGTGGATGGACCGTCCTGTTCGACGTCGCCTACCCGAGCTATGTCCCCAGCCTGGTTTCGAGAGAGCGACTGGTTGAAGCCAACAGCAAGCTCGAGGTCGGCGACTCGCTGGCTGAGATCGGCGGCGCGGCGCTGGGCGGATCGCTGGTTCAGATCCTGGGCGGGCCGTTGGCGGTGCTGGTCGACGCCGCCTCCTTTCTGATCTCGGCGATCAGCCTTGGACGCATCGGACGAGACGAGCCGGCCCCGGCCCCTGCAGTGCACGATGAGGGCTTCTGGAGGGAGGCGCTGGCCGGGTGGTCGTGGGTGCGCCGCAATCCCACCGTGCGCGCCCTGGCCGGCGCGAGCGTCTGCTTCCACTTCTTCGGGGGCTTCTTCGGGTCGCTCTATGTGCTGTTCGCGGTCCAGGAGCTTGCGATTCAGCCGGCGGTCCTGGGCCTGCTGATCGCCGGGGGCGGAGTAGGTGCGCTCCTTGGGGCCGGGGTGGCAGGGCGGCTGTCGGATCGGCACGGCGTCGGCCGCACACTATTCGCCGCCTTCCTGGTCCGAAGCCTGGCGGCCTTCCTGATCCCGATCGCGCCCGCCGTTGCTCCTTGGGGCGCAGCGTTCCTTCTATCCGCCCAGCTTATTGGGGACTGCGCGCTGATGGTCTTCTTCGTCAACGAGCTCAGCCTTCGTCAGGCCCTCGCCCCCCGGGCCCTGCTCGGCAGAGTGAATTCCTGCATGGAGTTGCTGGCGTTGGGACTCAGCCCGTTCGGATTGCTGGCAGGTGGCGTCATTGCGCAGGCGTTCGGGATTCGGACGGGGTTGTGGATTGGAGGGCTTGGTTCGGCCCTGGGAGGGGTGTTTCTGCTGCTCTCGCCCGTCCCGGGCATTGCTCGCCTCCCCGCCCTTCCGGCCGAGGAATGACCGAGACAGCTCAGGGCTGCAGGCCATGGTCGCGCCCACTTCGGCCTGGCAGCCGGCCTTCGGCGCGCACCCGCTCAGCCGGATCAACGCGCGTGACCGGGGGCTCGCGGCTCCATCCCCGTCCTCACGCGCCCGAGATCCACGCCGGCATCCTGCGCCTCGGGACGCCGTTGCGGGCAGGGAAGCGACGGCCTAGTCCCGGCTGCGCAGGTGAGGGAAGAGGATCACCTCGCGGATGGTCGGGCGGCCCGTGAGCAGCATGGTCAGGCGGTCGATGCCCATGCCGAAGCCGCCGTTGGGCGGCATGCCGTAGCGCATGGCCTGCAGGTAGTCTTCGTCCATCGGGTGCCGCTCCTCATCCTCCGCGGCGTAGTCCCGGCCCATCTCAAGAAAGCGCGCCTCCTGATCCACCGGATCGTTCAGCTCGGTGAAGGCGTTGCACAGC
>DYJB01000001.1:55143-59135 GCA_020723365.1 Candidatus Aquidulcis sp. | reverse complement strand
CCCGGCGGGACCGGAAGGGTCCAGTACGACGATGAAGTCTCACCCGGGACGTGGCGCATGTACTGGCCGATCCCGCTGCAGCCTGGCAACACCTACTACTGGCGCCAGGCCGCCTGCCTGGAGATCGGGCCGGGGGACGACCCCTGCGGCCCAAGCACGGTCGGGCAGTTCTTCACCGGCCCGGAGTGCACCGCCTCGGACGAGATGCTGCCGGTCGAATTGATCAGCCCGGCGGACGACGCAGCCTTCGCCGTCACCGACGACATCACCTTTGCCTGGGACGACCCCACACCCTGCTTGGTGAGCTACGTCTTCTGGATCCAGATCTCCGACTCGCCGGACTTCGACGAGTACCTGCGCCGCATCCCGCTCCTGCAGAGCGTCTGGACAGTGCCCGGAGACGAGATCCCGCTCGAGGAATGCCACACCTACTACTGGCGCATCAAGACCGATCCGGCCGGCGCGCCAGAGGATCCGTTCTCGGAAGTGCGCTCGTTCTTTGTGCAGTCGCCGGGAGTAGCCTGTCCGGTGGACATCCCGACCCTCGCCACGCTGATTCCGGAGCCGCTGGTGACAATCATGCCGGTGGCGACCGTCCCGCCCATGCTGACCGAGCCGCCGGCGTTGCCGATCGAGCCGGGCGTGAAGGCGCCCCTGGACACCAATTGCCGCTCCGGTCCGGGCACGGCCTACGAAGTGGATGACACGCTTTTCGCCGGCACGCAGGCGCCCGTTCGTGGGCGAAACGCGGAAAGCACCTGGCTCCAAATCCTGAGCCCCAACCTGAATCGGCTGTGCTGGATCTGGGCCGGGCAGCCCGGGCTGGAGATCGAGGGTGAGCTCGGCCCACTGCCGGTGGTCTACGTCGCGCCGCCGACCGCCACGCCCGTCGATTGTGAAAGCTTCAAGGACCAGAACTCCTGCACCGCCGTTGCCGCCTGCAAGTGGATCCCCTCCGCCGTCGCGGTCGGCGGGCGGTGTGATGAGAAGTGACGCCGGCTTCGCGGAGCGTCGATGAACACAGATCGGGAGGCGCCCACGCGGGCGCCTCCCTGTTCGGGTGCCCGGTCAGGCTGTCCGGGCCGGCGTTGCCGGAAGCGTGAAGCCAATTCCGGTAGGAGGATGGGGCAGCGGGAAGGGTAGCTCGGCGCCAGGCAGTTTGGGCGGGATCCGGCGCAGGCCACCGCCCCCCGGTTTCCCGGGCTGGCCAATCAGGATAAAGTGTGGTAGTATTCGATGCGTGACCGCAGGCCGAGTGCCTGCGACACGATCTCTCTATGACTGGCAGCATAGGGCTGCCGGTTTCTGTTGTTGTAGGGCTAAGCGTGCGACTTGGCTCAACACAGCCAAGGAGCATGTTTGTGACGTTCGTTCCCTTCTCTCTGGACTCCCGTGTGCACGCCGGCATTCAGTCGGCCGGGTATGCGGAGCCCACCCCCATCCAGCAGCAAGCCATCCCACCCATCCTGGCCGGGCGTGACCTGATCGGTATCGCCCAGACCGGCACGGGCAAGACGGCGGCCTTCATGCTGCCCATCCTGCACCGGCTGGCCACCCGGCCGGGCCGCGGCGTGCGCGCGCTCATCCTGGCGCCGACGCGCGAGCTGGCCGAGCAGATCCACCAGGCGACGCGCGCGTTCGGCGCCCGCACCGGCCTGCGCAGCCTGACGGTCTACGGCGGCGTGGGCAAGCGGCCGCAGGTCGACGGCCTGCGGCGCGGCGCCGACATCGTCGTCGCCTGCCCCGGCCGCCTGCTCGACCTGGCTTCCGAGCGCAGCATCGACCTGTCGAAGGTCGAGGTGCTGGTGCTGGACGAGGCTGATCGCATGTGCGACATGGGCTTCCTGCCCGATATCCGCCGCATCCTCAAGCTGGTGCCCGCCAAGCGGCAGACGCTGTTCTTCTCGGCCACCATGCCGGATGACATCCGCGCCCTGGCCGACAGCATCTTGAGCGATCCGGTCACCATCCAGGTGGGGCTGATCGCCCCGCCCAAGACCGTCTCGCACGCCCTGTACCCGGTGCCCGGGACTCAGAAGAAGGGGCTGCTGCTGGCGATGCTCAAGCACCGCGCCGGCGGCCGGGCGCTGATCTTCACCCGCACCAAGCACCGGGCGCGCGGCCTGGCCAAGGACCTCGACAAGGTGGGCTACCGCGTGCAGGCGCTGCAGGGCAACATGACGCAGAACCGCCGCCAGGACGCCATCGACGGCTTCCGCGGCACGAAGTACGACATCCTGGTGGCCACCGACGTCGCCTCGCGCGGCATCGACGTGGCTGACATCGCCCACGTGATTAACTTCGACATGCCGGACACGCCCGAGGCCTACACCCACCGCGTCGGCCGCACCGGACGCGCCGAGCATGAAGGCGAGGCGCTGACGCTGGTGCAGCCCGAGGACGAGATCATGGTGCGCCAGATCGAGAAGGTGCTGGGCGAGCCGCTCGAGCGCCGGCGGCTGGACGGGTTCAACTACGAGGGCTTCGACCCGCTGAGCCGGCCGAAGAGCAACGGGAACGGCAGCGCCAAGCCCGCCCCGCGCTCGAACGGGAACGGCCATCGCCCGAGCGCCCCCGGCCGCCGGCCGGGGAGCCTGGGCCGCGGGCGCCCGCCGCGCTAGTCCGACCCAACGCTGGATCGCCAACCGATCCCCTGCGTTCCCTTCCGGGGCGCAGGGGACCGTTGATTCCCGGCCTCGGAGCGCGCTATGCGGCAATCGACGACCAGGGGCCCGCGGCGATCGGGTCAGCCTTGAGGGGAACTTCAAGGCAGCGGACCCCCGCCCCTCGTGTCGGGGCCAATGGGCGCGAGGCCGGCGGCGGGCCTTTCGAGGAGAGAATGAAGTTGCTGGCTGAGACCCCGCGTAGGCCGCAGGTCGAGGCAGCGGCGTAGACCGAGGCGCTTGCCTTCGACCCTCCTTCCGTGCGCTCTGGGACGATCGGGCGTTGAGCAGAGCACACCGTACCCTATTAAGAGAGAAGGCCGATTCGCTGAATAGCGTGATATCATATTCAACGGGACAAGACCAGGCACCCGCCTTTGGGGGGCAGGAGCGCGCATCGTGCAACGTGGGTTGACCGGCCAGTACGAGGTGACGTCCGTCGGCGGCGAGCAGGTCCGGGCATTCGTCCCATCCCCCTTGCCGCCGGAGCCGCCGCTCGAACTGTTCCACGCTCGACAACAGCTCCTGGAGCGCGCCACGCTGGCGCTGGGACGGCTGGATAGCATCTCACTGCTCCTGCCAGACCCTGAGGTCTTCCTCTACGCCTACGTCCGCCGCGAAGCCGTGCTCTCCTCGCAGATCGAAGGCACGCAGTCGTCGCTTGCCCAACTGCTGCTCTTCGAGTTGGAGGAAGCGCCCGGGGCGCCGTTGGACGACGTCGTCGAGGTATCCAACTATGTCGCAGCCCTGAACCATGGGCTTGATCGGCTCCAGGGAGGATTCCCACTCTCGACCCGGCTCATCCGGGAGATGCACGCCCGGCTGCTAGCGCGGGGAAGGGGTGCCGAGAAGTCGCCGGGCGAATTCCGCCGCACACAGAACTGGATCGGGGGCACCCGGCCGGGGAACGCCCACTACGTGCCGCCGCCCCCCCAACATGTCGAGGCATGCATGGCTGACCTCGAGCGATTCATGCACGATGAGCAGACGCCGTACCCTGCGCTGGTGAGGGCTGCGCTGACGCACGTCCAGTTCGAGACCGTCCATCCATTCCTTGACGGGAACGGCCGGATCGGGCGGCTGCTCATCGCCTTCATCCTTCACCAAAACGGGATCCTCACCCGGCCTCTGCTGTATCTGAGCCTGTACTTCAAGCAGCACCGTGCGGAGTACTACCGGCTCCTCGACGGGGTGCGGCTCGAGGGCGAGTGGGAAGCCTGGGTCGACTTCTTCTTGGAGGGAGTAGAGCACGTTGCAGCTGGAGCCGTCGACACCGCCCGGCGGCTGGTCGGTCTGTTTGACAAAGACCGACAGCGCGTCCAGGAACTG
>DYJB01000001.1:30068-55133 GCA_020723365.1 Candidatus Aquidulcis sp. | reverse complement strand
AACTGGGCCGGGTTGCTGCCACGACACTGCGCGTCTTCGGAGTTCTCTGCCAGCGCCCCTTGGCCACACTCAATCACGTGCGCGACCGGGCGGGCATCTCCTTTCCCAGTGCGGCCAAAGGCATGGACGGCTTGTTGGCGTTGGGGATCGTCCGCGAAATCACCGGACAGCGGCGCAATCGCGTCTTCGCCTACGACCAATACCTGGCGATCCTGAACGAAGGCACGGAGCCGCTGTGAAAGCTGTGGGCGGCGCAGGCCGCCAACGATGATGGGGAGCTGCCAACCAGGAGGGGGCGCTTGCCGAGTTGTGTTGTGGGGAGAGAGCGCAGGTAGTCCATGAAGAAGGTGCAGCCCGACCGACCGCTCGGCCGGCGTGAGTTCCTGCAACTGCTTGGCGGCGCGGCGGCGGCCGCTTCCTTCAGCGCCGCCTGCCGCCTGGCGGGCAGCTCCCAACCGGCGGGCCCTGCGACGAGCACGCCTTTCCTTCCTTCTAATGCCACATCCACAACGCTTGCCGAGGGAGCGCCGACGATGATGCCTGCCACACCCACGCCCGAATCGCTTGCCGGCCGCGTGGCCCTCGTTCGCAGCACGGATCGCGCCCAGGGCGTGCAGCGGGCGCTCGACCTGCTGGGAACCAACCCGGTCGAGGGCAAGACGGTCTTCCTCAAGCCGAACTTCAACAGCGCCGATCCCGCTCCCGGCTCGACGCACGCCGAGACGCTGCGGGCGCTTGTGGAACGGCTGTGGGCCCTGGGCGCCGCCAGCATCACGCTCGGCGACCGCTCCGGCATGGGCGACACGCGGGCCGTCATGCAGGCCGTGGGTACCTTCGACCTGGCCTCTGAACTGGGGTGCCAGACGGTCGTCTTCGACGAGCTCGCCGCTGACGGTTGGGTGCCGGCTGACGTGCCCGGTAGCCACTGGCGGCGTGGCTTCGCCCTCGCCCGGCCGGCCGTCGAAGCGCAGGCCGTCGTCCAGACCTGCAACCTCAAGACGCACCGGTTCGGCGGCCACTTCACGCTCTCGCTCAAGAACTCGGTCGGCCTGGTGCCCAAGCGCCTGCCCGGCGAGAGCTATGACTACATGACCGAGCTGCACAACTCGGCCGACCAGCGCCGCATGATCGCCGAGATCAACGCCGCCTACTCGCCGGCGCTGGTCGTGCTCGACGGCGTAGAGGCCTTCACCTCCGGCGGACCGGATGTGGGCGCCAAGGTGGAGGCGGGCATCATCCTCGCCGGCGTCGACCGCGTGGCCATCGACGCCATCGGCGTCGCCATCCTGCGCCAGCTGGGGACGACGCGCGAGGTCAGCCGCGGGCGCGTCTTCGAGCTCGAGCAGATCGCCCGGGCGGTCGAGCTCGGGCTGGGCGTGGCGCAGCCGCAGGCGATCACGCTGCTGTCGGACAACGCCGACGGCCGGGCGTATGCCGATCAGCTTCGAGTGATCCTGGAGGCTGACGGAAGCTGAACTGCTTCCTGTCCACTTCACAGCCCATGCCTCCATCGCACCCGCTCCTGCGCCGCCTGCTCGGACTCGACCGGCCGTACCCCACCTTCGAGGAGGGTGAGGCGCTCGAGCGCGAGGTGCGCCGCAACTACCGCTGGAATTTGGCCGTCAGCGTCGGCGAGGTGGGCTTCTTCTTCTTCGGCATGTCGTTCATCGCCTCGACCACCATCCTGCCGCTGTTCATCTCCAAGCTGACCACGAGCACGCTGGCCGTCGGGCTGGTGGCGCTCCTGGCGCAGGGCGGCTGGTACCTGCCGCAGCTCTTCACCGCCCATGCCACCGAACGTGCGCCGCGCATGCTGCCCATCATGGTCAACGTCGGCCTGTTCGCCGAGCGGCTGCCGCTCTTTGCGCTGGTGGTGGCGGCCTCGCTGGCGGTGCGCGCCCCGGCCGTGGCGCTGATCCTGACGGTGACGGGCTTCGCCTGGTTCTCGCTGGGGGGCGGGGCGATCGCCCCGGCCTGGCAGCAGCTGGTGGCGCGCTGCTTTCCCGTCGACCGGCGCGGCTTCTTCATGGGCTTCGGTTCGTCCATCGGGACCGGCTTCGGCGTCCTGGGCGCGGCGGCCAGCGTGGCCCTGCTGGCGGCGCTTCCCTACCCGACGAGCTTCGTGGCCATCTTCGCCCTGGGGGCGCTCAGCGTCCTGCTCAGCCTGGCCTTCATGACCCGGATGCGCGAGCCGGTGCCGGCGCAGCTCCCTCCGCGCCAGACCTCGCGCCAGTACTGGTCCGGGATCGGGGACATCCTGCGCCAGGGAGGCAACTTCGGCTGGCACCTGGCGGGCCGCGTGACGCTGGGTTTCGGCGCGCTGGGGTCCGGCTTCGTCACGCTGAGCGCCATTCGCACCTGGGGCGTCAGCGATGCGACCGTCGGCGGCTACACCGGCGCCATGCTGGTGGGCTCGGCGGTTGGGATGCTGATCCTGGGCGCGCTGGCCGACCGGCGCGGGCACAAGCTGTCGCTCGAGATCGCCGCCCTGTGCTATGCCGCCGCCTTCGCGCTGACGGCCTGGTCGCCGGGGCCCGGCGTCTACCTGCCGGCCTTCGTCCTGATCGGGCTGGGGCTGGGCGGGCAGATCACCTCCGGCATCATGCTGACGCTCGAGTTCGCCCCGCCGGGCCGGCAGCCGACGTATGCCGGGCTGGTCAACACGACGCTGGGGATCGTGGGCGTGACGGCTCCGCTGCTGGGCGCCTGGCTGGCCGAGCGCAGCTTTGGCCTGCTGTTCCTGGTGGGGGCCGGGCTGAACCTGGCGGCCTTTGCCGTGTTCCTCGTGCGCGTGCGTGACCCGCGCCACCTGGCCGCCACGGCCCAGGAGCGTCCGCCGCTCTAGACACGCAGTCCCGCGCCGGCGCCTCGCCTTCCGCCGCATCCAATGCATCGGGCTAACGCAATGGGCGGGCCTTCACGGCCCGCCCATTTCACGTCATGGCATCTTGCCCGCCAGCGATGAGGCGTGCCCATCACCGGCGCAGTCGAAGATCGGGAGCGCTACCGCTTCGTGGTCCGGGCTCGTCCGGTACCGCGGGCGGGTTTGGCCGGGGTGGGCTCAGGCGCCGGGGCTACCGGCACCGGAGGGGCGGCGACGGCCTGAACCGCGGCCGGGGGCTTTCGGGTCAGCGCATTGATGCCCGCCACGACCAGGGCGACGAAGCCGGCCAGAACCAGCAGGCCAACCAACCAGCCGCCGAAGCCGAACGGCGTGAAGAACATGTGTCCGCCGCCGAAGGCCATGCCGCCTGGATGGCGCCAGGCCTGCGGACAGCCGCCGTCGAAGCCCGGCATGCCGTACCCGTAGGGATGCATGAACGGCCCGGTGGCCGGCAGCGTCCCGGCCATGGCCAGGCCGCGGGCAAATCCCATGCGATACAGCATGGCACCGGCGGCGACCAGAAGGGCGATCACCAGCAATGTGATCACGACCGTGATGAAGGCTCTCCGTCCTGACATTGGCTGCTATCAACCTTTCTGTACCAGTAGGATTCAACCGGGCGGCGGATGCGCGCCCATCGCCCGTCGTCTGACTACCACCATACCAGATCCGCATTAGGACTGGATGATGAAACGGCCGGGGGATGGCCGGCGAGATGAGGGGATCCAGACGAGGCTGCCCCAGGGACCCGCCCGGCGGCAGGTGCCCCTGGGGCGTCTCGCGGCGAAGCAGCACGCCGCAGACGAACGGTCGTACCGTGTGCTGTGGCCTGCTGAGTGGACCTCTTCGATCGCGAAACACCCGGCAGGGGCGCCGACGCTGCCGAGCCGCCAGGTCGTGCGCCTGGCCCGAGTACTGTATCCGTCTGCCGCTACCAGGTGAGCTCGGCTAGCGCACCGCCAGGCCGAGGTAGTACGGCCAGACCAGCAGGCCGAGCAGCGCCTGCCACCACAGCAACTTGGCGAAGGCGATGGTGAACAGCCAGCCGATGAACCAGAACAGTCCGGCGCCCGTGTCGACGTGGATGTTCCGTCGGTCCATGCTTCAATCCTCCCCGTCCTTGACTTGGCGCACCCGGCCGGAGGGCCGGTCTGCGTCGAGCACAGCGTAGCGTGGGACGGGTGCGCCTGCCTGAACACAAGCTGACACCCGGTCGGCTTCGGGGGAGCGGCGGAGGCTGCGGCCGTCATCGCTGTCAGGTCCCGCGTCTCGCCGGCCAACCCGGAACCAACCCCTGGCGGCCAGCGTCCTCAGGCAAAGGATGGAGGAGCCTGCCATGAAGCACCTTGTGGCCCTTGCCCTCGCCGCCGGCCTGCTCGCCGCCTGCCGGCCGACGGACCTCGCGGCAGCGATTGCCACGCCGACGCCCTTCTCACCGGAGATCAACGTCGGATGCGAGTCCTGCACGCCAGCGCCGGATGGGCCGTGGATCGGGCGGCGGGTGATCGTGCAGTCGGCCAGCCTGTCGCTCGCCGTTGATGACCCGGTCCGGGTTCTGGCGCAGATCGAAGCTGCCGTGGCGGAGATGGGCGGCGTAGTCGTGTCGTCCTCGACCTGGGTGTCGCCGGGCTCACCAACCTCGGCCTCCCTGAGCGCCCGTATGCCGCCGGAGGCGCTGATCAAGCTGCGGCGCCTGGCGACCGGGCTGGCGATCCAGGTGCAGAGCGACAACGTCTACAGCCAGGACGCCACGCAGGATTACCTGCGGCTGCGCCAGCGTCTCGAGGAACTGACGCGGGCCGAGACGGATCTAGAGCAGATCATCACGGGCGGAGCCGACCGTCAGGCGGCCAGATCCCTCCTGATCGCCTGGCAGATGGTGGCGCAGGAGCGGGCGAGCATCGGATCGCAGCTCGCCGACTACGACGGCCGGGCGGGCCTGGCCTCGTTCGACCTGAGCCTCAATGGCGCGGGCCCGATGCTCATGATCGAGTGACGTGGAAGGGGAAGACGCAGATGTCGGAGTGGGACCGCGCGGGCCCCGTGGTCGTTTCCGGGGCCGGCGGGGCGGGTGCGGAAGGAGGGTTGGGATCAGGCGGCGCGCGAGGCCGGCGGGGGCGTGACGGCCCACTCGCCGGCGACACGCTGCAGATGAGGGGTGAGCTCCGCCAGTTCGGCGTTCAGCCTGCGCAGCGCCTGACGCGCCGGGAGCAGCGCCTCATCCCGGGCGCGGCGAACATCCTGGGCCCGGCGGCGCTCGGCGAAATCCCCACGGCCGGCGTCTCGCTCGGCGGCCCGGTAGTCCCCCCAGCGAATGAGGTAGCTCAGCGTCTGGTTGCGTAGCTCGTAGACGTTCCGAAGGCACGCCTCGAGCCGCTCGGCCAGAAGAGGGTCGTGCTGCGCCAGCGGGCGGCGGACAGCGGTCGACAGCCGCCGCAGGTGCTCCAGCCCCCAGTCGAGGCGGTTGAGGACAACGTCGCCCGGCGCATCCGGGCCGGCCTGGCCCAGGGCGCGGGCGAAGGCCGAGGCGACGATCGCCGCCTGCTCGCACCAGACGGGCAGGTCCTCGGCCGAGCGCTGCCGCCTTCGACGACGCCAGGACTCCCGCAAGTGAGCGATCATGCAGGGGCTTATAGCAGACGATGCTTAACTGGTCATGAGACGAGCCCGCGCATCCTGACCTCGCCCACCTGATCAGGATGGCGTCATCGCCCCGGAGTGTGCGGTGCGAATCGCGGTGCTCGCTGAACCGAAGAGCACGCTCGTCCGGGCCGGGCCGCGTCGGCGCCGTTGGCTGCCCGGGGGACGATTGAGCTGCCACCTCGTGACCGGCACCGGAGAAGGCGCGGCCTGGCCAAGGGCGCCGGCCGTCACCTCGCCTGCGGCGAGGGGCTCCCGGTCATGGGTGCGGGCGCTGTTCGGCCGAAGGCCGCCATCGCGGCCTGCGTCCGGTCCCGCCGGACGCGCTCCAACATCCGACGACCGCGTTGCGGTCGCTGGCGGACGCCGCCATCTCCGGGGACGGACTCACATCTTGATGCGCGTCGAGCGGCCGGCTTCATCGACCTCCTCGACAATGAAGCTCTCCTCCTCGGCCGCGCCCTTGGCGCTGGCGTCGCGGGCGAAGAGTTTCGTCGCCATCCCCAGGAACTCGAAGGGATTCAGGCACGCCTCGGGCGGCAGGACGCCCTTGCCCTGCACCTTGCCCTGCTGCATCAGGATGGCGCCCATGGCGGCGGGGATGCCCGTGCCCTCGCCCAGCGCCTGCGAGGTGGAGGCCATGTGGAAGCGATACTCCAGGGGCCTGCCGTCCTTCGTGCCGCGCACGATGACCGAGACGCAGCCCCGCTGCCGGCCGAAGTTGGCCTCCCTCAGGATGCGCTCGCGCTGGCGGATGATGAAGGCGATGGCGAAGTCGTAGGGCACGACCGTCTGACCCCGCACCTGGACGGGCTCCTTGCTGGCCATCCCGAGCCGCACCATCTCGCCCGTCAGGTTGTAGTAGGCCTCCGGCAGGACCGAGCCCTTGTTGGTCACGCGCTGCAGCTTGAGGTAGCGCGGCAGCGTGATCTGCTCGGGGTGGGGGTAGGGGTAGATGGGCGTCTCGCCAATGTACGGGAAGGTGAAGGTCTGGCGCAGGGCGACCCCGTCCGGCTCGAAGTAGTTGACGTATTGCAGTCGGCCGTCCAGGTACATCGGGATGGGGATCGACATGCAGTGGAAGCGGTGCTCGATCACGCCGGCGCCTTCGGTCGGTTCGCCGCCATGCGTGTGGAAGATGTCGACCGAGTGCGTCGTGTCGAGCAGGGCGTCGGCGGCGAAGCGGGCGACGACGTTGGTCATCCCGGGCGAGGAGCCCATGCCGAGCAGGACGGCGATGCCCGCCTGCCTCACGGCCGCATCCATCTCGAGCAGCTCGAGGGTCACGTCGACGTCGTCGCACACATCGACGTAGTTGATGCCCGACTCCATCACCGCCGCCAGGATCGGCTTGACGGTCGTGTAGAACGGCCCGACGCAGTTCAGGACGACGTCGCTGCCGGCCACGGCCTTCTTGATGCTCGGCGGATGCTGGGCGTCGCAGGCGACGGCCGTAACGCCCGCGCCGAGCTCCTCCGCCATCTGGCGCGCCTTGTCGCTGTTGGCGTCACCGATGACGACCTCGGAGAAGACGCCGCTGTGCGCCAGCGTCCTCACGGCGACGCTGCCGACGGCGCCGCAGCCGCCCAGAACCGTGACCTTGGCCATGGGGAATGCCTCCTCGATGATGATGTGGACCTGGAGGCGTGCTGCCTCCAGGTGGCCGGTGCGGTAGGAAGGAGGGCGTCGAGCCAGGCTGCCCGGCGAGCGCGGCACGCCTCTGGGGGATTGTGACGCCGGCGACAGCGGGGTGCAAGCGGTGAGGGTGCGCCAGTCGGGCGCACCGGGTCGGGGCGGTCACCCAGGCAGCGGGCGAGCCTTCAGGCGGCAGCGGTTCGCCCGCGCTGGGCGGACGAGGAGCAGGCCGTCTCCACGAAGCCGCCAACCTGCATGATGGCTTGCCTGCCTTCGGGCAGGATCCTGGCGGCGAACTGCCACTCGTGCTGCATCTCGGGCCACACTTCCAGGGTGACGTCGACCCCGGCGCGCCGGGCCTTCTCGGCAAAGCGGGTCGCGTCGGAGAGCAGCATCTCATGCGAGCCGACCTGGATCAGCAGCGGAGGCAGCCCTGCCAGCTCGCCGAAGGTGGGGGAGGCCAGAGGTGCGCGCGGATCTGCGCCGCGCAGGTAGATCTCGATCGCCTGGCGCTCCTTCCTCTCGTCCAGCATCAGGTCCTTCGTGGCGTTGAAGGCCCATGATTCGCCCGAGAAGGTGAGGTCCGGCGCGGGCGAGAGGCACACGGCAGCCGCCGGCAGGGGCCGGTTGTGATCCCGCAGGAAGATGAGCAGGGCCAGGGCCAGGTTCCCTCCGGCCGAGTCCCCGGCCACCACGATCTCGCCGGGGGCACAGCCCTGTTCGAGGAGCCACTCATAAGCTGCGATCGAGTCCTCGACAGCCGCCGGGAAGGGGTGCTCCGGGGCGAGGCGGTAGTCGATCAGCAAGGCACGAGCCTTGGAGGCGAAAGCGACATTGCCGGCCAGCGTTCGATGGCTTGAGATCGAGCCGGAGTTGAACGATCCCCCATGCAGGAAGAGGATGGCGCGCGAGGTCGTCAGGCCTTCCGGGACGATCCACTCGGCGGGTACTCCGTTGGCCACGGCCGGCTGGCAGCGAATGGCATGCAGGGGCTTGAACAGAGACGCCATGGACTCGACGTCGGCCCGTTCTCTCGCCACGTCGAGCTTGCCTGATGGGTCTGCGAAGCGCCTCTTTGCGATCAGGTAGATCTCAAGTAGACGAGCCTGCCAACTGCGCATCTGTCGACCCTCCTGGCTTCGGCCTCCCGGCCGGCCACGGGACTCCGGCCAAGCCGCTCGGGGGACGCGGGCAACAGGTAGCCTACTCTACGCTCGGCCGGCCGGCGATCCGAGTGCCCCCGAAAGCGCGGTCCGCAGGGGCAGCCTCAGATGCCGGCGGTTGTTCGGGGCTCTTGCCAGCTGTTGGAAGGCCCGGCTCAGTGCGACCACGCCCAGGGAGGGGAACTAGCGCCCCTTGTCGACGTCGAGGAGCCCGATGACGGCGGCCTTCAAGGGCGGAAGGTCCCGCTTCGCCGTGTTCCATACCCGGCGCAAGTCAACATCGAAGTAGTTGTGGATGAGCTTGTCCCGCATCCCGGCGATATCCTGCCAGGGAGTGGCAGGGCTGCGGCCCCGAAGCTCTGGGGACAGCTTCTTGGTCGCCTCACCGATGATCTCAAGTTGACGGACAACTGCGTCCTGCGTCCGTGGATCGGCGAGGAAAGCGGCTTCGTCCAGGTCCAGCAGATACGACTCGACGCGCAGAATCGCATCCAGGAGATGCTGGAGATAAGCTGTCTCACTTCGCTTCATAGAGCACTCGGATGTCATCCGCGATGCGCTCGCGGATGTAGGGGCTGATCGAGTCCCGCGTGAGTAGGTCCACTTCCATCCCAAGTGCGGAAGTGAACTCCCTCTCGATCCGGACTAGATCCAGCAGGGTCGCCTCTGCGGGAAGATCCGCGATCAGGTCCACGTCACTGCTTGGCGTGGCCTCACCCCTGGCAAGCGATCCGAACAGAAGCAGGCGAGTGATGCCATTCGCCTTGCAAATGAGCTCAACTCGCTGAAGATCCACGGCAGCCGAGTTCATCGCAATCCCTGGACGTGATTATACAGCGGGACCTCGACATGACCCGGGACTTGGGAGGTCTCATACGGGCGGTCCAGCGGCTTCGAGCCATGCTGGCTGGCGGGGGCTGGCAACAGCCAGCCTGCTCTGCGGCAGCGTAGCCGGCGAGGCAAGCTGCAATCGAGGCCCAGCCCTCCGGCCGAAGGTCCCGGGCGTTCTTCCCGGGGTCAGTGGCAAATCCTGGCGATCCCCAGGGCTTCGGAAGGTTGTTCGGCGCTGGATAGCCGGACCTCCCGAACCCAGGCCGCCAGGGAAGCCCACGTCTCCTGCGTCGGAGCATGGTCCCAGTACTAGACTTCGCCATCGGGCGCCAGGCAGTCGTAGGCGCCGTTGTCTTCGGAGATCGGGAGGAGGCTGGCCGGGACTCCCGCAGCTCGTGCACCCTCCACAACGCTGCCGATGTACGTGTGTCCGCTCTCGGGCGGCAGCGTGGCGGGCTCAAGCGTGCCAAAGACGACATCTCCAGCGCCCAGTTGACGCTGCACGTATTCGGGCGGCAGCGTCCGGCCGAGGGTGGTCTCGGTCCGCGCCAGGTCGCCCGGAGTGACCCTCGGCAGCGGCCGAGGCACGCTCTGGCTCTTCTCTCTCAGGATCTTGATCGGAGCTTCCATGAACTCTCCAGAGGTCACGGGCGAGCGCCCATAGATGGTCGCGCAGGGCCGATCAGGGCAGTGGCCGCAGGCTCGTCATGCGCGCCTTCTCCAGCAGGATCACGTCGACACCGGATGGCGCCGCGCCGGCGGCCTTGTCGGCGCGAGCGAACAGCTCCGCCCACAGCCGTTCGGCCGCCGGATCGGCCGGTTCCTGGTCGAAGGCGCTGATCATTGTCAGATGATCGTCCAGCGCGGCGGCCGACGGGGCGTACGTGAGGAAGTCGAAGATGGCGCTCTGCTCGCGGGCGAACAGCCGTCTTTGCACGGCCTCGTCGATCGCTCGGTCGGCCAGGCGGTAGGCTTCGGCGCCCTGGCTCGGGCAGGCCTCCGCGAAGACGCGTTTGCCCCCGCGCTGAACCGCCAGCAGCGGGGGATCGGGCAGGGGATGGATGTCCACCAGGCGCCCGGCGGCAGGCTTGAGCAGGCGGTGGGACTGTTCCAGGGCATGCACCATGCCCTCCCAGTCCATTCAACACAGCGACCAGGAGAGGATCAGGGTGTCGAAGGAGGACCCAGGGCATGCTGCGGCGAAAGCCTGGAAGGAGGCGTGGCGAAACTCGACCGTCGGCTTCAGATCGCGAGGCAGCTGACTCCGGGCGCGCAGGATGGATGGCTCGAAGGGATCGATGGCCAGGAGGCGGGCCGCCTGGCGGGCCATGCGCCAGCTCAGGCGGCCGTCCCCGCACCCGACCTCCAGGATCTCGTGGCCCTTGATGCCGGCCAGGAGGAAGAGGGCTCGGATCTCGTTCTCCTCCGGGTCTACCCTGATGCTCATCGAAACCCTCTCAGGCAGGCAGGGTCGGCCGTCGCCCGGCGGCCTCGAGCTGCGTACACAGACGACTCCGACAGCGGAGAGCCGGCCCCTACCGCCCCGGCTGGCAGCCCCCTCACGGCCATCTCGGCGTCAGCGGTTGTTTGAGCCGCCTACAATCCCGATGCTGGATGTCCTCGTCCGGTACACGGTCGACTTCAGCATCCTTGCGACACGATCCTAGCGCAGGTGCAGCGTGAAGACCCAGGGCGCATCGGGAGAAGAAGGGGTGCTGATCTCCTGCGTCGCCCCGTCGGTGTAGTGGAAGAAGAGCGTAATGATGTCGGAGGCGGAGATCACGGCCGGATTGTCCTCGGTGTACGCCATGAAGGCCCCGGGCGGGATGTCGGTCCAGTACTGCTTCATGGTGAAGGTGCCGGCCAGCCCTGCCTCCAGTGCGCCCTCGGGGTAGCTCGCCGAGCTCGCTTGAATCACGCCGCTCAGGTCAGCCTCCATGTAGTAGCTGCTGTGGTACATGACGCAGGCGCCGTCCCCGCACTGCTGCACCTCGCACTGGCAATCGAGAAGCCCGCCGCCCGAGATTCTGCGCTGGCCACCCTCGGCTGTCTCGCCAAAGGGGAAATGCGCTACGCAGGTCTGCTGGGAGGCGGGATCGACGAAGCGCAGCTCGATCTCCATCTGCCCGGGCGAGTCGGGTGTCGTTGGATCCGGTTGTGTGTCCGGCGAGAGCAGGCCGACCGTTGGCGTCGGCGTGGCGAGAGGGCTCAGGCCCGGATCGCCACCTTCCCCCGGGCGAGACCCGACCGGCAAGAGGGCGCAAGACAGCGACACGACTGCGATCGTGGCAGCCAGGACGAGGGCGGAGGAACGGAGCGGATGGTTGGGCATCGGGGACTCCTTTCGCCAGGTGCGGCGCTGGGACTCGGCGGGGGTGCCGGGCCAGGTTGCGCCGCGGAAGCGGGCGGACGTCCATGGATTGTCGCGCACTCTGGTGGAGCCGGCGCCCTGGCCTATCCACCAGCCCGCCGGCCGAAGGTCCCGGGCGTTCTTCCCGGGGGCCTGTCGCAGAGCTTTGTGGTCCTCCCGGGCCTCAGCGAACAACTGGGAGGATGTGGGCCCGATCACCAGGCGGCGGAGCGAGCGCCAGCCTGATCTCTTCCACATGCTGCAGGGCGTGGTCTGCCTGATCCCCGACCACCTCCAGGAGGGTGGTCGTCTCCAGTGCGCCGCTATTGGACCGGATGCTGACCTGGCGCTCCCACCAGCGGGCGGTCCCGGCCAGGATCGTCGCCGTGATACTCCGGTTGGCGCGGAATAGGGCCAGCGAGTCGGCGATGGGGCGGCTGGCATAGCGCCACGATTGGGACCACTGATCCTGCGGGAGGGACCAATACCATTCCAGGCTGTAGACCGGGGAAGCCTCCCCGAGACCTGCGAGGATGCAGGCTTTCCATAGATCGTCCCCGTCCGCGATGTGGTGGATCACCTGGGCAAGCGTCCAGCCTCCGGGGTGGGCCTCCGTCTGCAGCTGGCCGGCGGGCAGATCGGCAAGCAGCGCTTCGAGTTCGGAGGGAGCTCGCACGAACCTGGCGAGGACTTCTGCGGGTTCCGAAGGGCCTGCTGTGGACATCCCATCCCTCTTGGAGGAGGGGCCCGGGGAGGTAGCAGCCAGCGGCCGAGGCCTCGAGCCTCGATGCTGGGCGGATCCGGGCGGTCGCATGGGATTGTCGCGCAACCCGGTGGGGCGGGCACCCCCTACCATGCGCCGGCCCGCCGGCCGCCCACCACCTCGATGGAGCCGCCCTCCGCCTCGAGGATGGCTGCCCGACGGAGGCAGCCGGTGATGGCTCCGGGATGCACCTAGAACGCCGTGACCACGATGCCCGCAATCGCCGCTCCCATTCCCAGCCCCTGAAGCTTCGTGACCCTGTCTTTCAGGATGAGGATGGCGAGGGCAATGGTCACAATCGACAGGGCCGAAGCGATGGGCGTAATCAGGATGGCATCGCCGATCGTCAGCCCGTAGTTGACGGCCGCCACGGCGGCGGCTTCAACCACGCCCATCACGACGATCATGCCCTTGGTGCGGGTGGCGGCCCCGGCGATGCCGAGGTCCCGTCTGGCGAGAAGGGAGAACAGTAGCACGGACAACACGATGCCAAGCTTCACCAGCAGCGTGGTCAAGAGCCACCCGATGCTCTCCGAGACGATCTCGCTGAGGTTCCAGAAGACCCCGAAGAAGAAAGCCCCCAGGACGGCCTCCCTGACGCCGGATGAAAGCCGAAAGCCCTGCTGGCGAAGTTGGCTCCAATCGGTCGAGGCCAGTGCAACGCCGGCGAGAATCAGCAGGACGCCCAGGGACTGGGTCGCAGAAAGCCGCTGGCCCAGGAAGAGAAAGGCAAACAGCATCGTGAAGACCGCCCACAGATTCATGGTTGCGGCAACGATCGACACATGGCCGATCTGAAGACCCTTGAAGAAGAACAGGTACCCGGCAGAATACAGAACGGACGCCAGGGGGATCACCAGGATGACCGGAACGGGGACGCTCAGGCTTGTTGCCAGAGCGACGGCAAGGCCGATGGCCGTTGCCAGACCAGCCAGCTGTGACCAGAAGAACGACTTGAAGGGCCCGATCTGTTTGGCGAAGACGCCACCCAGAAAGTCATACAGTCCCCATCCAAGCATACCTGCTACGCCCGACACTATGCTCAGGATGGCTGAACTCATCGTTCACTCCGCCGGAGGGGTGGTCATGGTGTGCAACCGGGAATTCTATCTTGCCGCCGGGGAGGGGCGTTGGGCGAATGGCGTCCGTGGTGCGGCCTTCCCTGGGGAAACAGGCAGCACGCGTGCCGACGGCTCGGTTGGTGGGCGAGGGTGTTGGGCGGAGTCCGGGCCAGGGCCGGATCGAGGATCAGGGCCGGCGGGTGGAAGGCGCGGGCTGTGCTCGTCCAGTCCACTTGGGCTTGAGTGCTGCGACGACTGGCCCGTGCAAGCGGCGCCTCCGTCCCAGGTCCCGGGCGTCCTTCCCGGGTCCGTCACAAATCCTGGTGGTCGTCCAGGGCTTCAGCGAGCGCCCCGGCTGCTTCTGGCGAAGACTGTGTCTTGACAAGCACGCATCATGCTTGGTGCGTCGCGGAGGACGACAGGTGCTGCGTGACGACCTCGGCCAGGAGCGACACGAGCAGGCCCTCCTCGAAGGGCCAGGCATAGTGGATCAGGGCGCCAGTATGCCGGCGGCGGGCCTGGACCACCGCCTCCAGGATCTCGAGCTCCGTGTGTTGGTTGCCGCGCACGAGCATGGTCGGCGCGACGACGACCTGGCGGGCGCCGCCGGCGATGGCCTGGTCGATCGCCTGGCCGATGGGCGGCGTGCAGAACTCGTTGTAGGCAGCCAGGACGGGACATCCGAGACGCCGGCTCAAGTGCGCCGCCAGCCGGTCGACGGCCGCCTTGTAGGGGTCGTTCTCGGCCGTGCGCGGCCACGTGGCCGCTTGCGTGGCCAACCGCTCCCGCCAGGCGCGCAGGGGCGGGAGGCGCTGCGCCAGCTTGCCCGAGAACTCCAGCATCATGAGCAGGCCGACGCGCATGCGAGGATAGTCCGTGGCCGGCGCTCCGTGCGCGGCGAGGACGACGGCGACAGGGCTGGATGGCACGCGGACCCCTCCTCGTCTTCGGCTTGGCGCGTCCCCGAGCGGAAGCGGGCTGGCGGCTGAGCGGACCGCCCGACGGAACCCCCCAGGCCCCCTGGAGGGTCGCCCACGCGGGCGGGCCAGGCGCCCTATCCCGGGCGACCTTCCCGAGGTCCGTCCCAGAGCGCGGCGCTCGTCCGGGGATCCCGCATGTTGTCAGGCCGCATCTTGCCCTGGAGGGCGAGCAACGAGCCGGCCGCCGCCCACCGTTGCCCCGATGACCAGGCCGGCCGTCACCAGGACCAGGTTCTTGATGATGTACTGACCCTCGAGCGTGGGCGCAATCGGCACGAGCGTGAAGCACAGCTCGGGGAAGAGGAACAGGGGCGTGATGGTGCCGAGCATCTGGAGCCACAGGAGGAAGAGCGTCGCCCGGAGGAAGTAGCCGGCAATCAGCCCGACGCCGATCAGGCATTCCCAGACGGCGAGAATGAGCACCGCTGCCTCGGGGGTGAGCAGACCGAAGGACAGGATGGAGATGGTGCTGCCGGCCAGCGTCTGGGCGGGGCTCAGCCCGGGGAAGAACTTGAGGACGCCGAACCACAAGAAGACGACGCCCAGGCTCAGGCGCAGGAGGCGGATGCCGTTGCGGGCCATCCACGTCGTCAAGGCGGCATCGATCCGGTCGTAGCTGCGAGAGAGCGTGCTCATCGTATCTCCTCAACCGAGCGCGAATCGTTGGCTGAAAGCCCTGCAGGGGAGGGCGGAGGCGACCCGACGGCCTCGAGCCAGCGAAGATCCCGCGGCTGTAGCGGGAGGCCGCACGATGGAAGCGGGCTCACTACCAAGGATTGTCGCGCCGGGCGGCGGAGCCAGGAGCCGCGCCGGCGGTGACCAGCCAGCCGGATCCATCCTGCGGCCCGCTGGCCCTCGGCGTGCATCGCAAGCGCGGGAGGATCCGGGCACTGCTTCACGAAAGCGGCTTCACTCCCGCGAAGGCCTCCAGCGAACCGGGCTCCACGCCGCTCAGGCCAAAGGGCATGGACTGGGCGTGAAAGCCGGCCTCCGTCAGGACGGCGAGCCAGTCGGCCCGGCTGAACAGGCCAAGCAGGTGCTGCTCGTGCTCGACCTGCACGCTGCCATCGGCCTGCCGCATGAGATAGACCATCTCGGAGTTGTAGGTGGTGTCCGAGGGGTCCGGGTCCCAGCTCCATTCCAGGTAGCGCAGCGCACGCTGTGGGCCGTTGTGACCGCCGTGCTCGGTCGCCGGCCGAAACGTCTCGCGAACGCAGTCCGGGACGAGAAGAACCGCTCCCCCGGGCCGGCAGTGCACCCAGGCCGTCTCAGCCATCCTGGCCAGATCGTCAAGCGTCAGGAGGTAGTCAAGGGCGTCGTGGGCGAAGACGGCATCGAACAGACGGCCGAGCCTGAGCTGGCGCATATCTCCCTGGATGTGCTCGCACTCAGGATTGATGGCGCGGCTCACCGCCAGCATCTCCGGCGACAGGTCGGTCAGGGTGAGCTCAAAGTGAGCCTTCATGTGCGAGGCGTTGTTGCCGCCTCCGCTGCCCAGCTCGAGCACCGTCCGTGGACTGGGAGTCGCCAGGCCCTTGAGCATGCCGGTGTAGACGCTGGCCTCTTCGGCGTACTCTTCGGGCGCTGTCAGCAGGTGAAACCAGTCGGCGAAGGTGCTGTACAGGCTGGGGAGTCTGCGTCCCATGCCGTTCCTCGCTTAGAAAGGGACCCTGGGGCGTCTGCCGCAGGCTTACCGGGCTCACCCGGGCAGCCCGCCTGGTCGGGTGGGAGGGGCGATGGTCTTGACCGGGCAGCGCGCCTTCGGGCCTCACATCCGCCTGGGTTTCGGCTTTATGACCGTGACCTTGAAGACCTCTCCCTTTCGATCATAGGTCGTCCACTCACCGATCTGTTCGCCGTTCTTGAATGTGCCGGATCGCAGCCGCGTACCGTCTTTGCGGAACCACTCCCAGTAGCCGGTGGGGACGCCATCCTGCATGTGGCCCCGCGCCCAGACCGATCCGTCCCTGTGGTACTCGGTGTGCCGCTTCCGCCTCGTCGCCATCAGGCTGCTCCGACTGCACCGCTGAAGGATACCGGGGAATGGGTATGGCCGGCTTCGGGGTGAGCCTCGTGCCGCGCGGCCGAAGGTGGACAGGTTGGGGTAAGCCGGCAGCCCATGACGTCCCGGCAGTCGGGGATGGTTGAGCCGGATCGCCTCCCGCCCGCCTTGTGACGAGCACAGCGAGCACCCGGCCACAGCGACGGAGGCCGTCTCCCATCGTCCACCGGACGTTCCGGTCCGGGGCATCCCTTTCTTGCTGCCGCCCGGAGACGACCAGCCGGCGGTCAGCTACACGTGCTGGTCGATGAGGATCGTATTCCCGTCGGGATCCTCGATCACCAGGCTGGCCGGGCCCTGGGTGTGCTCGTCGGCTTCGCTCACCAGCGCCAGCCCCTCGGCCTTCAGGTGGCGCTGGATCTCGCGCACATCCGTGAAGGACTTGAGCTTCTGGGCGCTGTTGTCCCAACCGGGATTGAAGGTCAGGATGTTCTTCTCGAACATCCCCTGAAAGAGCCCGATCACGTGGTCGCCGTTCTTCAGGATGAGCCAGTTCTGCGCCGCATCGCCGCCGAACTCCGCAAACCCCAGCTTCTTGTAGAACTCGCGCGAGGCGTGCAGATCCTTGACCGCCAGACTGATCGAAAAGGCACCCAGTTCCATCGCTCTCTCCGTTCCCCCACCGGGCGTCTTCTCGGCGCCGGGGGTTGCTGCTCGAGGCAGCCGCCGCACGCGGCCGCAGGGACGAGACGCCGGCGCAGGTATGGAAACGCCGCCCGGGCCGCCCGCCATCCGTGCCGGTTGGGGGTAGCCGTGGCGGCGGCCGCGCGGCCGGCCTTGGCCGTGCCGGTGCTAAATGGCGCGCATGCGGTTGCCCTTGGGATTGTGCTCGACCTCGGCTTTGCCGAGGGCTTCCATCAAAGGCGGGACGTACATGGCGAAGCGCCCGCGCAGACCCTTCTTCAGCCCATACCAACCCTTGACCGGGTTCTTCGGCGAGCGGGCCCAGGCCTCCACGGTGCCCTCGGCCGCCGGCTTCTGCTCATCGGCGCTGCCCAGGAGCATCCAGTCGCCATGCTTCTTGAGCATGGCATGCAGGTCATCCAGGCAGCGCAGCTGATAGCTCAGCTTGGTGCTGCCGACGACGCACACCAGCGAGGGCGGATCGGAGGTCTCGTCGCGATGCATCTTGTACTCGGAGGTCCCAGGTGGGGTCTTCAAGACCCAGGGATCCTCCGCCGTGCCCTTGCCCTTGACCGTCATCTTTGCCATGGGGCAGCCCCGCACTCTACGAGTACCGGGATTCTATCATTGCCGACCAATTTGGTCCACGTTAGCCGCCGCCAACCTGTGCCCGGCCAGGTTACAGCACACCCCGGCAGACAGACGAAGGGGGGCTCAGGCGCGCCGCCGGAAGCGTAAGTCCTGGCGTCCTTTCTGGAGTGCCCGCGTTGGCGGGCCGGCTGTGCGACGGAGGCGAGGCGCGGCCCGGCCGCTGCCGGACAAGCGCGGCGGACCGTTCATCTGCCCCCGTCATGGGCGAGCGCTTTCTCGATGTCCCTGGTGAACTTGGCCACCTTCTTCTCGATGGCGGCGGTGAGCGCCCCCGGGTTGGCGAGGTCGAATTCGTCGGCCAGATCACATTCGATGATCGAGTCCACCCCTGCGGCGGGCGCCACGACGCGGTAGGCAGCCCAGCGGGCGCCTTTGAGCCGCTCCCAGTACTTGCGCTGAACCTGCCGGTTGACAGCGGCGAGCCAGGCTTCGAATCGGAAGGCGCCGTAGTTGAAGACGATGGCGATCTTCAGGCCGCGCCGCCCAAGCGACGGCGGCATCACGGCAAAGTAGGTCATATCGAAGTCTCCCTGATACAGCCCGGAGACCGAGTATGTCGGGAAGCGGGTCTTGAAGTGGGCGCGCAGATCCGTCATGGTGCGGAGCAGGGCTCGATAGGCTCGCTGGATCGAGCCGTGCTGAAGCTGGCGCCGCAGCTCCGTCATGTCCTTCTGGATCGATGGCATCGGTCACTCCGTATCACAAAGGGGCGGCCCATCGTCCCCGGGCCGGGCCGCCCGGCGGAAGCGAACAACTCACCCGCCCTGCACGGCCCGGCATCGGGCCAGACAAGCAGCACCATGGGCCCAGCCCGCTGGCGGACCAGGCACGTTGCGCCACGAGCGCCGCCCACGCGTTGGTCGCAGATCCAAGCGAGCATCCAACGCTTGCGCGACCCGTTGAGCCCGCAGGCCACGGCGCCGGAGTCAGTCTCGCTTCGGCAGCCTGGGCAGGATGAAGGGAACCTCCCGCTTGTACTGGAGATAGGGTTCCCCGAATCGCTCGGCCAACTCCCTCTCCTCGACGCGCTTGTCATAGAGGAGGAGAAGGCCGCTCAGAACGATCACGCTCACGATGCCGATGGGGGTGGCTCTGGAGATCGCCAGGCCCAGGAAGGCAAGGATCGTTCCGAGTGCCATCGGGTTGCGGCAGTACCGGAACGGACCCGTGACGATCAGCCGCTGGGTGGGCATGATCGGGAGGGGGGTGCCGTCTCCCCGGGTGAGTTCGACATACACCGACCACAGGCCGAAGGGGAGGCCTGCGGCGATCAGGATGGCGCCGACGACGATCGTGGTCGTCGAGGGTGGCGTCGCCAGGCCAAGCGCCCTGTCCAGGGAAGGACAGAGAACCAGAAGCCAGTAGGGCAGGAGCAGAAAGAGAACGATGCCGGCGGGAAGCAGCGCCAGCGCCTGCGCGCGGCTGGAGTGTTCCTGTTGCGCCCACTTCTGGAATTGGGACATCGCTGCACGCCTCCTCTCCGCACCCGGGCATGCTATCCGGGACAACATGCCCCCGTGTGGGCCCAACGCTTCTGCCCCGGCTGCCCGGCGTAGGCGGGCGCCACGCACCGGATTGTCGCGCCGGCCGGCGGCCAGCCGTGCGATCGCATAGCCGAGCCCGCCGGCCGAAGGTCCCGAGCGACCCTCCCGGGGCTCCGGCGCAGCTCCCTGGTGATCGCCCCGTGCACAGGCAAGCTGCTCTACGGCGCAGGCTGCAATCGCGTGACGGTCGCCATCTGGACACACAAGGCGCCGGCGACATCGTCCGACCAGCAGGCGCAGTCCCTGGGTCAGATGGCTTGGAGGGCTCGAACGACTCCTCCATCATGGCTCGTCCCAATCAGCGCTGAAAAGGCCGGCCGGCCACACTACTTCCGCAGGATCTTCTCCATGGGCTTCCCCCTTGCCAGCTCGTCAATCAGTTTGTCCAGGTATCGTATCTTCCGCATCAACGGCTCTTTGATCTCTTCCACGCGAACGCCGCACACGACGCCCTTGATCAGCGAACGCTTCGGATGGAGGGCTGGCGCCTTGGCGAAGAAGGTTTCCAGGTCGTTTCCCTTTTCGATCTGCCGCCTAAGTCCCGCCGGGGTATAGCCGGTCAACCAGCAGATGATCTGGTCCACTTCTGCTTTCGTGCGGTTCTTGCGTTCCGCTTTCTGAACGTAGAGCGGATAGATATCGGCGAGCCTCATCGAGTACACGCGGTGTTTGGGCATGGTCATGACTCCGTGGGCTGAGGGTCAATGCGCTGGCGGTCTTCACGGCGCCCGTCGGCCTCGAGCTCTGGAACACCCCGCCGTAGGTCCCGCGCTCTGGGCGGGGCGAGTGTAGCGGATCGCTGCCTGGTGGAAGCGGGCACACACACCGGATTGTCGCGCAGGCCGGCGGGACAGACGTCCGATCCTGGGGCCCGGGCCGCCGGCCGAGCGCCCCGGGCGACCTTCCCGGGCATCCGGCGCGGATCCTGGCGATCGCCCAGGGCTTCAGGCGGTTGCCGGCCCGCTTCGCTGCACCTCTTGAGCGACCGCGAGCTCGTGCGCATCGTGGGAACAGAACGCGGACACAACCTCGCCGTGCTTGTGTCGCAGCTGCCGGAGAACGGCCCAATGCCGCCTGGGCATGCCGAAACCGGCGGTCACGGCCCATTCCACCAGCCTGCCATTGGGGTGAGCGTAGGGTTGTACAGGGTCGGCTTGGCGATAGTAGCCGTAGGCATCCCCGCAGTGGAGAAGCCAGCGCTCTCCTATTCGCACGGCAATGGCGCAATGCCCGCGCGTGTGCCCTCGGAGCGGAACGAAGACAATCTCCGTCTCGCCTAGCGGCATGGGCGGGCCGGCCTCCAGGCCAAGCCATGCAGCGCCGCGCGTGTCATGCGCCTGCCAGCGGGGGGCATGCGCCCCGTGCTCCGGCCTGTAGGCGCGCCGCTCCATGAGGGTTCGAGGTTGGAGGAAGGCCTCGATCTCTTCGGCCGCCGCGTGGACAGTGGCCAGGGGGAAGTCCGGCAGGCCGCCGGCATGATCCAGATGCAGATGGGTGAGGAAGACGTGCTTCACATCGGCGGGGCGGTAGCCCAACCCGCGCAGCTGACAGACGGCCGTTTCCTCTGGGTCCAACGGGCTGCGAACGAGGCCGGCGAACTGGCGCAGCGCGGGCGTCGGGCTGTAGCAATCCCGCTGGCCCCAGCCTGTGTCCACCAGAGCGAGACCGGCGGCCGTCTCCAGCAGCAGGCAGTGAACGACCCCGTGGCCTCGCTTGAACATGCCCCCGCTTCCGTCCTCGTCCGGAAGGCCATACGGGCGCATGCTGCCGCAGTTGAGGTGGTGGACCTTCGTGGTGATCCCTCTTCGGGAGCGGGATTCGCCTGCGCGCGGCGGGCGGAGAACGATCGTCGGTTGATGCTGCGACCCCCCGGCTCAGCACCAGGGAGTGATTCTACATCCCGCCGCACGGGACCGGGGCTGGAGCAGCCTCCCCTGACCCCCCGCGGCGAGAAAGTGCACGCAGGTGCCAGGGGCTGTACGGGTTCCCGATAGGCCGGTTCTTGGAGGCGGCGGCCGGTCGCGCGTGGGCCAGCGTTGTCCGCCCAGCACAACGCCGCGTTGAGAGGGGGCGGCGCGCCGCTGTGGGGCGGACGATAGCTGAGATCAGGGCTCGGGGTTGCAGCGGCGGGGACGCCGCCGTCGAGGGCGCAAGGGGCGAGGTGCCTGTAGAATCCTCCTGCGGTTGCCATCGGGATCCAGCGGCTGCCGCGGGGTCGCCAGGCAGCGCGATCCCGGCCGGGAGAGCACCCGCCTTCTCAGGGAGGGTCCATGCTTCTGTTCAACCCCCATCATCCCGACCGCTTCTACCCGGACGAGCGCTCGCGCCAGATCATGCAGGCGACCATCGCCTGGTTCGAGGCACGCGGGCTGAAGCAGATCAAGCAGGACGACTACGACCGCACCTGGTACGCCGACTTCCTGGAATTCCAGAAGCGCCAGCGGCTGTTCGCCACGCTGCTCACGCCGCCCGCCTACGGCGCCGCCGACTGCCGCTGGGACACGTGGCGCAACTGCGAGTTCAACGAGATCCTGGCCTTCTACGGCCTGGCCTACTGGTACACCTGGCAGGTGTCGATCCTGGGGCTGGGCCCGATCTGGCAGAGCTCGAACGAGGAGCTCAAGCGCAAGGCCGCCAGGCTGCTTGAAGAAGGCAGCGTCTTCGCCTTCGGGCTCTCGGAGAGGCAGCACGGGGCCGACATCTACGCCACCGAGATGCGCCTGACGCCCCAGCCGGACGGCACCTACCGCGCCAACGGCGAGAAGTACTACATCGGCAACGCCAACCTGGCGCCGATGGTCTCGACCTTCGGCAAGCTGTCGGACTCCGGCGACTACGTCTTCTTCGCCGCCGACTACCGCCACGCCAACTACGAGCTGATCCGCAACGTCACCGCCAGCCAGAACTACGTCGGCCAGTACGCGCTGCACGACTACCCCGTGACGGAAGCCGACATCCTCTCGCGCGGCCCGGCGGCCTGGGACGCCTGCCTGAACACGGTCAACATCGGCAAGTACAACCTGGGCTGGGCCTCGATCGGCATCGGCACCCACGCCCTGTACGAGGCCGTGCGCCATGCCGCCAACCGCCGCCTGTACAACATGGCCGTCACCGACTTCCCCCACGTGCAGCACATGTTTACCGACGCCTACGCCCGCCTGGTGGCGATGAAGCTCTTCGCGCTGCGGGCGGCGGATTACATGCGTTCGGCCTCGCCCGACGACCGCCGCTACCTGCTGTACAACCCGATCGTCAAGATGAAGGTCACCACGCAGGGCGAAGAGGTCATCAACCTGCTGTGGGACGTGATCGCCGCCAAGGGTTTCGAGCGCGACACCTATTTCGAGATGGCCGCCCGCGACATCCGCGCCCTGCCCAAGCTCGAGGGCACGGTGCATGTCAACATCGCCCTGATCGTCAAGTTCATGGCCAACTACTTCTTCAACCCCGACGAGCTGCCGCCCATCGGGCGCGTCGATCAGGCGGCCCACGACGATTTCCTCTTTCGCCAGGGGCCGGCCCGCGGCCTGGGCCAGATCCGCTTTCACGACTATCGCCGGACGTTCGAGGGCATCGACCTGCCCAACGTGCGCCTGTTCCGCGAGCAGACAGAGACGTTCCGCCAGTTGCTGGCCACCGCCACGCCGGACGAGGCCCAGAAGAAGGACATCGATTTCCTGCTGGCGTTGGGCGAGATCTTCACCCTGGTCGTCTACGCCCAGCTCATCCTGGAGAACGCCCCCGTGTGCGGCGTCGACGACGATCTGCTCGACCGGATCTTCGACGTCTTCGTGCGCGACGTCTCCCGCCATGCGCTCAACCTGCATTCCAAGCCGTCCTCGACGCCGCAGCAGATGGAGCTGTGCCTGCGCATGCTGCGCAAGCCCGAGGTCGACACGGCCCGCGTCGAGCGCCTGTGGCGGGAGCAGGTCCTTCCTTTGAAGGACGCCTACGAGATGAAGGCCTGATCGAGAGGGGACGGGGCCGGCCTGGATCAGCCGACCCGGCACCCCGCGCCGCAGACGCCACTGCCCAGCCCTTCCGGAGGACTCATGAGCGCCGCCCCTTCAGCATCGACGCCTGCTCGAGTGCGACTGTACGATGTGGACTGGCTGCGTGTGCTGGCCATCCTGCTCATCTTCGTCTACCACGCCGCCCGTCCTTTCGACACGCTCGAGCCCTGGCACATCAAGGACAGCCAGACCGCCGGCTGGATGATCTACCCGATGGTAGCCGGCTCGCAGTTCATGATGCCGCTGTTCTGGGTCCTGTCCGGCATCAGCACCCGCTTCGCCCTGGGGGCGCACGCCGCCGGGGCGTTCGTGCGGCGCCGGCTGCTGCGTCTGCTGGTGCCCGTCATCACCCTCGGCTGGTTCATCCTCTCCCCTCCCCAGGTCTACATCGAGGCCACCACCGCCCAGGGCTACAACGCCCCGCCGTTCAGCGGCAGCTTCTGGGAGTTCCTGCCTCACTACTTCACCGAAGGCTTCTACGGCTTCGGCGGGTACTTCGCGTGGAACGGTATGCACCTGTGGTACCTGGTCTACCTGCTGCTCTTCACGCTGCTTTCGCTGCCGCTCTTCCTCTACCTGCGCAGCGCCGCCGGCGGCAAGGTCGTGGAGGCCCTCACCCGTCTCCTAGTGCGGCCGGGCGCCATCTACCTGCTGGGGCTTGTGGCATTCGTTCCGGAGGTCTTTCTGCCCCGAGGCATTCCGGTCCTCACCTGGACGGAGGGCGGCTGGACGCTGGGAGCCCACTGGGTCTTCCTGATCCTGGGCTTCTTCGTCGTGTGCGACCCTCGCTTGCGCCCGGCCATCGAGCGGCAGCGCTGGGCCGCGCTGCTGCTGGCCGCCGCGACGCTAGCGCCGCTCGGGTTCCTGGCTCCTGCGATCGAGGCGCTGACGTTTGGGTCGCCGGCCTACCTCCTGGTGTGGGGCTTGAGGACGATCAACGGCTGGTTCTGGCTGGTGGCGATCCTGGGATTCGGCTCGCGGCACCTCAACGTCGCCACGGCCGGCCTCGCCCGCGCCGGCGCGGCGGTTCTGCCGCTCTACATCCTGCACCAGCCCCTCATCGTCGTGCTGGACTACTTCGTGCGCGACTGGGCGATCCCGGTGGGGCTGAAGTACCCGCTGATGATCCTGGCGGTGTTCGTCATCTTTGCGCTGCTCTACGAGTTCCTGATCCGGCGAATCGCGGCGCTGCGGCTTGTGTTTGGCCTGGAACCGGCGCCGGCGCGGCGCCGGGAGGCGACCCCGTAGCCTGACGGCCCTGTCCGCCGGAGGCCGAGGCTGTCTAGGCGATGAGTGGTGACGAAGGAGTCGACCGGATCGGCGGGGAACGGCTGCCGATCGAGGCAGCAGCCGACCTTGTTGCCGCGCGGGCGACGCCGCCCCTCCCCTCCGCTTCGGCCGGGCGGGAGGTCCCGGCGAGGCGTGGGCTCGAGGGCGAGCCAAGCGAAGGGGGCTGGTCGGGGTGGCGCAGCAGCAGGCGGTGGAGAAGCTCTCTGGCGCAAGCGGTCTGGGCACGTGCGACCGAGTGGCGCAGGAATGGGGACCGGTAACGGGGCGTGAAGCAGTCTGAGCCGAAGAGCAACTCGCAGGAAGAGGCAGCCTCTTCCGCCCGGGAGCGGCTTCCTCGTCTGCGCGCCCCCGGCGCCCTCGTCCCGTTGCTTGCGGCCGCCGCCATGCTCGTGGCCGCGATTGTATGGATCGAGCAAACCGGCCCCGCCGAACCCCCCGAATTGGAGGCCGCCTCGCCGGTTCCGCATACGCCGGCTGCCGCCCCTGCCGAGCTGCCGCCTCCAGGCGCCTCGGCGCAGGCGCCGGCGGGAACCGTGGACGCATCTGGAGCTGCGGCGAGCGCAGCACCCACCTC
>DYJB01000001.1:20541-30058 GCA_020723365.1 Candidatus Aquidulcis sp. | reverse complement strand
GACGCACCCGGAGCGACCACCAGTGCAGCCCACGTGCCCACCGGCCGGATCGTGTTCGTGTGCCAGCTGTTCAGGGACGATCGCACCAACCAGATCTGCCTCCTCAACGCCGACGGCAGCGACTTCAGACGCCTGACGGGCAACGATCAAGCCGACCACTTCTATCCCTCCATGGCTCCGGACGGTCAATCGGTCGTGTACTCGTCGAACGAGTCCGGCGAGTATGCCGTGCACGAGATGGACCTCACCGGCGGAACCTCCCGCCGGCTGACGTATCTGGGCGATGACTACGCCCCGGCGGTGTCGCCGGACGGCCGTCGAGTGGTCTTCGTGCACAACGACGGGCAGCGTCAGACGCTGTGGCTCGTCGACCGGGTCGGCGGGACCCCGCGTACGCTCGCCGCAATGAGCGGAGGGGACGGGTGGGACCCGGTCTGGTCGCCGGACGGCGGCCAGATCCTGTTCGCCTCCTCGCGCGCCGGCGGCGTCCAGCTCTTCGTGGCGGACGCGGCCGGATCCAGCGTGCGCCAGGTGACCAACGTCGAGGGTCTGCGCGGGCGAAGCGACTGGTCCCCCGACGGCGCCTTCCTGGCGACCTATGCCGGCACCGCGTGGCAGCGCGAGATCATCCTGCTCGATCTGGAGGGCTCCATCCTGGCCCAACCCACGCAAGGCGGCAACAACCTGGCGCCCAGCTTCTCCCCGGATGGGGAGTGGATTGCCTTCACCTCCTACCGGGACCGCTACGGGGATGACCACGGCTGCGAGATCTACCTCATGCGCAAGGATGGCAGCGATCTCCGCCGCCTGACCGACAACGACTACTGCGACTGGCAGCCGCGCTGGGGACGCTAGCCTCCGGAAGCGGCGTTCCCGGATGCTCGCCCTGGGCTTCATGGCCTGCGCGCTCGCCGGCCCGGACGGCAGACCCCGCACTGGCGCTCCAGCTGAGGCGGACCATCCCGTCTCTACGCCTCCAGCCAGTGTGCCCAGGCACGGAGGGCCCCCGGGGGGCGCCCAGCCGCCTGGCGCCGGCGGCGAACTGGCCTGGGAGGGAGCCTCCGGCCGCCCCGCCGCAGGCTCGGCCTTCCAGCCGGAGCGCCCGGCTGGGCGGGGCCCGGGTGTCACAGTTGCCGGCCGGCAGGCGTTATCTATAATGAAGGTGGCCGCCTTGCCCGCCTTCCCGCGGCAGGCGCGTTCCCTGCGGGGGGAATCCCATGACTACGAAGATGATCGCTCTCCTGGGAGCATCGTGGATGCTCGCCGCGGCATTCCTGGGTGGCTGCAACTACCCAGATGAGACGCCGGAGCCTGACTGCCCGGTCTCCTCGCTGATCGCACCCGGCATCCCGATCGAGGACAGCCAGATCTCCGACTCGCTCCGCCCGACGGTGGAGTGGGTCTACGACGGCGATTGCCAGCCCGATGGATTCCGCATCGAGCTCGCCCCGCTCGGCGACTTCGGCTCCGCACAGGCCGTCGTCGGCAGCACGGGCGCCGCCACCTGGACGTGGACCCCGGGCGCGGATCTGCTGCCTGTGACCCGCTATGGCTGGCGCGTGGCGGCCGTTAGCGGCTCGGCGATCGGACCCTACTCGATCACCCGGCCCCTGTGGACCGGGCCCGTGTGCGATGGCCCGTACCTGCACGCACCCCACCTGTCTTCGCCGGCGACGGGCGCCCTGGTCACCAATCCCTCACCCGAACTGCGCTGGGATTCCCAGGAACAAAGCTGCCTGGTGCCCGGCTACAGGTTTGACGTCAGCACGGATCCCCTTTTCGCCAGCAACGTGATCGGTAATGGCTCGACGGGCCCCTGGGAAGAGTTCGACACGGAGCTGGACTACCTGATCGATTGCCAGACCTACTTCTGGCGCGTGGCGGCGACGGCCGGCATGGACCTGGTGAGCGAGTACGCCGTCGACTACTTCCAAACGCAGTTCGGCGCCTCGTGTGAGGGCCAGATCGAGCCGATCGCCGTCAGCGGCACGGTATGGCGCGACGTGTGCCCGAGCTACGGCACCTGCAGCGGCGCGCTGCCTGCCGGCTGCCAGTGCCTGGAGGGCGCCATCGCCGGGGACGGGGTCCGCCAGGACGGCGAGGCAGGCATCCCCGACGTGACCGTGCATGTCGGGCAGGGGCAGTGCCCGGCGGCCAGCTACCTGCCGCAGTACAACGCCGTGACGGACGCCGGCGGCACCTTCAGCCAGACGCTTCCGCCGGGGATCTACTGCCTGTGGGTCATCGAGAGCGAGCCCTTCAACGACGCCCTCGAGAAGCCGGGGTGGTGGACGCGTCCCGTCGCCATGGATATCCCCTTCGGGTACACGGTCACGCTGGTGGAAGGCGCCGAACAGACGGGCATCGACTTCGCCTGGCAGGTGGCGCCGCCCGGATCGGTCCAGGGCGGGATCGGGGGCATCCTGTGGAGCGACCTCGACGCCGACGGCGAGCTGGATGCGAGCGAATCCGGGATCGAGGGGGTGGAGGTCTGGCTCTCCAGCGGAGTCTGCGACCCGGCCTGGAGCAATCGGCAGGGCGGCGTCGACCCGACCACCCGCACGGACGTCAACGGCCGCTACGGCCTGGGCTCCAACTCGGACTACAACAATGAGTGGCGCTCGCTGCCCGACGGGGACTACTGCGTCGTCGTCGATCCGAACGACGGCTACTTCGACGAGATCATGGGCGAAGGGAGCTGGACCTATCCCGACGCGGGTGCCGAGATCGCCATGACCTCGATTGCCATGCGCGGCGGACAGAACCACGCCGCTGTGGATTTCGGATGGGGCCAGCCGGTGGGGATCGCAGGCGGCCCGGGCTTCACCGCGACCCAGAACCTGTACTGCCGCTTCGGGCCGGCGACCGTCTACGACGTGCTCGGCGACCTCGTGCCGGGTGAATCGTCGCCCATCCTGGGGCGCAACAGCCAGAGCACCTGGGTCCAGATCGAGAACCCGGACCGCGCCGGCGTTTGCTGGGCGGCCCTATCCGGCGGCACGGTCGCCGGCGAACTGAGCACGGCCATGGTCATCGCCCCTCCGCCGACGCCCACGCCGAAGCCCGTTCACGTCGACGACCAGGCGCCGAGCGTTCAGGTCTCGCATGCGAAGGGCTCGCGCTGCGGGCAGGTGATCTACACCGCCACGGCGAGCGACAACGTGGGGGTGACCAAGATCAAGATCTACCTCGACGGGGCGCTGGTGCAGACGTGCAGCAACACGACGAGCTGCAGCTTCACCGGCGGGTCGGGGACCTACTACGCCACGGCCGAGGATGCCGCCCACAACATCGCCACGAGCGCGACGAAGACGGCCCCGCCGGAGTACTGCTGAGTCCGGAGAACGCCTGCGAGGGCATCGCCGGCGGCGAGAGCGCCCTGCCGTCACGTACCAATAGCGTGGCCCGCCTCGGCCATGCGGCCCGCTCCTCCGCTCCGCTTCGGCGGGTCGCATGCCCTCGGCGGGGCGGCGGTTGTGTGGTCCCTTGCGATGGCGGCGTGCCTGCCGGGGAGGGACGGCCGCCCGGCCGGACACTCCGGTGACTGCGCTCCCTTGTGGATGACGAGTCGTGGGCCTTGAGCGGCGGACGGTTTGCCGGAGGCTGTCCGCACGATCCGCCTCGGCACAGGGCTGGAGTGACGTCCTGGTTGAGCGGAGGCGCGGCCCGAGCGCCGGACGTCCGTGCCGCCGACGCGGAGCCGAGCGGGGATGAGGAGCAGTCCCCACTGAGCGGCGGACCGACCGCTTGGCTGGAGGCCGCCACACACTGCGGCAGACGAAGTCCGTCTCTCCCCGGCGGGCCGGCGTCCGCTTGCTGCCGGGATGCTCACGGCCCGAACGGGGGCGAGGGGAGAGCGCCTGCCAGCCTCCCGGCCCCTTGAGTGGCGCCGGCCTCGATTCGTTGCCGCAGGCCGCGGCCGGCCGGCAGCTAACCGCACCAGGCGGCGTCCTGTCGGGATCCTGTTCCGCGCCATTGAGAATCCATTGAGAACCGGCCGATTGACTCGCGCCCGCGCCTTGTGCTAGATTGTCCTTACCGGTCTCAGGTAGCAAGGGGGTGCCATGAGACGATTCGGTGTCCTTGCGGCGGCCATCCTGGCCGCTTGTTTGTTCCTCGTCCCCGCCGCGCAGGCCGGCTGCACGCCGGGCGAGGGGGATTGTCCGCTCGAGTTCCCCGAGTCTGAGCAGGTCAATCCCGATCCCGCCGGCGGAGCCGGCTTGCGGGCGTGGGAGAGTGTTGGGCCGGGCAGCGCGGCGCCGGTCGTCGTGGCGATGCCGCTGCCGCGGGAAGTGCCGGTGCGGGCGGGACAGGGGGATAGACCGCCCGCACCGGTCACGCCGCTGCCGGTGCCGATGCGCTACCAGGATCCGGCCAACAGCCGCAGCGTCGACTGCGGGATTCAGGCGCTGGGCATGGCGCTGGACGGACTGGATGGTGCGGCGCCGACCTCGGCTGCCTTGGCCGGCTTCCTCGAGCGGGCCGGGATGCTGTACGAGTACGGAACCGGGGTCGAGGAGCTGGCGCTGGCAGCGCAGGCGCACGGGTATACCGGATCGCTGCCGGTTCACGACGCCACGCTCGACGACCTGCGAGCGCAGCTCGAGCTTGGGCAGCCGGTCGTCGTGGCGCTGGGGACGAGTGGGGAGGGTCAGCCCGGCCACTTCGTGACCGTGACCGGCATCTCCGCCGACGGCCAGTGGATCGCCTACAACGACCCGGCGCTCGGGCCGCAGACGGTTCCGGTGGGTGAGTTCGAGGAGCTGTGGGCGCGGCAGGGAAACTCCGGCGTGTTCGTCGCCCGCCAGGCACCCGTGGCGCCAGATGGCGAGCCGGTGGATGCGCTGCCGTGGGTGGCGCTGATGGCGGGCGTGATGGCACTGGTGAGCGCCACGCCCTGGGGCTCACTGCGACCAGGAGTCGGCGGCCGGGTGGACGCCGGCGGAGGGGGCGGAGGCAAGAAGGCCTCCCCGGCCCCGTCGCCCAAGTCAGCGCCAAAACCTGCGCCGAAACCCGCGCCCGCGCCCGCGCCGAGGGCGCGGTTCGATGAGGAACCGGCTCCGGCACCGAAACCTGCTCCTCCGCCGACTCCAGCTCCCGCGCCCGTGAAGGCCAATCCACCAGCGCCGAAGCCCACACCTGCACCCGTGCCAGTGGTGCAGGTTCCGGCTGCGGTGCCAAAGGCGCGCTTCGACGAGGAGCCGGATCCACCGGCTCGCCCCCCAGCGAGCGTGACCCCGACGCCCACGCCCACGCCGAAGCCGACACCGACGCCTGCACCTACACCTGCATCGCCGAGAACAAGATTCGACGACGAGCCCGATGCGGCGCCGCGCGCTCCGGCCACGCCGACGCCCATGCCTACGGCAACGCGCACACCGACGCTCGGCGCGCCGAGGGCGAGGTTCGATGAGGAACCGGGGCTTGCGGCCGCCCCACGTTTGGAAGCAGATTCCACGAACGAGGCAACTCGCGGGCGAGGGGGCTCCCTACGAACCGACTTGGGCATTGCCCCTCAACAGCTGGCGGTGCCGGTGCCAATGCCTCCGGTTCCAGCCACACCCATCCCCCAGCTGCGCGTAACGAGTTCACTTGGCGCAGGTCAAACACCCGGCTTGCCTGATCATCTGGAACGATACTTCCTGAAAGCGTCTCTGGTCGAAGGCGAGTCGCGCTCTCCCCTGGTCGATCTCAATGCGCTGGAGATTGGTGAGCACCGCAGCTGGCATGCCGGTGGGGAAGGAGATTCAGGCGTCCGCATTAGCCCGACGCGGTTCTCGCTGGAGATCATGGGTGCCACAGTGCAAGGATCATGGGAGGGGAACGCCGTCCAGATCGGACTACAAACGCCAAGGAAGACGTTCGCGCTTGGCGAGGATGGGGCAGTCGTCGAAGTGGGCCAGTCTGCCAGCTTCGGCCTCAGATTGGATGGGTGGGACACGACAAGTTCGGCAACCTTCTCGCCTGTTGATTTCACGGTAAGCGGTGGCCCAGTCTATGGATCTGGCAAGTATGGTGTGTACGTTGAGGAAAAGCCGGTCCAGGTCATTGCGTTGACGGAGCTTGCGAAAGCCGCCATCGGGGCGATGTTCTTCGTTCCAGGCGCCGTGCCATACTTCGAGCAATTGATGAGGCAAGGCCTCGTGCCCAATCCGATTCCGGGCGGGTAGGGTACATGAACAGAAGTCGGGTCGGGAACAGTATCGCAGAGACGACGGATCGCGCCATCCTGGCCGTACTAGATGGTCGGGCTGAGTCTGCGGTCGATACCTTGCGCCGCCTTCAATCCGGGGACCCTCGCAGCGTCACCGCGCAGCTGGAGCTTGCCTGTGCTCTTGCGGTGGCACACCGGGATCCGGAGGCGGAACAGATACTGCAAGGGTTTGATGCTGCTGATCTGGCCGCGAAGGACTCCGCGAGGCTGCATACTGCAGCTGGGTACTTGAGCCTAAGGCGCGGGGATACCCGCGAGGGGGCCCGGCACCTCAAGACCGCCTGCGATCTAGATCCTTCCTTCCCGCTGGCGAACTACTCCTATGGCCAGCTCCTGCTCTTCCGGGACCGGATCCCTGAGAGTGCAATGACGCACCTCAAGCGAGCCGCCGACGAGGTGCGCCAATCAAGGCTGGCTCACTTCGGTGTTGTGGCGGCGGAGACAGAGCGCGGACGGTATGCGGAAGCATGGAGGTTGTCACTGGCCGCGGTGCGCCGGTTCCCTTGGAATGCGAAGGTCTGGGTCGCGCTAGCAGATGCCGCGGTCCTCGCGAGCCCTGCCGGTGGCCGACTTGTTGTTGGCGGGTCGGCGTTGTTGCTATTCCTCCCCTATCTGGGACCGGTGGTATTCGGCTTGTGGCTCGTGCTCGCTGGCGCATCGATTACATTGCTGCGGAGGGTGATACCAAGGTACGCGATCTTCCCGTTGGTCGCTCTTGTCCCGCTGGGGCTTGTGGCCGCTCTGCGAGTGCTCTTGCTGGGAAGGGCGCTTCCGTAGTCCGAGCTGGGTAGGGCGACAAAGCGAGTAACTGCCGCGCGGGAGGATCGGTGCCGTTGTCGGCATGCTGCTCGTCCGTCACCCGCCCCGTTGACACCGGGCGCCAGGAATCAACCCTCCCCGCCGGCAGTCTCCGGTTCAGCTGCTGGCGCGTGGTTCCGCACCCAGAGTCCGCCCCTTGGCCGATCGGGCCCCTCGAAGCTGCCGCCCGGGCGCGGGCGCCTAGCCCTGCACGCCTCGGCCACACCTCGGCCCAACGGGCGCCGCATGTCCACGGGTGGGTGGGGTTGCGCGGGCGGAGCGGCACGAAACGTGCCCCGCGCCGGCTTCGGTCGGTCGCCCTCTTATTGCCAGAGCGTGAAGGGGCCACAGTGGCTCAAGTGCAAACCCTCTGTAAGGCACGCAACGTTCCATAACCTGCCACAATCGATTAGTACGTGCCTGGCAGGGAGATCCTCCTTCCATCTCATCGCCGCCCGGGAGGCTCCTCCTGGCTTGGATGGCAGGAGGTCTGCATGTCCGTCCCTCACGCCTCTTCCCGAGTGCTTGCACGCAAGGGCAGTGCCAAGCAACCCCGCCGTTCCCCTTTGAAGGAAGCTCCGCTCCGTGTAGCAGGCCAGTCACTCGACGAAGAGATTACTAAGCTAAGGGCTGATGATCTGGGCTACTGGGCTGCAATAGGCGGGTGCATGGGCGGCCTCGTCGCCGCGGTCTGGGTCCTGTACTTCATGCCAACACCCGGTCCGCCGTTGTTGATGACGCTAGTGGGGGTGCTCGCGGTAGCCTACTGCCTCTACCGTGTCAAGAAGATCAAGCGCCGGATCCGCGATTTGGAGCTTGGCCGGGATGGCGAGCGGATCGTTGCAGAAGCGTTGGATGCACTGAGGCAGGAAGGTGCCGTTGTCTTTCACGATCTGCAGGGTGCAGGGTTCAACATCGACCATGTGATTGTCTCAAGGCGAGGGATCGTGGCTGTCGAGACCAAGACGCACTCGAAGTTCCCTGACTCCAAAGTGGTCTACGATGGGGAGAGCGTCCGTGTTGATGGCATGGCCCCTGACCGAGCCCCGGTGGTCCAGTCCATGGCAGAAGCCCACGCCCTGGAGGCGATGCTTAGGGAGAGCACTGGCAAGAAGTTCCACGTCCGCCCTGCGGTCGTGTTCCCCGGCTGGTGGGTGGAGAGCGGCAACGGCGCCAAGTCGAGCCCTGTGTGGGTCTTGAACGAGAAGGCGCTCCCGAAGTTCGTCGAGCACGCTCCGCTTGTCTTGTCGGAGGATGACTTCACGCTGGCGGCGTTCCACCTCTCAAGGATGATTCGCTCCAGCGGGAGGCGCGGCTATGCGGTGTGACCTTGCTTGCTCTAGTGGGGCAAGCTCAGGGCCGGAGGCGCCAACCCGTCACACGGTGGAGAAGTCGGGAGGAAGAGGGGTGCGTCATATGCGCGTCGGACCCACGAACGGTCCAAGTGGAAGGACCTGGGCCTTGACGTTGACCAGGAGAGAGAGCGCTTCAAGAGGGACTTGCTTCCCCTGTTGCAGGGCATACCTTTGAGCCACATAATGAAGGCGACTGGCTTCTCCCGCCGCTATGCGTCGCTGGCCCGGCGGGGGTTGTACACGCCGCATCCGGTCCACTACGACGCGTTGGCTGCGCTTGTGGGGAGCCGTGGGCGGGCCGGGCCGTAGAATCACTTGTTGGGCGGATTGCTCCTGGCCTCTCATATGGGGGAACTCATGGACTTCGAACAAGCCAAAGTCACTCTTGCAGACGCCTACACCGGATTGGGGCTGGATGTTCAAGACAAGGGCCGATCACTTCAGTTCTCCCTCGACCGACGCAGATTCGCCGTCACCGAGGACGACATAGAAGCGTTCTCCTCCCTTTACCCGCAGTTCGCAGCTCTATCAGTGGCACCCTGTGAGTGTGGAATCGCGAGCCCGACATACCGCGAGCAGATCGTGGTGCCAATCGACCCGGGTTCCGCGGTGCCGGCCGCGATTCGCTTCCGTGAGCCCGTCCTGTTCGGAGAACGTGGCCAAGGAGTGTTCGTCGAGATTGGCCCTGCAACAGACCTCTTTAAGTACCGCCTCCGATTCCACGAGCCCCTCGTTGAGCAGTGGATGTTGCGCATGAAGCGGCCCTACTTGTCTGCCAGATTTGAAGATCAAGACGAGGACGAAATCGTAGATGTCCTCTTTGCGATGCCGGTCCTCATCACGGTGCGTGTCCACAATCTGGCGCAGGCTTCTGTCGAGCAAGCAATCAAGGCGTCCTCCCCACTCATCGAGGCTTGCCTGTTCGAACTCTCCTACCTCAAGGATGACGCTCTCGCCCTATCAGAAGACTGGCCAAGCCGCCAACCTCGCATCAGGCCCTTTCGCTTGATGGCACCCGTATCATCGAGCGAGCTTCCGCTGCCCGCGGCGACTTTCAATTCAGACACCATCAGGTTCTACCAGCGTGGTGCGAGCACCCGCGATCCTGTCATCCAGTTCCTCTCCTTCTACCAGGTCTTGGAGTACCACT
>DYJB01000001.1:0-20531 GCA_020723365.1 Candidatus Aquidulcis sp. | reverse complement strand
TTCGGTACTGTCTCCGACGAGCGTCTGCATGCCACACTTGCCGCTCGCCTGAACGACCCGGCGTTCTCCCCCACGGTCCCCGCGCTGGACCGGCTGGCCAGAGATGTCCTAGAGCACAAGCGCATCACCGACGAGACCGAGATGCTGAGGCTTGTCCTCGAGAAGTACGTCCTATTCTCTGACTTGACAGATTTCATTCAAGCCCTGGAAGGCCGAAAGGCGGAGAAGCTCTATACCAAGCGCCGACAGCTCTTCGGCCAGGACGTCGCGGAAGTTAGGCTTCAGGAAGGCCATCTCCAACCCAACTTGGCGAAGAGAATCAAGGTCATCCGCAACGCGATCGTGCACTCAGTCGACCGGTACGAAGGCCGCGAGCGGTTTGTCCCACTCACTCCAAGTTCAGAGGTTGTGATTCGCGAGGAAGTCCCATTGATGCGGTTCCTAGCGGAGAAGGTCATCATCGCATCGGCTCGCGCATAGACCGAGTCGCGATACGCCCCCGAAAGCCGCCCAACAACTCGCTGAAGCTGACCCGGCGGGCTGGGCCATGGGGCGAGGTGATTGGCCGGCGGTTGTGCGCGAGAATGACCGATGGCTGGCCCGCTTCCGCCGGGCAGATTCGCTGGAGGCTTCCCGCTCAGGCGGGAGCTAGGATACTGAGATAGGAACCCATGGCCATCAAGAAATCCGACCTCTACTCCTCGATCTGGGCCTCGTGCGACGAGCTGCGCGGCGGGATGGATGCCAGCCAATACAAGGACTACGTCCTGTTTATGCTGTTCATCAAGTACATCACAGACAAGTACGGGGCCAGCACCGACTTCGCGCCGCCGGTCGCCATTCCGAAGGGCGCGAGCTTCAAGGACATGCTCGAACTCCGCGGCAAGAGCGACATCGGCGACAAGATCAACACGCAGGTCATCGCGCCGCTCGTCGATGCCAATGCGCGCCTAGCGCGCAGCGACTTCCCCGACTTCAACGACCCGAACAAGCTAGGCCAGGGGAAGGAGATGGTCGATCGGCTGACGAATCTGATCAACATCTTCGCCAGCCCCCAGCTCGACTTCTCGCAGAACCGGGCCGAGCACGACGACATCCTCGGCGACGCCTACGAGTACCTGATGCGGCATTTCGCCACCGAGAGTGGCAAGAGCAAGGGGCAGTTCTACACCCCCGCCGAGGTCAGCCGGGTCATCGCCAAGGTGATTGGCATCTCGCCGCAGAATACGAAGGCGTCCACCACCGCCTACGACCCGACCTGCGGTTCAGGCTCGCTGCTCCTCAAGGTGGCCGCCGAGGCGGGCAAGCCCATCACGCTCGAAGGGCAGGAGAAGGACGTGACCACGGCGGGCCTCGCCCGCATGAACATGATCCTGCACGACTTTCCCACGGCCAACATCCTCTCTGGCAACACGCTGGCCGCGCCCAAGTTCATGGACGGAGAGCAGCTCCGTACCTACGACTACGTCGTCGCCAATCCGCCGTTCTCCGACAAGACATGGACGACCGGGCTCACGCCCTCGAAGGACCCCTTCGAGCGCTTCGCCTGGGGCGAGCCGCCCACCAAGCAGGGCGACTACGCCTACCTGCTGCACATCATCCGCTCGCTGAAGGGCGCGGGCAAAGGCGCCTGCATCCTGCCCCACGGCGTGCTCTTTCGCGGCGGCGCCGAGGGCACCATCCGCCAGCAGCTCGTTCGCTCCGGCTACCTTAAGGGCATCATCGGGCTGCCCGCCAACCTGTTCTACGGCACCGGCATCCCCGCCTGTATCGTTGTGCTCGACAAGGAGAACGCCGCCGGCCGCAAGGGCGTGTTCATGATCGACGCATCCAAGGGGTTCAGGAAGGACGGCCCGAAGAACCGACTGCGCGAGCAGGACATCCACAGGATCGTCGACACCTTTACCCGGCAGGCAGATGTCGCGCACTACGCGCGAATGGTGCCGCTGGACGAGATATCCGATCCGAAGAACGACTTCAACCTCAACCTGCCGCGCTACATCGACAGCACCGAGCCGGAGGACCTTCAGGACATCGACGGCCACCTGCGTGGCGGCATCCCGGAGCGCGATCTGGACGCGCTCGGCGCATACTGGAAGGTGCTCCCGAGCGTGCGCAGTGTGCTGTTTGAGGCATTCGACAAGACGGGAGGCCGCCCCGGCTACGCGCGTCTGAAGCCGGCGCTCACCGAGGTGAAGCCCGCCATCCTCGGCCACGGCGAGTTCTCCGCATTTCAGCAGAAGGCGACGAAGGTCTTCGCCGACTGGCGCACGGCCACGACGCCGCGCCTCACCGGTTTCGGCAAGGACGGACACCCCAAGGCCCTAATCGAGACGATTGCGGAGGACCTGCTGGCTGCGTTCCGCCAGGCGCCGCTGCTCGATGCCTACGACATCTACCAGCACCTGATGGACTACTGGGCCGAGACGATGCAGGACGATGCCTACCTGATCGCTGCCGACGGCTGGGTGAAGGGCGCGCAGCCGCGCGAGATCGTCCAGGTCAAGGACAAGAACAACAAGCTCACCTGGCCGGAGCCGCACGACTACCTGAAGGGCAAGCGGCGCTTCAAGTCGGACCTCGTTCCAGCGCCGATTCTCGTCGCCCGCTACTTCCCCGCCGAACGCGATGCCATCGAAGCGCTCGACAACCAGCTCGCCACGCTCGAGCAACAGCTCGAGGAGATGCGCGAGGAGAACAGCGGCGAGGATGGGCTGCTGGCCGAGGTGATCGAAGGCGAGGGCGACAAGCAGAAGATCGCCGCGAAGGCCGTGAAGGCACGGCTGAAGGAGATCGGCAAGGACCCGCTCTACGCGGACGAGCGTGCGGCGCTCGAGGCGTATGCCGACCTCCTGGATCAGCAATCGGAGGCCAAGGCCGAGCGCAAGACCGCGCAGGAGGACCTCGAAGAGAAGATCGACGCCAAGTACCCCAAGCTCACCGAGGCCGAGATCAAGACGCTGGTGGTGGATGACAAGTGGATGGCCCGTCTGTCGGCAGCCGTGCAGGGCGAGCTTGACCGCGTCTCGCAGACCCTCACCGGCCGCGTCCGCCAGCTTGCCGAACGCTACGCCGCGCCGCTGCCCCAGCTCACGGAGGAGGTGGCGACGCTCGCCGCCCGGGTGAACGAGCACCTGAAGAAGATGGGGGAAGTATGGAAGTGAGGCCAGGATACAAGCAGACGGACGTGGGCGTTATACCGGAGGAATGGGAGGTTCGTCCGTGCTCAGAGTTGAGTGAGCGCATCACGGTAGGGATCGTGATTCGCCCCACTCAATACTACGTGCGACATGGCATTCCAGCCCTGCGCTCTGCAAATATCCGCGAAGGAGGGATCACAGACACAGACTTGGTCTTCATCACCGATGCGTCGAATGCTCTGCTGGCAAAGAGCCAGACACGCGCGGGTGATGTGCTGACGGTGCGAACAGGATACCCAGGAACAAGTGCCGTTGTGCGCACTCAGCATGCGGGGTGGAACTGCATCGACATCTTGATCACGAGGCCATCCAAAGAGCTCGACCCTGATTTCCTAGCCGCTTGGGTTAACTCCGCCTTTGGCAAGGAACAGGTTCTTCGAAATCAGGGTGGACTGGCTCAGAAGCACTTCAACGTCGGCGAGATGAGGAATCTTCTCGTTGCCCGTCCCCCGCTCCCCGAACAACGCGCCATCGCGGCGGCGTTGAGCGACGTGGATGCGCTGCTGGACGGGCTGGATCGGCTCATCGCCAAGAAGCGCGACCTCAGACAGGCCGCCATGCAGCAGCTCCTGACCGGCCAGACCCGCCTCCCCGGCTTCAGCGGGGAGTGGACCAAGACGAAGATCAGCGAGATGTGCGAGTACGTTGATGGCGTAAGGACCGCCGGCGGAGACGTGGGGTACGTCGAGATTGGCGACATTGATGTGGAACTCAAGTCCTACAGCCTCTCGCAGAAAGAGAAGCTGTCCGTCCCCGGTGCAGTGAAAGTTCCAGCTGGCACGCTGCTGATTTCTACGGTCCGGCCAACCAGAGGTGCGATCGCGGTCACTCAGTCCTCCCTGTACGTCTCGAGCGCCTTCTGCCGGCTTCGACCAGCGAATGGCCTGCTGTTTCACTTGGTATGCCAGCCGACCTTCTTGGCATACCTCGGAGAGAACTCGATTGGAGGAACATACCCCACGTGCCGAGACGAAACGATTCTTGACTATGAGACTGCGCTCCCAGGCGACCCCAGGGAGCAAACCGCCATCGCCGCCGTCCTCTCCGACATGGACGCCGAACTGGCCGCGCTCGAAGCCCGCCGCGACAAGGCCCGTGATCTCAAGCAGGCGATTATGCAGGAGCTGCTCACCGGCAGGACGCGGCTCGTGAAACCAGAGGCGCCCCATGCCTGAGCAACCCCGCTCCGAGCGCAAGACGCAGAACCGGGTCATCGCCCTGTTCACCGATCCGGTGCGGCCCGACAACCTCGGCTACCGCTACCTCGGTGAATGGAAGGATCGAGACAACAACCGCCCGATCGAAACGGCGCTTCTGCGCGACAACCTGATAGCCCGCGGCTACTCAGTCGCCCACATCTCCGCGGCTCTTCAGAAGCTCGAGACCGCCGTGGACTCGACGGGCATCACGCTCTACCAGGCCAACCTGCGCACCTACCAGCTCCTGCGCTACGGCGTGCCAGTGCAGATCGCCGCGGGGCAGGCGCATGAAACGGTTCACCTGATCGACTGGGAGCACCCGGAAAACAACGACTTCGCGCTGGCCGAGGAGGTGACGCTCACCGGTGGCTACGAGCGGCGGCCGGACATCGTGCTCTATCTCAACGGCCTCGCCATCGCGGTGATCGAACTCAAGCGGAGTTCGGTGGAGCTGGCCGACGGCGTGCGCCAGCTCATCACCAATCAGGAAGAGATCTTCAACAAGGGCTTCTTCAGCACCGTGCAGCTCCTGCTGGCGGGCAGCGACTCCCAAGGGCTGCGCTACGGTACAACTGGCACTCCAGAGCAGTTTTTCGTGGAGTGGAAGGACGAGGCCCCGCCCGGCGCTGCGCCCGCCGCCGGAGGACTGCTCGACCGGCCGCTCGCCCAGATTTGCGACAAAGGCCGTCTGCTCGACCTGATTCGCAACTTCATCATCTTCGACGCCGGCCAGAAGAAGATACCGCGACCTCACCAGTTCTTCGGTGTAAAGGCCGCGCAGGAGCGCGTTGCCAAGCGCGAGGGCGGCGTCATCTGGCACACCCAGGGCAGCGGCAAGAGCATCGTCATGGTGTTCATCGCAAAGTGGTTACTGGAGCACGACTCGGAGGCCCGCATCCTTGTCGTCACCGACCGCGACGAGCTGGACAAACAGATTGAAGGGGTGATGAAGAACGCCGGGGTTGTAGGCCCGGAGTCCCCCTCGCCGCGCATCACCTCGCGAGCCGAGTTCATTGACAAGCTCGGTGCGAGCACGCCACGCCTCATGTGCGCTCTCGTCCACAAGTTCGACCCGGCCGACCTGAAGGGTCCGCCCCCTCCTGTCCAGGGCCGCATCTACGTGTTCGTGGACGAGTGCCATCGCACGCAGGGCGGTGACATGAACAAGCAGATGAAGCGCTGGCTGGAGGGCGCCATCTTCATAGGCTTCACAGCGACGCCTCTCCTGCGCAAAGACAGGCAGCTGACGCGGGATGTCTTCGGCACCTACATCCACACCTATAAACTCCGCGAGGGCGTTGCCGATGGGGTCATACTTGACCTCAAGTACGAAGCTCGCGACGTGCGTGAGCGGCTGACCTCGCAGGCAGCGATCGACCAGTGGTTTGAGCAGAAGACCAAGGGCCTCAACAACTTCCAGAAGGCGGTCCTGCGCAGGCGTTGGGCGACCATGGAAGAGCTGATGAGTGCTGAGGGGCGCAAGCGCGAGATCATCGCCGCCATCATTGCCGACTTCGCACTCAAGCCGCGATTGAACAACGATCGGGGAACGGCGATCTTGGTTGCGGAGTCGATCTACGACGCCTGCCACTACTACCGGCTCTTTCGCAACACGAGCTTCGGCCCGTACTGCGGGATCGTCTCCTCCTACGAGCCCCACCCCGGGGACATTGCGCTCGAGCCGGCGAATAGCGACGCACGCTACAAGTTCGACACCTACACGCAGCACGTCCTCAAGCAGGGCCAGACCACCAAGCAGTACGAGGACGAGACCAAGCGCCGCTTCATCGAAGAGCCGGCGAACATGAAACTCCTGATCGTCGTCAGCAAGCTGCTGACTGGCTTCGATGCCCCGAGCTGCACCTACATCTACCTCGACCACGCCATCCACGACCATGACTTGTTCCAGGCGATCTGCCGCACCAACCGGCTGGACGGCGACGACAAGGACTACGGCCACATCGTGGACTTTAAGGAGCTGTTCGGCGAGGTACAAGAAGCGATAGCTGTCTACAACTCCGACGAGCTGGACCTCGATCCGGGCAATGGCGGCGACAACAACGTTTACCTCATGAGCTGGCTAGCCGGGGGCAAGAAGAAGCTCGACGAGGCCCGTGAGGCTCTGCGCTATCTGTGCGAGCCGGTCGCGCAACCGCGTGAAGTGGAGCAGTTCCTCCGCTACTTCTGTGGCGACGCCGCTTACCCGAATGCGCTGATTGAGACCGAGACGCTTCGGGTCTCGTTCTACAAGGCCACTGCGACCTTCGTGCGGGCGTTCGCCTCGGTTGTGCAGGACCTGACCGAAGCCGGTTACTCCAACACCGATGCAACCGCGCTTCTGCACGAGGCGGAGTTCTATAGCGAGATCCGTTCCGCCATCAAGAAGCACTCGGGTGAGGAGCTCGACATCAAGCCCTACGAGGCGGACATGCGCCACCTCCTGAACACCTATGTCCAGGCCGATCCTGCGGCCGACCTGGGTGAGTTGGGCGAGATGTCGCTCACCGAGTTCATCATCGAGACGGGAATCCACGACGCCATCGCCCGAAAGCTCAACGAGAAGGGCAAGCTCTCGAGGAATGCCATTGCCGAAGGGGTCATCAACAACGTCCGGAAGACCATCGTCCGCGAGCAACTCACCGACCCCCGCTTCTACGAGCAGATGTCCAAGCTGCTCGACGATCTGATCAAGCAGAGCCGGGCGGACGCAGCCGCGTATGAGGAGTTTCTACGAAAAGCTGAGGCGCTGGTGAAGCGGCTGGCTGCGAAGCAACCCGACGAGGGCGTACCCGCAGCGCTGCACGGCAAGCGAGAGGCAACGGTGATCTACAACAACCTCCCCAGCATTCTCGCGGCGGGGCGGACCGGGGCAGCCCAGGTAGCGGAGCCGCGCGCCGAGTACGGAGATGAACTCGTCAGATTGGCGCTCGAAATCGACCAGACGATGCGCGAGCGGGCGCCCGCGGGCTGGAAAGGCGACCAGGCGCGCGAGGCGCAGGTGCTGAACGCGCTGTTCCCGCTACTAGACCGCGACCGCAAAGCCACATTGGCGCTCTTCGAGCTCATCAAGAACCAACCGGGATACTGATGGTAGAGACGATCCAGATCGGCGAGATCGCAATTGCCGTGAGTCGCAAGGACGTCAAACATGCCCACCTGTCCGTGCACCCACCGAACGGGCGCGTCACGCTAGTAACGCCGAAGGGAACGCGCTCAGAGGTGGCCCGCGCATACGCGCTATCCAAGCTCGGTTGGATCCGGGATCAGCAGGCGAAGCTGCGTGGGCAAGCGAGGGAAACGCTTCGCCAGTTCGTTGAGCGTGAGAGCCACTACCTCTGGGGCAGGCGCTATTTGCTTTCTCTGAGGGAAGAGGATGCAAAGCCCGCCATCCGCCTTGGTCACCGCAATATCATGCTCGCAGTGCGCCCGGGTAGCAACCGGGCGAAGCGTGAGGCGGTGGTGCATGCATGGCACAAGGCACTTCTGCACGACGTGGTGCCCGAACTGATCCGCAGGTGGGAGCCCAAGCTGGGAGTCGAGGTATCCAGGTACTTCCTCCAGCGCATGAAGACGAAGTGGGGCAGCTGCAACTACCGCGCGCGGACGATCCGCCTGAACACAGAGCTCGTGAAGAAGCCCAAGGACCTACTCGAGTATGTGGTCGTCCACGAGATGCTCCACCTGATTGCACCCACCCACAGCGAGCAGTTCCTCACACTGATGAGCAAACACTACCCGGCATGGCGCGAGGCGAGGGCGGAGCTCAATGAGCTGCCACTGGGCGCGGAGACTTGGTACGAGTAGGCAGCAGGCAATTACATCGTGGACCAATGCGGTCACCCACCGGACAGACAGGAGAAGGCGACGCTGACCGTGTTGGAACAGGCGGAAGTGTCGAGCGAGGGGTGGGCAGCCTGACAGCCCTCAAGTGCCACTTCGGGGCCAAGGTAAGCACGCTGAGTACGCCGTCGGCACCCGCGATCTGGAGGGCTCAAGCATCCATGGGAGGTAGGCTATGGCTGAGATCACGCCACGCCGTAACGGGGAGCTGCTCCGCGAGGCGTTCAAGTACCTCATGGACAAGCCCGAAGGTGCTCGAGCTGCAGACGTCCTGAAGGCGCTCGGAGAACGAGTGTCCATGACGGACTTCGAACGCGGTGAGTACCCCTCAACGCCGGGTTCGCCACGCTGGGAGAAGATCTTCCGATTCGCGTCCATTGCCACCGTCAAGGCAGGCTGGCTGACGAAATCGAAAGGAGTCTGGAGCCTTACCGATGAGGGGCGACGGGCCTTTGAGAAACATGCCGATCCGGAGAAGTTCTATCGGACCGCGGATCGTATCTATAGGGAGTGGAGGTCAAGCAGGCCCGAACCCGCTGGCGAGCCGGATTGGGAAGAGGAAGTGGAGCACATTCGTGTGACCCACGAGAAGGCAATGGAGGACGCGTGGTCTGAGGTAAGCGACTTCCTGCGGGGGATGGATCCATACGATTTCCAGGACCTAGTCGCGGAGCTGCTCAAGGCCATGGGGTACCATGTCAGCTGGATTGCGCCTCGTGGGAAGGACGCGGGTGTGGACATCATTGCCCACACGGACCCGCTTGGTGCGAAGCCCCCTCGTATCAAGGTACAGGTAAAGAGGACCGAGGATGCGGCGAAGGTCGAGGCTGTCAGGGCATTCATGTCGAAGCTTGGGGACGATGACGTGGGCATCTTCGTCTGCCGTGGCGGATTCACGAAGGACGCCGCAGATGAGGCGCGAGAACAAGAGAAGCGGAAAGTGACACTGATCGATGAGAAGCGGCTCTTCGATCTCTGGGTTGAGCACTATGAGAAACTCTCCCAAGAGGCGAGACAACGGATGCCTCTGTTGCCCATCTACTTCCTTGCCCCGGGAGAGTAGATGCTGTTGCCCCGCGACTAGGGACGGGCCGAAAGCAGGATCAGTGGAGGGTGTGGCCGTTGAGCGGAGATGAGATGGGACTGGAAGAACGCAAGGCGATTGAGGCGCTGTTTGTAGATGATCCAGATCTGAAGCGCCTAGAGGCGCTGCTTCGGGAATTCAACATTTTCGAGGCTCTCGGAGCCGTGAGGGTTGAGCTCAGACACTCTGACTTCCTGGCATATCTGTTAGACCCACAACAGAATCACGGCCTGGGTGACGCGTTCCTCAAGGCATTCTTGCAGCGAGCTATCAGTTCCACCGCGAGCCTCCACCTGGCTCTCTCGCGTATCCAGATCGATCTCGCTGACTTCGGGCGTGCGACGGTGTTGAGAGAGTGGGAAAACGTCGACATCCTCATTGAGGACGAGATAAGCCGACTTGTGGTGGGGAGCGAGAACAAGATCGGAAGTGCAGAGCATTCGGAACAGCTGGCGCGATACCGGCGTGAGATAGAGAGCCACTATGCATCCTGGACGCAGCTCTACTTGTACCTGACTCCCGAGGGAGAGCCGCCGACTGACCAGCCATGGATCCCGATTGACTACGGGACAGTGTGCGGCTTGGTGGAGGAGACTGCGGAGGCGAGAGCTTCTTCTATGACCCCGGATGTGTTGATGCTCATCAGGCACTACGGGCAGATGCTAAGGAGGCATATTGTGGCTGAGTCGGAGATGGCGGACCTGTGCCACAAGCTCTACCGGAAGCACCAGCGGGCACTGGACCTCATATTCGAGTTTCGCCCGGATCGCCAGGGTCAGGTGCGCGACATCTTGGAGAAGGCAATTGCCGACGCGCCCGGCCTTCTCCCTGATCGGTCTTCGAAAAGCTACATCCGATTCGTTCCGGAGGAGTGGGATACGCCTAGGCTTCGGGAGGGGCAAGGGCGGACACAAAGCGGTCGGATACTCATGTTCGAGTTTGGCAACATGCCGGAAGGACTCAGACTTAGGTTGACGATTGGCCCGGGCCCCGAGCCAACTCGGCGCAAGCTGTTCGAGCGAGCCCGTTCAGCATCGCCGGTTCTTAGGCCTGCGTCGAGGGAGCTTGGCAGGAGCTGGAGCACAATCTGGGTCCGGACCTTCCTGAACCGCAAGGACTGTGAGGAGGGGTCCCTCGATGATGCCGAGAAGAAGATCGGGGAGGTGTGGGGCCTCTTCGTTGAACGCGACTTGCCCAAGCTTCTTGAGGCGCTGAGGGCGGAGAGGTGGATTTGGGAAGCATAGGGGTCTTAGGGCAGGTCTTGCTGTGAGTGTGTACTATCGCAGACTAGGTTCCACGCGATGACGGCCGCATTGCGGCTCTTGGTCGACCTGCGCGAAGCCACCAGCGTCGACGCCCCGGCGATCGTGGTCCTCATCCGGGCCCTGGCCAGGGTCATGGACGTCGTCACGCCGGTCGATGAGGCCTATGTCCGCGAGTACATCGCCTCAACGGGAAGCGGGATCCTCGTCGCCGATGACGGCGGGCAGGTCATTGGGCTGCTGAGCTACTCGCTGCGGCCGAGCCTGGTCCACGCCGGCCGGTCGTGCGTCATCGAGGAGTTGGTGATCGATCAGACGACGCAGCGCCAGGGGATCGGCGCCCGGCTGGTCGAGGACTTGCTGCGCCGGGCGGCGGAATGGGGCTGTGTGGAGGTTTCGGTCACGACGCTGGCCGGCCAGCGCGGCGCGATCGAGTTCTACAAGGCCCGCGGCTTCAGCGACGACGCCGTCCTGCTCGAGAAGCACCTGGGTTCCAAGTAGAGGGTGTGATCCCTAGGGCGTGGGCTGCAGCCCCTCGACGATGCGGGCCGCGTCTTCCACGTACTTCCGGCAGCGCACCATGCGGTTCTCCTGGACGAACGTTTGCTGACCCTCGGGCGTTGACAGGTCGCACTCGATCAGGGCCGGGCAGCTGGTCGAGCCGTGGCGCGCCTCGAACTCGCGCAGCAGCGTCTGCACCCTGCCGAACGCCGGCTCGACCGACTGATCGGGCGCCTGGCGCCCGGCGGTCAGGCCGATCGCCAGGATGGCGCCGCTGACGGCGCCGCACATCCCGCCCGTGCGAGCCATCCCCGCGCCCAGGCCGGTGGCGATGCGCGGGATCAACCCGCCCTGCAAGCCCTGCGCCTCGGCCATCGCCAGCAGCACACTCTCTGAGCAGTACAGCCCGGAATCGAACAGCTCGAGCGCTCTTGCGGGGACGGTCTGGTTCATGCGGCGCCTCCGTGGGGTGTCGGCTGGCAGCAGATGCAAGCACCGGCGCGTGCGTCGCAGGGCTCACGCCCTCGCGTACGGGGGCCGGCCTGCTCGACTGATTCTACATCGTTGCCTCTGCCCTGCCGCAGGCGGCCGCATGGCTCAACCGGACCCGTAAGCATCCTTGGCGAACTCCATGCCCAGGGATGCGCCACCGTCGGAGGGCGTTGAGGCCGCCGACGGTGACAGCTTGTCGAGTCTCCCTCGAGCCTCGAGTGGGCTCCCCGTGTATCCCGGCGCAGACAAGGCCGGGGTTAGGCTGATCACACTTCGCGAGCAGGATCACGGCTTCTGCCATCCCCGCGCCCTATGCCTCGAAAAGCCGCCACCCCCGCCGCGAGCCCCCACGGTAGGGGGGAGCTGGAGCGGGGGTGGCGGCCAAGTTGTCTGGCCGTGCGCTTGGCTTTAGCCGGCTTCGGGGACCGGGCCTCGCGTCCGGTTGAACTGGGCCTCGGCCCGCCGGTCGCACTGCAGCGCCTTCCACGCCGGCCACCAGGCCGAGTGCCAGGCGTGGATGCGGGCGAAGATCGAGCGGGGCCGCCTCATGCCTGCCATGCGGATGGGGCAGTTGGCGCAGTGTTCCTTGAGCAGACCGCATTCCAACATGTCGAGCCTCCTTAGTGGGCGGCGCTGCGCCGCGTGACTGCATTCCCCATCACGAACACGCCGAAGACGATCAGCAGGACGGCGAAGACGGGGATCTCGAACGACAGGTTCAGGACGGGGCTGGCAAGCTCCAGGCCGCCCCAGATGAGGGCCACGAGGCCGACGGCGGTGGTGAAGGCGCTGATGGGCACACCCGTCTTCACCCGCGCCAGGTTCAGGCCGATCAGGATCAGCCCGATGACGGCGGCGCCGAGCCCGTGCGGCAGGGAGGGGACGAGCTCGGTGATGCCCCACCACACGAACACGGCTCCCCAGGCGATGCCTTCCAGGTTCAGGATCGAGACTTGCTTGTCGTTCATTTCGTTCTCCTTTGTTCAGATGATGATTGCGATCCGGCGTGCGAACCCACGGTGGGCCTATCCTTCCGTCCGATCCATGGGCACCTCCGATCTCTCATCGCTTCGTCCGTTCTTCCCCGCCTGCGGGGGTTCGGTCTCGCTTCGGACTGCCGGGTTGATCGACACGAGCGGGATGTTCGCCCGGTAGAGCTTCTCGAGGATGCCTCTCAGCGCCGCCTGGTCTTCGACATGGCCGGTCAGGAGGGTCTCGCCGCCGGCCGTCGGGCGCACCTGCAGGTCCCCGAGCCAGGCCGACCAGCTGCTGTCGAGATGGCCGGACACCCGGATCTCGACCAGCCCGCCGGCGCGCCGCCGTCCGCCGTCGGCCGGGGCCTGACCTGGGTTGTGCGGCTGGGCTTCGTTCTCGGGCAGCTTCATTCCGTCCTCCGAGCTCCACCCTACACGGCCCGGGGGGCGCGGTCATCGACCGGAGGGTCCATTCCGGGTCGTAGACGGGGTCGTACTTGCCGGGAGAAGCGGCGGGAAGGGGAGCGCGGGGGTTGCGGGCGGGAGCAGGGAGCGGGGAGGGGCTACAGCGGCCGGCCGGCAGGCGCCCGGGCGGCCGGCTCGTCAGTCGATCAGCTTGAGCTCCCGGGCGGCTGCCAGCGCCTGCGTCCGGCTGCCGACGCCGAGCTTGGCGTACAGGTTGGTGATGTGGCGCTTGAGCGTGGCGGGGGAGATCACCAGGCGGGCGGCGATGTCCTGGTTCGAACGGCCGGCCTCGATCAGGCGCAGGACCTCGAGCTCGCGCGGCGTCAGGGCTTCCAGCAGCCCGGCTGCGGGCACGGGCGCCTGGGAGGCGGCCACCCGCGCCGCCGAGAGCAGCTGCGCGGCGTACTCGGATCCCGGGGCCAGCGAGCGCACCTTCTGCAGGAGCTTCGTCATGGGCGGACCTTCATCCAGGAAGACCCGCACGTAGCCCTGGCCTTCGGCGAGCTTCAGCGCCGCCTGCACGGCCGCGGCGCTGTCTTCCGCTGCCTTCTGATCCTGGAGAGCCAGCGCCTTGAGCACGAGGATCTCGATCACCCGGCCCGAGCGACCGGCGGCTTCCGCCACGGGCAGCAGCCGATCGAGCAGCCCGACGGCGGCGGCGGGACTCCCCTGAGCCAGGCGCAGCCTGGCCAGCGAGATGGACTCCGGCAGGCGCAGCGCCAGGATGCCTTCCCCCAGGTCTGCCTGGAATTCCTGGAGCGCGGCCTCCGCCTTGTCCAGCCTCTGCTGCGCGAGCCACACGCGTGTCAGCGTCGACCCCAGCCAGGCCGACCAGGCCGGCGAGATCTGACGCTCGGCGGCCAGGACTTCCGCACTGCGGGCGGCCTCGAGGGCGGCCTCCGGGTTGCCGCGGGCCTGATGGATCCTGGCCAGCACGGCCTGAGAGACGGCGAGCATGTCGCTCGGTCCCCACTGCTGGCACAGGCGCAGGCACTCGAGGACGTGGGCCTCGGCCTCCTCGAGCCGGTTCCACTCATAGGCGACGATCGCCAGGCCGGCGTGGGCGTCTTCGGCCAGCGGCCACGCCTGGCCCTGCGGGAGGGTCGCCAGCCGGAGGGCTTCTTCATAGGCGCGGGCGGCCGCGTGCAGGTGTCCCTGCTCGAGCAGGATCCCGGCCTGCTGGATCGTGGCCAGCACGGTCGTCGGCGTGTTCCCGGCCTGCTCGCCGATGCGGGAGGCTTCGGCGTAGGCGCGCCGGGCCGCCTCCAGGTCGCCCACGCTTGAGCTGGCATCGCCCAGGATCGAGGTCGCCACCCCGCGCATGCTGCACGAGAAGGCGCTCGCCTCGGGCAGGTCCGCCAGCGCCCGCTGCGCGTGGGCGGCGGCCAGCTGCGGCTCGCCCTCCCGGTTGGCGCGCAGCGCCCGGGCGGCGGAAATGCTGCCGACGACCGTGCGGGCTTCGACCGTCGTGGCGGGCAGGGGCAGCAGGCGTTCGGCGGTCTGGAGCGCCTGCTCGGCCGGCTCCAGGCGACCGGTGAGCGTCAGGGCCAGCGACTTCAGGACGCCCAGCCAGACGTGCGATTCGCGGTAGCGGTCGACGGCCTCGATCAGCCGCAAGAGGTTAACCACTTCGCCGCGCATCAGGAAGCCGCAGCCGTTCTGCTCGATGAGCTGGACTGCGCGATCGCCATCGCCCGCCAGCAGCGCATGCTGGATGGCCTCCTGGATGAACCCGGCCTGCTCGTGCCAGCGGGAGGCGCGCTGGTGCAGATCGGCGATCCGCTCGGGAGACCGGCGCTCGAGCAGCCGGCGCAGGACATCGGCGAAGAGCTGGTGGTACCGGTACCAGCGCCGTTCATCGTCCAGCGGCACGAGGAAGAGGTTCGCCCGGTCGAGCGTTTCGAGCATCGCCTGCCCGTCCGGGCCGTCGGAGGCGCCGTCGTCCACCACCTGGCTGCACAGCTCGGCGCACATCCGGCCCAGGATCGAGGTCTGGAGAAGGAAGGCGCGCCTCGAGTCCGGCTGCAGGCTGAGCACCTGCTCGACCAGGTAGTCCATGATGTAGGCGTGCGTGCCGCTCAAGGCGGTGACCAGGGCGTGCGCGTCCGTGGCGCCGCGCATCGAGAGGGCGGCCAGCTGCAGCCCGGCGATCCAGCCCTCCGTGCGCGCCTCCATGGCGGCGATGTCCCCGCCGGTGAGGTTCAGATTCATGGCCCGGTTCAGGAACTCGCCCGCCTCGTCCGGCGTGAAGCGCAGCTGCTCGCCGCGGATCTCGAGCAGCTCGTTGCGCAGGCGCAGCTGCGAGAGCGGCAGCGGGGGGTCGACCCGCGTCAGGAGCACCAGGTGCATCGACGGCGGCAGGTGGTCGAGCAGGTAGGCCAGGAGCTCGAGGATGAGCCGGTCGTGCAGCATCTGGAAATCGTCGAGCACGATCAGGAAGGGCGGGGCATCGGTCAGGCCGTTGATGAGCAGATCCATCAGCCCGCGGTCGGGGAGAGGCTGGGATCCCTGGACGGGGCCGATCAGGTCGGTATGGATGGCGGGCGCCACGGCCTGCAGCGAGGCCAGCAGGTATTGAAGGAAGCGCACCGGATCGTCATCGGCTTCCTCCAGCGAGAGCCAGGTCCAGGGGAGGCGCGTCGACCGCAGCCAGGCGGCGACGAGCGTCGTCTTCCCGTAGCCGGGCGGCGCCGAGACGAGCGTGAGCGAGTGGGTCAGCGCGCCGGCCAGCAGGGCGTCGAGGCGGGGACGCGTGACCAGCGTGGCGCAGGGCTGGGGAGGGCGGAGCTTGCTAGCCAGGGGTGTGAAGGCCATGCTGAGAGGGATTATCGCGCTGATGCCCTCATCACGGCCGCCGATGCTTCACATGCGCTCACGATGGTTTCTACGGCGTGTGTGTGCGTGAGGCCACTCATTCCCCCGGCGGGCGCATCGTCACCGCCTCCCCAGGAAGGCATCCGCCTCGACGCCGGCGCACGACAGCCGCTGGATCAACGGCGCGCAGGCGGGCCGCGAATCATGGTTTCCCATCGCGCCGCGCAGCTCTCAGCCTGGCTCATCCGCCCGATGCGCCGGCGTCCGAGACCGGCCTTCCCATTGGGTAGAATGAACCCGGAGCCAGCGATGACCATCGATCGTCCAACCATCGCCATCATCGGCGCCGGATTCGGAGGGCTGCGCGCTGCCCGGCAGCTGAGGCGGGCCAAGGCGCGGGTCGTCCTCATCGACCGACGCAACTACCACCTGTTCCAGCCGCTGCTCTACCAGGTCGCCACGGCCGGGCTCGAGCCGGAGCAGATCGCCAAACCGGTGCGCGCTATCCTGCGCGGCCAGCGCAACCTGGAGTTCCGCCTGACGGAGGTCCAGGGCATCGACCTGGCCGCCAGGTCGCTCCACACCTCGTCCGGCGAGGTCGCCTATGACTTCCTGATCGTGGCCGCCGGCGGAGCCTCGGATACGTTCGGCAAACCAGGAATCGAGAAGCACGCCATCGGGCTCAAGGACCTGTCCGATGCGGTCGCCATCCGCAACCGCGTCCTGTGCCTGTTCGAGCGCGCCGCGCTCGAGCCGCACCCCGCCGTCCGGCGGGCACTGCTCACGCTGGTCGTCGTGGGAGGCGGGCCGACGGGGGTCGAGATGGCCGGCGCTTTCTCGGAGCTCGTCCACCTCGTCCTTGCCAAGGACCTCCCGGCGCTCGACCTCTCTCAGGTCTCGATCGTGCTCCTGGAGGCGGCCGACCGCCTGCTCCCCGGCATGCCGGCGCAACTCTCGGCCGCTGCCGCCGCGACGCTCGAGCGCAAGGGCGTGAGCGTGCGCCTGGGCGCCATGGTCGACGACTACGACGGCGAGGCCCTCACGCTGCGCGGCGGCGAGATCATCCCCTGCAAAACGGTGGTCTGGGCGGCCGGCGCCCGGGCCGCTCCGCTCGCCGCCAGGCTTGGAATCCCCACGGGGCGCCAGGGACGCATCCCGGTCGAGCCGACGCTGCAACTGCGCGGCGCCCCGGAGGCGTTTGTCATCGGCGACGCTGCCTACCTCGAACACGCCGGCCAGCCGCTGCCGATGATGGCGCCGGTGGCGGTGCAGATGGCCGATGCGGCCGTCGACAACATTCGACGGCTGCTGCGCGGCGAGTCGCCGGTCGCCTTCCGCTACCGGAATCCCGGCTTGCTGGCGACGATCGGGCGCAACGCCGCCGTGGCCCACATCCACGGCCTCTCCTTCCAGGGCTTCGCCGCCTGGGTCGTCTGGCTGGTCGTCCACCTGATCCAGCTCATTGGCTTCCGCAACCGGCTGTTCGTGCTCGTCAACTGGGCGGTCGACTACTTCTTCTATGACCGCGCCGTGCGCCTGATCACCGAGGACGACGCCCCGTGCTGATCCGCATCAATGGTCCACGCCGATCACGTTGACCTGCTGCGGCCGGGCGTCCCTCGCCCCGGCGGCACGTGGGCCGACCTGGGGTCCGGGTCGGGCGCCTTCACGCTGGCGCTGGCCGAGCTGCTCGGCACGCAGGGCATCCTCTACTCCGTCGACACCGACAGAACCGCCCTGGCCGAACAGGAACGGCGCATGCGCTCGCGATTCCCGGAGACACAGGTCCACTACCTGTGCGCCGACTTCGCCCGGCCGATGGACCTGCCCGGCCTCGATGGAATCGTGATGGCCAACTCGCTCCACTTCCATCGCAAGAAGGCGCCGATCGTCGAGGCGCTGCGCGGGCTGCTCAAGCCCGGCGGCCGGCTGCTCCTGGTCGAGTACAACACCGATCGCGGCAACGCCTGGGTGCCGTACCCGATCGCCTACGACGCGTGGGAAGCGCTCGCCGGGCGGTGCGGGTTCGAAGCGACGCGCAAGATGGGCGCCTGCCCCAGCCGCTTCCTGGGCGAGATCTACGCCGCCGAGAGCATCGCCCCGCCGGATCCAGAGAGGTAGGCGACGGGGTTTCCCCCGCCGGCCGGTGCCGCAGGGAGCGGTCCGCACCGGAACCGGTGCGCTTGCGGGCGCTGCCTCGGCCTCCCGGGCCGCACCGCGGCCCTATCCCCCTCAAGTAGGACTCTGGGCCGAACCGCTCGCGATGCGCCTTCTGCCTTCCGAATCTTGAGCCACGGCGAAGTCTGACGGCTCTTCGGCCGGCCGCCACCACCGCAACGGCCTTCGCCGCGGGGTCTGTCAATGGGAAGTGCCGCGCGGGGCGCACCTCCGTGACTTCCAGGCTACCAGCCGTCGCTTGTGCCTGGGCCGCCTGTGGGCTGGGCCTGCCCGCCCACGCTTCAGGCCCAAATTGCCGCTCCCGCAAATTTCGCCGCCTTCAAGGCCGCCCAGCCGAAACTGGCATGTAACACACTCTTGACATCAGGTTTGTTTTGCTTTACACTGGCTGATGTCAAACAAACCTAACATCAAGGAGATTGCCATGCCGTTCGAAGAGAAGCTCACCTGGGTCAACCTGGTCGTCACGCTGGGCGTGGCGGCGACGTACTTCACCGCTGTCCTGACGCCGCTCGGCGAGGTGGCCGCCGCCGAGATCGCCTACCAGCGCCCGCTGCTGATCGCCGTCGGCGCCTCGATCGTGCTGACAATCGTCGGCGCCATCCTGACCGCCATCGCGACGGCCGTCTCCGGCGAGATCGCCGGCCGCGACGCCACCGCCGACATCGAGCGCAAGGACGAGCGCGACGCCGACATCAACCGCCGCGGCGACCTGCTCGGCTACTACGTCGCCTCGGCCGGGGCGGTGGGTGTGATGGCCCTGACGATGCTCGAGGCCGACTACTTCTGGATCGCCAACGCGCTCTACCTGTCCTTCCTCACCGCCGCGCTGGTCTCGGCGACCTACAAGCTCGTGCTCTACCGCCGGGGGTACTAGCCATGGTCAAACCGACGAAGGTCACCAACCACATCCGCTCGCTGCGCTTCGCCGCCGGCGAGATGACGCAGGCCGACCTCGCCGACCGGGTGGGCGTGACGCGGCAGACGATCATCGCCATCGAACAGGGGCGCTACTCACCCACCCTCGAAATGGCCTTCCGCATCGCCCGCGCGCTCGGCGTGCCGCTCGACGAGGCCTTTGAGTATCCGGAGGAAACGAAGTGAGAACCGTCGTCTCGAGCATCCGCTACGCGCCGATGGCCTTGCAGGAGATCGTCCTGGCCGTGTGGCTGATCGACGGCGGCTTCGCCGCTGCGCAGTCGGAGGTGGTGCGATGACGGCACAGCCGACGATCCTCGTCCTCGGCGGAAGCGGACGGACCGGCCGGCACGTGCTGGCCCAGCTTCTCGCCCGCGGCGCCAGCGTGCGCGCCATCGTGCGCTCAGCCGCTCGCCTGCCGGCGGAGCTCACCGGCCATCCGGGCGTGCAGGTCATCGAAGCCGACCTGCTCAGCCTGAGCGACGAGGAACTCCGGCGCCATCTGGCCGGCTGCCAGGCGGTCGTCTCCTGCCTCGGCCACACGGTCAGCTTCCAGGGCGTGTACGGCAGCCCGCGCGACCTGGTGGAACAGGCGGTGGTGCGCATCGCCCGCGCGGCGAAGGTGCTGCGGCCCTCACCCCCGCTGCGCCTGGTGTTGATGAGCACCGTCTCGGTGAACGCTCCGGCGAGGGCGGACAGCCGGCGGGCAGGCTTCGAACGCGCCCTCCTGTGGGCCATACGCGCCGCCTTGCCACCGGCGGGCGACAACCAGCGGGCCGCCGACTTCCTATGCCAGGCCATCGGGACGGCCGACCCGCACCTGGAATGGGTCGTCGTCCGGCCGGACACGCTGATCGAGGGCGAGGTCACTCGCTACACGCTCCACCCCGCCCTGATCAGCAGCCTGTTCAAGCCGGACAACTCGCGCATGGCCAACGTGGCGCACTTCATGTGCGAGCTGGCCTGCGAGCCAGGCCCATGGGAAGAGTGGAAGGGACGCCTGCCGGTCATCGTCGATGACCTGACGGACACGGCCGGCGCTGTGTGAGAGTCAAGTCCTCTCGCTTTGACGCGGGAGGAGATGCTGCGGGCCGCGACCTCACGGGAGGCAAGCGGCCCGCGTGATACGCAGTCGGCTTCTGTGCTCGGGGGGCAGGGGAAGGGGGATTGCATCCCCCTCCCCCTTGCCCCCCGGCTCCCCCCGTGCCCTCTCCCCTGCAAGCGGCGGTTGGTGGCGGCTCCGCATCCGCAGCTGCGGACCGCCGCGCGAGTGCCGGATCGTTCCTTCCGTCCGCTTGTCCTGTGCGCCACCCTCACACGATGATTGAGACTACCGCGAATGTGATGCCGCCCACCCTTGGACGAGCTAGGCACTTCGGCACCCGCGGTGTACGGCGGATTTCTCTCACCGGATATGCGTCGCGGCTGTGAGTGGCACCCTGGAGGCCGAAGAGCAGACTGCGCCCCGGCACACGCGCGGAGGCAGTGATCCTCAACTGCATGACGGATTCCGAGTGACGATGGCGCACTAGACATACAGGTGCAGAGTGCGCGCGGGCACTCGCGCGGCGGAGAAGCCCGTGCCCCGTCACGGGTCATCGCCC
>DYJB01000104.1 GCA_020723365.1 Candidatus Aquidulcis sp. | reverse complement strand
CGAGACGATCGAGGCCGTTGAGCTGTGCCACCGCACCGGCTGGCGCGCCGTCACGTCTCACCGCTCGGGTGAGACCGAGGACTCCACCATCGCCGACCTGGCCGTGGCGCTCAATATGGGACAGATCAAGACCGGGGCCCCGGCGCGTTCCGACCGGGTGGCCAAATTCAACCAGCTCCTGCGCATCGAGGACGAGCTGGCGGACAATGGCGTCTACGCCGGCTGGGCTGCCCTGCGCCGGGGCTAAGGACCGACGGTTGGCCGAAAAGGAAACGGGGCGCCCACCAGGGGCGCCCCGTCTGTTTGCATACAGGCTCGGGCTCAATCGACCGGCTTGCCGTTCTCGACCGGGACGGTTTCGAGGCGCGTTCCGGGCGCCGGCGTGGCGCAGTGCGGGCAGATCTTCCAGGGGAGCTCCATCAGCTTCCCGCAGCGGCTGCAGGGACGGCGCAGGCGCGTGTGGCACGTCGGGCACAGCTGCCAATCGGAGGAGGTGCGGTTGCCGCAGCCGGGGCAGGCCGTCCGAGCCTCAATCTCAGCCAGGAGCGCTTCTTCCTCCAGCGCCGCCTGGTAGACCTCCTCCAGCGTTCGTGCCGGACGAAGCACCAGGTAGACCAGGACGCCCAGCGGGCCAAGGACCAGGGCCAGGAGCGCCGCCAGCACGCGCAGCAGCCGATCCTGCGTGCGGGTGCGGCTGTCGCGGTAGGCCCAGAACACCAGGCTGACCCACAGCGCGACCAGGAAGGCACCGAAAAGCGTGGTGCCGAACAAGAAGGCGCTGCCTAACGTACTCAGGTCGAGGGGGAAGCCCATGGCCGTCTCCGGGGCGGCATTATAGCACCCGGGGCTGCAATCTGCGTGCCGCGTTGACACGCGGCCCGCTGGGAGGTACAGTCGGATTCTCGCACGGATGCCGGAGGGGGAATGGACGGGCATCTGCCGCGCTATCGAATCTCCGATCTGGCCGCCGATCAGCGGCCCCGCGAGCGCTTGGCTGCGTGGGGCGCCGATCACCTCAGCGACGCCGAGCTGATTGCCATCCTGCTGGGATCCGGAATACCCGGGCTGAACGCCGTGCGCCTGGCCGAGGCCGTCCTGGCGGCCGTGCAAGGCGTTCCTGGACTGCGGCGCATCCCCTATGACGATCTGCGCCGGGTGCAGGGCATCGGTCCCGCGCGGGCAGCCACGCTCAAGGCGGCCGCCGCCCTGGCCGACCGTTTCTCCGCCCCGGCTGACACGCGCCCTGTCCTGGGCAGCCCAAGCGAGGCAGCCGCCTTCTTGCAGGACCTGGCGCATGCCGAGACCGAGCATCTCAAGGTCGTGCTGCTGGATACTCGCAATCGCCCGCTGCGGAAAGTCGATGTCTACCAGGGCTCGGTCAACTCGTCGCTGATTCGCGTGGGGGAGGTGTTCCGCGAGGCGGTGCGCGCCAACGCCGCCAGCGTCATCGTGGCGCACAACCATCCCAGCGGCGACCCGTCGCCCAGCCCGGAGGATGTCGCCGTCACGCGCGCCATCGTCGAGGCCGGACGCCTGCTGGACATCGAGGTCCTGGACCACCTGGTCCTCAGCACGACGGGCTTCGTTTCGCTCAAGGCACGCGGGCTGGGCTTCTGAGGGCCTTCCCGTCGGAGCCCGGATCCCTCCTCGGATGCTGGCCCGAATCCTGCACTCTCACCCCGGCGGCCCGGCGTGGGACCGTACGCGACCCGCCGCCGATGGTGAGACGTGGACCACCAGATCATCCTGCTGCCGAAGGAACACTACTGGGACTGGGTGCGGGCGTGCCGGGAGTACGTGCTCGCCTATGGCCCGAACCTGACTTCGGAGCCCGACATGGCCGGCCGGTATCAGGCGCCGGGCCAGGTCATCACCTTTCCGGCTGCGGCGGGAGCGTACGCGCAGGCGCGCGATCTCTCGGCCTGGTTCGAGCAGCACTCCCCGGGCGTGCGCCTCGATCCGATCGACGTTCCGGCGCCGCCGGCACTCGAGGCGGAATTCGCCGAGCGCCTGGCAGCGCACGACCGCTACGGCCAGAAGCGTCGTCCCTTCTACCTTGCCTGGCCCACGGACTATCCCGTCGTCACGCAGCGCTTTGGCGCCAACCCGCAGATCTACCGGCGCTTCGGCATGCCGGCGCACGAAGGCCTCGATCTGCGTGCCCTGACCAACACGAACATCTACGCCTGTTTCGACGGCCTGGTCTACGAGGTGCACACGCATCCGAAGGATCACGCCTACGGCATCCACGTCCGGATCCTGCATCGCGACGGGTACCGTACGGTCTATGCCCATCTGGCGCGGGCGCTGGTGGCGAAGGGGGATGAAGTCCGGGAGGGCCAGGTGATCGGCAAGGCGGACTCGACAGGCGCCTCTGCCGGCGCACATCTGCACCTGACGTTGAAGCGGGACGGCGCCACGGCGAGAGGAGAGACCAACTACCCGAAGGACGTCATCGATCCGACGCCCTTCATGGTCTGGCCCGAGAACCGGCTGCGCAAGACGGCCAAGACCGCGGTGGCGTGGGCGGCGGAGGAATGCCTGCTGGGCGTGTGCGGACGCGCCGGTGGGCCGATGCTTCCGGCTGATCTGGAGGCAGTCCGTACCGCCAGGCTGGAAGCGATCCTTCTGCCCATGTCCGAGCCCGAATCGACGGTGCGCGAGCTGCGCGCGATCCACCCCGGGATGCTGATTGCCGTCACACTGCAGGCCGACCACTCGGACGGGCCCGTGACCGCAGCGCAATTCGTCACCCAGGTGCTGCCGCAGGCGAGGCGATGGGCGGGCAACGGGGTGCTGCACTTCCAGGTCCAGCCGCATCCGAATCTGCAGAGTGAGGGATGGGGTCGCTCCTGGGCTGGCGGGACGGAGTTCGGGGCATGGTTCCAGACGGTGTTGGCAGGCTTGCACGAGGCGCTGCCTGGCTGTGCGCTGGGATTCCCTGGGCTTTCGCCCGGCGAGGGCGTCCCGGGGCAGCGGGCGCAGGCGGAGGAGTTCTTGCAGTCGGCCGGTGAGGCAGCTCAGTCGGCCGATTGGATCGGTGTGAACTGCTACTGGGCCGGCGCGCAGGGAGCGTCTGGACCTGACGGGATCGGGCTGGTGGAGCGCTACCGGCGCGAGTTCCCGACAGCGCTGCTGATGGTGACCGAGTTCGGCGCCCTGGCGGGCACGGGCAGCCCCCAGGAGCGTGCCCGACAGATCCTGGACTTCCACCGTGCCGCTCGGGGAGTTCCTCAGCTGGGCGCCATCTTCGGCTACGTGCTATCGACGCGCGACGGGTATCCCGGCGACGCCTGGCGGCCGGAGGGTGAAGACGGCCGGGAGTTCATGCAGGTGATTGGGAGCCGGTAGCGATCGGCGAGGTCACGCCGCCACGAGCGGCGGGAGAAGCCGGCGAACTCGTACGCGCTCCAGAACGGAGCGCGTTCTGATTTGGGCCCGCACCCTGGGGGCTAGCCTCCGCCCAGCAGTGCGATGAGAGGGGTGATCGTCAGCGGGCTGAGGAGGGTGGAGACCAGCACGGCGCCGGTGACGAAAGCCGGCTGGATGCGGTATTCGAGGGCGATGACGGTGTTGAGGACGGCCGTTGGCATGGCCGCTTCCAGGATGCCCGCCTGGCGGGCAACCGGACTCAGCTGGAAGAGGATGGCCAGGCCCCAGGCCATCGCCGGGGCGGCGATCAGGCGCAGCGCTGTTGCACCCGCCAGCAGCCCGCGCTCCTTGGGCAGCCCGGCGTGACCGAGCTGCATGCCCAGGATCAGGATCATCAACGGCACCGCCGCAGCGGCGAGCAGCTCCACGGGGCGGGAAAGGGCGTAGGGGAGTTCACCGCCGAGCGATCGGACAAGGAGGGCAGCCGGAATGGCGTACATGGATGGCACGCGCGCCAGCCCGGCGAGAGCCTTCCAGGGCGAAGCGCGGCCGGCGGTGGCGACAAGTACGCCGACCGAGTTGGTGAGCATGGTCCCGGCGATGTAGAAGATCGAGGCCCAGGCCAGAGCCTCCTCCCCGAACGCGAACTGGTTCAAGGACAGCCCGTAGTTGCCGCTGTTCATGAACGTGCTGGCGAGGATGAACGCCGCTGCCGTCTCGCCCTTAAGCCTCAAGCCCTTGGCCACCAGCAGGCTGAGCAGGCCGATTGCCAGCACCGCCGCCCCCGTGAAGGCCATCATGCGCAGGATGTCCGGCGGGCTGATGTGCGTGCCGATCAACAGCCAGAAGACAAGTGCCGGGGTGGTAACGTAAAAGGCCAGGCGGGAGAATGGATAGGGGTCGAGGCGGAGAAGGCGCTGCAGCGCGAGGCCGGCTGCCGCGACGAGCATGATGGGGAGGATGTTGTCCGCAAACAGGCCGAGGAGATAGATCAACTCTCGGAGTCCTCGGCGTCGAAGTCGAGCAGGGCGATGTCGCGTGTGCCGTCCACGAAGGCGATGTAGTCCAGCGCGTCCTCGAGCAGGGCGGCCTCGTCCTCGTCCTCGACCGCTTCCAGCAGGCTCGCCAGCGCCTGGGTGGCGCCCTCACCCCCGATCTGCGCCAGCGACCAGATGGCCGCCTGCCGGACATCGTCGACGGCGTCCGCCGTAAGCTCGATCAGATCATCGGCCGAGTCGCGCAGTTCGAGTTCGCCGGCGGCGCGCGCCGCCTCCGCCCGCAGGCCCGGCGCGGCGTGGTGCAGGTTCTCCAGCACGGACGCTGCCCACACCGGGTTGGCGGAGCGGGCCATGGCCTTCAGGCCGGATTGCATCAGCCGCTCATCGCCCGAGCGGTAGGCGGCCTCAATCAGCGGTGGGACCTCCGGGCGCGACGAGTAGCCCAGCGATTCGAGGCTGCGGCGGCGAACGACTTCATCCTCATCGCCGCGCTGCGCCACGAGCAGCCGGTTCTCGACTTCCTGCAGCAGCTCCGCGTCGATCTCCTCGACCTCGCCCAGGTAGACGAACCTGCCGAGCGCGGCCGCGGCGGCGGCGCGAACCTCGGTCTCCGGGTCGGCCAGGAGTAGAGCCGACAGCCGGCGGCCGAGGGAGGGGTCCTCGCATTCCCACAGGTTGACGATGGCCTGGCTCCGGGCGACGGCCGCGTCGTCGTCGAGCGCCAGGCGGTAGATGCGGTCGAAGTCGAGCTCGATGTCTTCGTCGGCGAGCTGGCCCAGGTGCTTCAGCACCTCGACCCTGCGGGCGGCCGGCCAGGCAGCCCAGGCTCGCTTGAAGATCTCGAGGCGCGGTGTGTCGAGGTCGGAGAGGCTCTGCAGTCGCGTGTCGCTCAATACCTGCGCCGGATCGCCCAGGCTCTCGAGCAGAGGTTGCAGATCAGCGGGCATGGTATCGCCCCTATCGTGGCAGTGAGATCGGGTTGAGGAAGTCCTGCAGGTTGACGTACAGCATCAGCGCCAGCAGCAGCGCGAACCCGATCGCATGCGCCAGGCCCTCATAGCGTGGGGAAATGCGGCGGCGCGTGACGGCCTCGAAGGCGACAAAGAGCAGGCGGCCGCCGTCGAGCGCCGGGATCGGCAGCAGGTTGGCAAGCGCCAGGCCCAGGCTGATCACGCCGACCAGATTGAGGGTCAGGAACGGCCGCTCGGCGGATCGGTCGATCTCGCCGGCCCAGGCGAGCATATCGTACATGCCTTTGAGTCCGCTCAGGCGGGCCTGGTCGGGGCTGACTTCCTGACGCAGGAGGCGCGATGGGAGGTGAATGAGCTCGTTCACCTGGAAGGCGATGGATTGCGCGCCATACCCGATCGACTCGCCCCATGTCGTCTGCCTGCGCGGGTTGCCGGTCAGAATGCCGAGCGGCCCTTGCCCCTCCGGGGGCTCGCTGCGCGGGACCAGATCGATCCTGAGTGCCTGCCCCTGGCGGTCAATGCCAAGGGCAACGGACGTACCCAGCCGCTCGGCGATGGCTTGCTGCAAAGTCGGGTAGCCCGTGACGGGAAGACCGTCGACGCTGACGATCAGGTCCCCCGGCAGCAGCCCAGCGGCCTCGGCGGGCGAGTCGGGCGCGATGGCCGAGATCAAGGTGCGGTCGAAGTCCGGGGCGGCGAACTTGAAGGCGGCCACGAAGGCCAGGAAGGCCAGCAGCACGTTGGCGGCAGGGCCGGCGAGGAGAACGGCGATGCGTACGCGCTTGGTCGCAGCGGCCAGTCCACCGGGGACGCTCGGATCGTCCTCGCCGGAGGGGCGGACGAAGCCGCCCAGCGGGATGGCATTCAAGGTGAAGCGCGTGCCCCCGGCGCTGAACAGCGTGAGCAGGCGCGGAGGAAAGCCGAGTCCAAACTCATCCACGCGAACTTTGCCGAGACGGGCAACCAGGAAGTGGCCCAGTTCGTGGCCAAGGATCAGCGTGGCGATCACGACGACGAAGATCAGCAAGTCGCTCATAGGATTGTGGTCGGGGCAGCCGACCGGGATGAGATTATATCACCCGGCTACGAGGCGGGGTGCAGCACGCGGGCCGGGCCTCCGGGCGGGCAGGCCAGGACGCGCTCGACGCCGGGTACGCTGGCGAGGGCGCCTTCAACAGCGGGCGCTGCGCCCGGTTCGCACAGGCAGTGCACGTTGGGGCCTGCGTCGATGGTGGCGCATACCCCCAGGCCGCCGCGCCGCCAGGAGGCGACCGCCTGCAGGATCTCCACCGTGGTCGGCATCCAGTAGAGCAGCGGCGGCGTCGAGGTCATCATCACGGCGTGCATCATCAGGCTGTCAAGCTCGACGACCTCCGCCAGGGCGTCAAAGTCGCGCCGCAGGATCGCCTCACGGCACTGCGACAGTCGGCGGGGCGCGTCGGCCACCCGAGCGGCCTGCAGGGGACTGGTCGCGGCCAGGCGATGGCCCTCGGTTGAGCCGATGGCTTTGGGGGCAGCGCTGATCACGGCCACCAGGTCGACGAGCGCCCAGTGTTCGCCGGGAGCCAGCTGGGTGGCGAACGAGTCGGCGTCGCCCGTGCCGGCCCGCCACTCGGCGAACCCGCCCATGATCGAGCGACAGGCTGAACCCGATCCCCGCCGCGCCAGGCGTGAGAGCGATTCGCTGCTTTCGGCGATACCGGCGGCGGTCAGCGCCGCCAGCGTCAGGGCGGCGAAGGCGGAGGCGGACGAGGCAACCCCGGCGCCGCTGGGGAAGTTGTTTGTGCTCTCGACGCGCGCGTGCCCATCCAGGCCGGCGTGCGCGCGCAGCACGTCCAGATGCCGCGCCACGCGCTCCAGCGCCGCGGGCCCGGCGGGTTCACCGCCCAGCAGCAGGCTGTCCCGATCGATCGTTGGGTCGAACGTGACACGCGTGACGGTGCTCAGCCCGCCCAGTGTCATCGAGATCGAGCCGTTGGCCGGCAGGCGAAGCGCATGGTCCACATCGCCCCAGTACTTGATCAGGGCAATGTTCGGCGAGGCTTCGGCAGTTGCGGTCCGCAGGGAGGCCATGCCGGTGATTCTAGCCGAACTCGGACTAGCGCAGATGTGGGGAACGGGGGGTGACAACAGCAGGGGCCGCCCGGGAGGGCGGCCCCTCAATGCGCAGGCGGCGGTCTGAGTCTCGATCAGAACGCGCGCGTGTCCTGAACCCCTTGCCAGATGGCGCCCAGGCCGACGAAGGTCGCGGCGACGGCCACCAGCCAGCCGAGGTACGGTACCGCCGCCAGGAGCAGATAGAGCAGGATGCCGAGCAGCATGGGCCAGATCTTGACCTCGGCCAGGCGAGGGGAAACCATTCCAAGAAGCCAGCGTCCGACGAAGAAGCCGGAGACCAGCTTGCTGCAGAAGAGGACGAGCAGGACATAGAACACGGCTGCCAGCAGGATGGCGAAGAGGCCGACGGCGAACGTCAGCGTGCCCAGGGCGCCAAGGGCCAGCGCCCAGAAGAGCAGCGAGACGGCCACGACCACCGCCAGGCCGAGAATCAGGACGACGATGCCGGAGGCAAAGACCGCCACGCCCCAGCCGAGCGCGGCCAGCGGCGATGTGCGGATGCGATACGCCCCGCGCGACAACATGCTTGGGGCAAGCAGGACGGTGAGCAGCCCCACCACGGCGAAGGTGACGAAGTCGAGGCCCAGGCGGATCAGCCAGGCGACCAGCCGCTCAGTGTCCACTGCGACGCCTTCGGGCAGGCCCAGGGCGGCAGCGCTGGGGCCCATGCTCTGCAGGCCGCCGACGATAGCGCCGAGCGGAGCAGCGGAGGGGGCTGCCGAGGTGGGTTCCAACAGGGGCGGGAGCTGGATGCGGTTCGTGCCCAGAAGCCCATTGATCCCCTGCACAGCGAGCTTGAACAGCTCGACCGGCCCGATGATCGCGTTCATGTTGCGCCCGAGGTCGCCGTCCAGGCGCGCGCCCAGAGCGACGGCGCTGATATCGCGCTGGATCGTCGATCCCTGGGCCGTGTCGAGCTCGCCGCCCAGGAAGTAGACGCCGCGCCCGATCGAGGCCAGCGGCCCGAGCCCCAGCAGGAGCGAGGCGGCATAGATGCTGCCTCCCACGCTGCCTGAGATGCGCACGCTCTGTCCGGCGCTGACCAACGCACCGGTAATCGTGCCATTCACCTCGACCGTCGTGGCGATCGCGAGGACATCGCCCTCAACGGTGCCGTCGATGATGACTGTCTCCCCGTACAGGATGACGTCGTTCGCTACGATGGTGCCCGCCGGGACGCGGTCCCCGTAAACGATGCCCTGAGCGTGGGCCGTCGAGAAAACGGCCAGAGAGGCGCTGAGGGCCAGCAGCGCGGCCAGGAAGATGTTGGCGAAGGGCGTGCGAACGATTCGGGTGTGCATGGCAACCATCCTTGAGGGCTAAGTCGGGCCAAGCGGCAGACTGGGCCGCTGCGGGGCGCGCCATCGGGTTTGAACAGCCTGACCCGGCAGCCTGGTCAGGCAGGAAAGGGCCGAGGAATGCAGGGAGACGCCGGCCGGCGTCTCCAAACTGGGGTGGCTGATGGGTCTCGAACCCACAACATCCTCATCCACAGTGAGGCGCTCTGCCATTGAGCTACAGCCACCGCGGGACGGGCGGATTGTAACACGGATTGCCATCGCCTCCGTTGACGGGGACAACGAACTCCCGGCCGGAGGAGGACGGCCGGGAGTCCAGGAACGACCGATCGCCGGTCGGAGAGGACCTATCCGAATGGATTGAGGGCCGTAACCCGAGCGAGGCACTCCTGCTTGGCCTTGCCCTCGGGGAGGCACTCCGCCATCCACAGCCAGGCAACGACATTGGAAGGCTCGCGCTGAAGGACCCAGGCCAGGGCAGCCTGGCCGCGAGAAGGCTCGCCGCGCTTGATGGCCGTAACGGCGAAGCCGAGGGCCTGCTCGCTCGTCGGGTTGGCTGCGTTGGTCATGATGGCTTCGGTCTCCATGGCGGGCTGCTGCCGTTCGGGTCTCTGGATGCATCCTAGCATGACCTTCGCCGGCTGCGTCTTACACTCACCTTTCACGAGGCGGAGGAGGGGGTCGGCACGATCGCGCTGGCGGCCGTGAGCGGGGATGGGCAATCTGCTGCGGGGTCGTCGGTAGCGAGGTCAGGCTGGGGGGGCGCGGGCCGATGCTCCTTCGGAGCTGTTCGCTCTACGCCCCCAGCGCGGCCGGACCAGCCTTGCCTGAACGCCTGCCGGGCGACTTTGGGCGGCTTGACCGCGCCGCGCCGGCTTGACCGACGACCCTTTCAGTCACCTTGCGGCAGGGCGTCTCAGGCGATGCCGCACAGGGTGCGCGCTTGCCCGGCCGCCTCGGCCAGCGGACAGGTGACCTGGCGGCCGGTTGGCAGGTGTTTCAGCGTCACACGTCCGCTCTCCAGCTCTTCCGGCCCAAGAATGGCGGCGACCGGGATGCCCTGCCGGTCGGCATACTTGAGCTGGCGAGGTATGCGGCCGGGCTCGGGGTACC
>DYJB01000103.1:9304-9903 GCA_020723365.1 Candidatus Aquidulcis sp. | reverse complement strand
CGCGGCGCGGGCAATACTACTGGCACCGCTTCTATTCCCAGCAGCCCGACCTGAACTGGCACAACCCGGACGTGCGCCGCGCCTTGATGGAGGCCACGCGCTTCTGGCTCGAGCGCGGGGTCGACGGGTTCCGCCTGGACGTGTTCAACGCCTGGTACGAGCATGCCGGCTACCCGGACAACCCGCCCCGGCTCGGTCTGCGGGGGTTCGATCGCCAGCGCCATGTCTACGACGTCGACCGGCCGGAGATGCACCCGGCGCTGGGCGAGTTCCGCTCGCTGCTCGACGGCTACCCCGAGCGCACCTCGGTCGGCGAACTCTTCGGCGACGACCCGGCGCTGGCCGCTTCCTACTGCAGCGACCAGGCGCTGCACATGGTGTTCAACTTCGAATTCACCCATCGGCGCTGGGATCCACAGGCCTTCTGCGCCTCGATCGAGAGCGCCGAGCGGCACATGGGTGAGCGGGGCTGGCCGTGCTACGTCCTGAGCAACCATGACCTGCCGCGCCATGTGACCCGCCATGGCGGGCGCCATCCGGCCGAGGTGGCGCGCCTCGCCGCGGCGCGGGCGCAGCTCGCGAACCCGAGGACGTAGGAG
>DYJB01000103.1:0-9294 GCA_020723365.1 Candidatus Aquidulcis sp. | reverse complement strand
CGGCGCTGCTGCTGACCCAGAGGGGGACGCCCTTCCTCTACTACGGCGAGGAGATCGGGCTGCCGGACGTGCCGCTTCGGCGCGGCCAGATCGTCGATCCGCCCGGCCGCCGCTACTGGCCGTTCTACAAAGGGCGCGACCCGAACCGCGGCCCCATGCCCTGGAACGCCGAACGCAACGCCGGCTTCACCAACGGCACTCCCTGGCTTCCCCTCCGCAGCGACTATCCGGATCTCAATGTCGAGGCGCAGATGCGGGATCAGCGCTCGGTGTGGTCGTTCTATCGCGACCTGCTGCGCCTGCGCCGCGAGTCGCCTGCGCTACGGCGCGGCCGCTTCCAGCGCCTCAGCTTGCCATCCCACCGCGGCCTGGCCTACCTGCGCGCCACGGGGGAGCAGCAGGCCATCGTTGCCCTCAACTTCGTCAACGCTCCGCTGCGACTGGCCATCGCTTCCGCGCGGCCACCCTTGGAGTGGCCACTTGCGCTGGCCGCGCATCCCGACCGCCCCGCACGCTTCCTCCGCCAGGCGATCGAGCTCGGCCCGTATCAGGCCGCCATCTTCATTCACTCTCCCTGACCCATGGACTTCCGACGTGCACCGGCTGCTGCATGAGCATCTGCAGCCGCGGCGTCGGCGGCGCTGTCGAGGCCGCACTGCACGTCACCCCGGTGAGGAGCCAGCGCGACGGAACGGTATCCGATCCCGGGGGGCTATACTTGCGGCGTGCCCTGGGCGGCTTCCCTTCCCTCCTATCCCACCACCGTCCCCGCCATGCTGTGGCTCGCCTTGCAGCACCGCCCGCGCTCCTTTCGCGACGATTCCCGCCGCATGATCTCCCGGCTATCGCCACCTCTCCATGTCGAGGGGACCCTGCCCGATCTCGCACAGGGGTCCTGGCTGGTGGTCGTCAATCACTACGCTCGGCCCGGATTCCGCGCCTGGTGGATCCCGATGGCGATCTCCGCCGCACTCCCCCGCGAGGTCGGGTGGGTGACGACCAGCACGCTCACCTTCCCGGACCGCCTGCGGGCATCGACGGTCACACCGGCCAGCCGCTGGTTCTTGTGCCACGTGGCCCGGCTGTATGGATTCGTCGCCATGCCCCCCATGCCGCCGCGCCCGTTCGAGGTCGAAGAGCGGGCCGACGCCGTGCGCAAGGTGCTCCGACTTGCCGGTCAGCCGCAGGCGATGCTGGGATTGGCGCCGGAGGGCGGCGATCGGCCCGGCGGGGTCCTGTCCCCGCCACCCCCGGGCTCGGGCCGGTTCATCTGGCACCTGGCGCGGCTCGGGCTGCGCCTTCTCCCGGCCGGCGCCTACGAGGCCGAGGGCCGATTCTGCCTGCGCTTTGGCGCACCCTTCATCTTCCCGTCCTCCCTGCCTCCGCCTGTCGAGGAGAGCGCTTTGCACCAGGTGATGACCGCCATTGCCGCCTGCCTGCCCATCCACCTGAGGGGATCCTATGTCTGAGACCGGCGTTCCGCCTCGCGCCCGGCCCTTCACCCTCCTGGCCGTAAACGCCTACTGGCCGGGGCTGTCCTTCATGTGGAACAGCCTGCATGTGATCCTGCTGCCCGCGGTCCTGCTTACCTTCATCGACGACGCGCGCAAGAACACTGCCCTCGGGTTGCTCACCTTTGTCGGACTGATCATCGCCCTGATCATCCAGCCCGTCTCCGGGGCGTTGAGCGATGCGTGGCCCTCACGCTTCGGCCGCCGCCGCCCGCTGCTCGTGGTTGGGACGCTGGCGGACCTTCTCTTCCTCTACCTCATCGCCACCGCCGACAGCCTGGGGTCGCTGGCCGCCGGCTACATCGGCCTGCAGTTCACTTCCAATGTCGCCCACGGCCCGGCGCAGGGCCTGATGCACGACCGCGTTCCGCTCAGCCAGATGGGGTTTGCCTCCGGCGTCAAGAACTTTCTGGACATGGCGGGCATGGTCCTCTCGGCCCTGGTGATGGGCCGCCTCATCGCCGCCGAGAACCCGGATCTCGTCCCGGCCGTCGCCCTGGTGGCGGGCCTGCTGGTCGCCGGGCTGCTGGTCGTCGTCTTTGGCGTGCGCGAATCTGCCTCGGGTGCGAGCAGCCCCGGCTTCCGGTCCGGCGTGCGCAAGGCCTTCCACCTCGATGTGCGCGGCAACACGAACTACTGGCGACTGGTCTGGTCGCGCTTCCTGTTCCTCTGCGGCGTATACGGAATCCAGGCCTTCGCCCAGTACTTCGTGCGCGACAAGCTGCACACCGACAACCCGGTGAAGCTGACCGGCGACCTGATGGCGGCCATCGTCCTGTCGCTGATCGCCTTCTCCATCCTGGCCGGCTATCTGTCCGACCGGTTCGGCCGGAAGCCGCTCCACGCTGTCGCCGCCGTCCTCGTCGCCGTGGGAAGCCTGCTGATGATGACCGCCGTCACGCCGACCGCCGTGCTGGGCTTCGGCTCGATCGTCGGCGCCGGGATCGGGCTGTTCATCACGGCCAACTGGGCCCTGGCCAACGATCTGGCGCCGGCGGGTGAAGCCGGGAAGTTCCTGGGTCTCACCAATCTGGCGACCGCCGGCGCCGGCGCCGCCAGCCGTCTCGCCGGTCCGGGCATCGATGCGCTCAATGCCTGGCGGCCGGACGCATTCCTGGGATACGCCGCTTTGTTCTCCGGGTCAGCGCTGCTGACACTCGTAAGTCTGCTCGCTTTGCGGCGTGTCCCCGATCGCAAGACCCCGCCGGCCTGACCTGCCACAGGTCGCCTCCGGGAGCGGGCACGCTGGGGGATTGGAAGGGCGTCCACGCGCAGCCGCCTCGGGTCGGCAGTGCAGCTGCATCCATGTCCGCATCTGGGGACAGGACGCAGGCGAGGACTCCGAATCCAAGGAGACGGATCATGATCGTCACGACGGGCAACGAGGTCGCTGACCGCAACATCGCCAGATACCTGGGTGTCGTGCGAGGGATTGTCGTCCGCTCACCGACGATCGGCCAGGGCATCCTGGGGGGATTGAAGCAGATCGTCGGCGGCAACATCGAGGCCTACGCCGAGGTGTGCGAGGCGGCGCGCAAAGAAGCCTACGAGCGCATGGTCGCCCATGCAGCCGAGCTGGGCGCCGATGCCATCCTGGGCATGCGCTACGACGCGACCGAGTTCACGCAGGGCTCCACCGAGGTCCTGGCCTACGGGACGGCGGTTCGACTGGGATAGGCATCAGGGGGCCCCGGCCTCCTTCCTGTTCCCGGCTTCACCAGCCCTTGCCGCATGCAGCATCCTGCCGTAGAGTGGTAGCCGCTCTCGCGTGAGCTGTCGTCGATCGGCCAACGGGGGGCCATCCGCCGCATCGCGCAGCCGCTTCCTGAGGTGTCCATGTCATCCGCTCTCGTCCAGTGCATTCCCAACTTCTCCGAGGGCCGCCGCCCGCAGGTCGTCGACGCCATCGTGCAGGCGATCACCGCCGTCCCCGGCGTGATGCTGCTGGACCGGCACTCCGACGCCGACCACAACCGATCCGTGGTCACCTATGCCGGTCCGCCGCAGGCCGTCAGCGAGGCGGCCTTCGCCGCCATCCGCAAGGCGTCCGAACTCATCGATCTGGATCAGCATCGCGGCGAGCACCCGCGCATCGGCGCCACGGACGTCGTGCCTTTCGTCCCGCTCTCAGGCTGCACGCTGGATGAGTGCGTGGCGCTGGCGCGAGCACTGGGTGAGCGCGTCGCCGGGGAGCTGGGGATTCCGGTCTACTTCTACGAGGCCGCCGCCACGCGGCCCGAACGCAAGAACCTGGAGAACCTGCGCCGCGGCCAGTACGAGGGATTGAAGGCCGAGATCGAGACGGACGCGAGCCGCGCCCCAGATATCGGACCGCGGCGGCTGGGCACGGCCGGCGCCACCGTGATCGGCGCCCGCGCCCCGCTGATCGCCTACAACGTCTACCTGACCACGGACGACGTCTCGGTCGCCAAGAAGATCGCCGCCGCCGTGCGCCAGTCCTCGGGAGGGCTGCCGTGCGTCAAGGCTCTCGGGATGGAAGTGGAAGGCCGCGCCCAGGTCTCGATGAATCTCACCGACTTCACGCGCACTTCGGTGGCGCGTGCCGTCGAAACGGTTCGCAAGGAAGCCGCGCGGCACGGCGTGGCCATCCACCACACGGAGCTGGTCGGACTCATCCCCCAGGCCGCCCTGCTCGACGCGGCGCTTTCCTATCTGCAGCTGGAGGGCTTCCATCCCGAGCAGGTGCTCGAGTCGCGCCTGCTGGCAGCGCATGGCCAGGGGAATGCCGCGCGCCAGGTCTTCCTGGACGACCTGGCGGCAGGCACGCCGACTCCGGGGGGCGGGTCGGCGGCTGCCTACGCCGCCGCAATGGCCGCCGGCCTGGTGGGGATGGTGGCGCGGCTGACCATCGGCAAGAAGAAGTACGCCGCCGTCGAAGCGCGCATGCGGGCCATGGCCGCCCAGGCCGACGAGTTGGGCGCGGTCCTGGCGGCAGGCGTGGAACGCGACGCGGCCTCCTTTCAGGCCGTGCTGGCCGCCTCCCGCCTTCCGCACGATACGGCGGGGGATAAGGTCGCCAGGATGGAGGCACTCGAGAGGGCCACGCTGGAGGCGGCGCGTATCCCGCTGGAAGCGGCGCGTCAGGCGGCCATCGTCGGCGAGCTGGCGGCCGAAGCGGCCGAGCACGGCAACGTCAATGCACTCAGCGATGCGATCTCGGCCGCCGCCCTGGCACTCGCCGGGCTGACCGCCGCAGCGGCCAACGTGCGCATCAATGCTGCCGCCCTTCAGCAGCCGCAGGCGGCCCAGCCGTGGCTCGAAGAGCTCCCCGCGCTGGAAACGCGCGCCTCCGCCTCCTTGGCCCGCGCCCAGACGGCGCTCACCACCCGGAACGCCGCCCCCTGACCCTCCGCTTCCATTCGAACCGGGAGGCCGGCGTCTCGAACGAGACGCCGGCCTCTGCCTGTCCTGCCCCGGCAGCGGCAGCCGCCGGTCCGTTTCGCCGGAACCACTCACCAGCCGCTGGCGGTAAGGACGGCCTCCAGAAACGCTGCGCGCTCTTCGATGGTCATCGGGCGCGGCTGAGAGAAATCCTCCAGGTAGGCGGTCAGCAGCTCCGTGCTCAGATGGCGCCCGTCATACACGATGTGCCGGTCGATGAACTCCTGGCGCACTGCCGGGCTGGCCATCTGATCGAAGAACAGGTTGCCCAGGCCGTAGTGAATGAAGGTCCCCTCATAGAACTCGAACGCTTGCGGCTGGTGCGCCTGGCTCCCGCTGACGATCGAGGCGCCGGCAGCCGCCGCCGCACGGAAGCCGTCCACCTGAAGCGATCCGGGCCTGGGATTGTAGGACTCGGCCCACTGGTACGTGAACACGACCAGGTAGCCTTGCTGCCTCAGGCGGGCGACCTCAGCGAAGAGGCGCTCGGTGTCGCACGGCGCCGCCCCCGGGCGGTCGGCGGTCGCCCAGGCCGAAGACGGTCCGGCGGGGTTGCACCCAAGCAGCGCGATCCGGTTGCCATTGTGCTCGAAGAGCGCCGGCTGAAGGGAGTCTTCGAGATTCGACCCGCCGCCGAAGTCCTGCCAGCTGCGCTGGCGGTGCAGGTCGAGCGTGTAGAGAAGCGCCTCCGCACCCCAGTCCATGACGTGGTTGCCGGTCAACTCAACGACGTCGACCCCGAGGCCTTCGAGCAGCCCGATCTGCTGCGGCTGACTGCAGAAGCGCAGGCTCTTCTGCGCCGGGTCGGCCTTGGGGCAGGACTCGGAGAAGGCCACCTCGTTGCTGACGTGCAGAATGTCCGCCTCACGGAGCCAGTCGCCGATCAGGGCCCCCGGGTAGTCGACGCCTTTGGTGTCCATCTTCCAGGCCGTGGCGCGCGTGAGCGCCGTGACGCCCGTCAGGGTCAGGACCGTCAGCCTGGAAGGGTCACGATTCGTGGCCGGCCAGGCGACGGCGGAGCGGACCGCCTCCACCGCCTGCGCCTCCCCGCTGAAGCCGAAGCCGATCGCCAGGGGGTAGGCGCCAGAATCGAAATCGCGGCGGATCGGGGACTGGCCGTTCAGCGCCAGGACCTTGAGCCGCGGCTCGAGTTTCTCGAAGGGCACAATCGCCAGCGCCCCGGTCTGCTCCCACGTTCGCCCGGCCACCTGCTCGCTGACTTCCTCCCACACGGTGTAGCCGGACGGCCCCAAACGCGTGCGCACGGCAGCAGCATCTTCCGGCCGGACGATCACCCGCGTCCAGTCGCCCTCTGCCCCGCCCCACAAGGCGGTCAGCGATTCGAGATCGAGGTCATCCTGGACCGTCGGGAACGGCGCCGCCACGGCGTAGACCCAGATGGCGGCCGGCGAGTCCGTCACCGGCTCGGCGCGCACGTCGGCCTCGTCCGGCGAACCGACGAGTTGGACGGCGCGGTCTCCGATCTGTCCTATCGAGGTCAGGGGCTGCCGCAAGGATTCAGGCAATGCCGGTGACAGCCACAGGCGCAGCGGCGCTGGCGTGGGCGGCAGCGGAGGTAGAGGCGTGTCGGTCGCTGCAACGCTGGTCCCGGGCGAGGGCTGGCTTCCCGGCAACGACGGGCCGCCATAGTTGCAGGCGGCCAGGAGCAAGACGAGCATGATGAAAACGGGTCGGCGAAGGAGGGCGGCAGTGTTCACGAGGCGGGATTATCCCACACCACGAACGGCCGCCGAGCGCGCCTCGCGCTACTCCCCTGCCAGGGCGAGAAAGACGTCCTCCAGCGTCGGCTCGACGCGCTCCAGCCGCTCGAGACGCACGCCTCCGGCTTCCAGCAGCTGGGCCAGCTCACTCGCTTCGAGGCTGGCAGAGGTGATGGCGCGCAGGTGATCCCCCGTCAGTCCGGCACGCGTGACCGAGGGAGATCCCTCCAGCAGGCTGAGCGCCTGAAGCACCGGGTCGGCCACCACATCCCAGGCTGCGCCCTGCAGGCCCGATCGCTTTAGCGCCGACGGGGTGTCCATGGCCAGCAGCCGCCCGCGGCGCATGATGCCGACGCGATGACAGTACTCCGCCTCATCCATGTAGTGCGTGGTCACCAGGGCGGTCGCCCCCTGTTCGGCCAATTCGTAGATCAGGTTCCAGAACGATCGCCGGGCGACCGGATCGACGCCGCTGGTCGGCTCGTCGAGCACCAGCAGGGACGGCTGATGAACGATGGCGGTGGCCAGCGCCAGTCTCTGGCGCCAGCCGATGGGCAGCGCGCCGGCCCGCGTGCCCGCCTCGCGCTCCAGGCCGACGGTGCGCATCGCCTGCTCAACGCGCGCCGCCTCACCCACGCCGTAGACGCCGGCGTAGAAGCTCAGGTTCTCGAGCGCCGTCAGTTCATCGTACAGGGCGAAGCGCTGCGACATGTAGCCCACCCTGCGCCGGATGGCTTCCGACTCGCGGGTGACATCGTGACCGAAGACCGAGGCCTGCCCGCCCGATGGGGTCAGCAGGCCCAGCAGCATGCGGATCGTGGTCGTCTTCCCCGAACCGTTCGGTCCCAGGTAGCCGAGCACCTCGCCGCGCCGCACATCGAAGCTGACGGCATCGACGGCGGTGAAGCCGCCGAAGCGCTTGGTGAGCCCGCGGATCTCGGCGATAGTCTCGTTCAGGCCCATGCAGGCAGAACCTTTGGCTTCCCGTTCATCCCAGCGCCCAGAACTCGCCCTTCAGGCCGAGGCTGTCGAATAGCATTCGGACTTCCTCGGGTGTCCTCCGGCGCCAGGCCGGATCGCGCCGATCCCACGCGTACCAGGCTTGAGCCAGCCCCCAGATCTGCTCCATCGTCAGGGATCCCCCACGCGGTTGGCGCCAGCGGCTGGACCAGCGGTCGACGTGCTCTTCCGACCGGAAGAGGAGCATCGTTCGTCAGGTGAAGACGATATCCTCCCACCACAGGCGGGCCGGAACGAAGAAGTGAGCGATGGCCGGGCCGCCGGAGAGCGTGCCGGCGCGGATCGACAGCCTCAGCGCCTCACCGCAGTCCGGGCAGGCGGTCGCCACGTCGCCGTCAGCGCCGACCATCGCCAGGATTCCCAGGGCGTCCCAGATGCAGTTGCCCCACCACGATCGCTCTCCCGAAGTGACGGCAAAGGCCGTCGGGACGGCGGAGAACGGATTGGCCATCAGCACCTCACCGCTCTCCGCCTGCAGCACCAGGGCGTGCGCCTGCGCGAGGTTGTTTAGTTCCTGGCGCACCTCGGCCTCACCGATCCCCATTCGCCCGGCGATCTCTGCCGCTGAAAGCGACCGGCCTTCGGCCAGGAACCCATCGTAGATCGACTGGCGGACCCCGAGGCCAAGGTCAGGCAGCGAGTTCGCAACCTCAGCGCTCCACGGTGTCATCCGTCTCACCTTTCGCCCGCCGCCTCGTGCAGGGGGGCTGCCTCACCAGCCCGAGGGGGTGCCTCACCCGCCCGCTCCCCTTCCAGCAGTTCAATGAAGACGTCCTCCAGTTGCGGCGCCACGATGCGGACGGCAGCGAGGCGCCCGCCTCCCTCGGCTGCGAGGCGCGGCAGGCGATCCTGGACCGCCTGGGCGCGTCCGGCGGCCACCCGGACGTGCAGCCGGTCGCCAAAAAGCTGCACCGCTTCGACATCCGGGTCGCCGGCCGCCTGGCGCGCAAGCGCTCGCAGCGGGTCCCCGGTGACCTCCAAAACGCGCTCGTGCAGCCGACGTGTCACCTCGGCCGGTGATCCCTCCAGCAGCAGGCGGCCGCGACTCATGAATCCGAGCTGATGGCAGCGGGAGGCCTCGTCCATGTACGGTGTGCTCACCAGCACAGCGACGCCCTCGGCCAGCAGGCGGATGATCAGCTGCCAGAAGCCCTGCCGCGTCACCGGATCGACGCCGCTGGTGGGCTCGTCCAGCAGCAGAATTCGCGGCCGGTGGATCAGGGCGGCCGCCAGCCCGAGCTTCTGCCGCATTCCGCCCGAGAGCGCCTCGGCCGGCCGCCCGGCGAACTCGGCCAAACCCACAAAATCCAGGATCTCCTTCGAGCGCGGCAGCCACTCGCCCGCCGGCAGGCCCCGCACCTCGGCGAAGAACTGCAGGTTCTCGCGCGCGGTAAGCTCACCGTAGAGGCTGAAGCGCTGTGGCAGGTACCCGAGCCGTTCACGGGCGCCGGCGAGGTCGGTCGCCAGGCTGAGCCCGTCGAGGAAGACGCTCCCGGCGTCCATGGCCAGCGCGCCGCACAGCAGCCGCATGGTGGTCGTCTTGCCGGCTCCGTCGGGGCCCACCAGCCCGTAGGCCTGGCCCTGCTCGACGCGCAGGCTGACGCCGTCCACGGCCAGCGTCGGACCGAAGGCCCGCCGGA
>DYJB01000102.1 GCA_020723365.1 Candidatus Aquidulcis sp. | reverse complement strand
ACCGGGGCCAAGGGCGGCCGCATCGCGATTGGAGTCCTGCAGGTGCTGCGGTACCTCGACGGCGCCTTCCTCTTCCAACAGCTGCAGGGCTTTGAAGTAGGCCGTGGCCGTATTGGACTTGGGCGCCGTCGCCAGGTAGAGGGTGGCTTCGACGATTGGATAGATGCCTTCCGGCAGCCCGACGAACTCAAAGGCCTGGGCAGCGGCGGAGGCGACCACCAGCCCCATCGGGTCGGCCAGGCCGATGTCTTCGCCGGCCAGGATCAGCAGCCGGCGCACGATGAAGCGCGGCGACTCGCCGGCGTAGACCATCTTGGCCAGCCAGTAGAGGGCCGCGTCGGGATCGGAGCCGCGCACGGACTTGATGAAGGCCGAGATCGTGTCGTAGTGGGCGTCGCCGTCCTTGTCGTACAGCACGGCCCGGCGCTGGATCGACTCTTGAGCCACCGCCAGCGTCAGATGCTGCGCGCCGTCGGCGCCGGGCGGCGTGGTCTCCACCGCCAGTTCCAGGGCGTTGAGGGCATTGCGGGCGTCGCCGCCGGCGACGCTCACCAGGTGCTCGAGCGCATCGTCGTCCAGGCGGATGCGGCGGCCCCCGTAGCCGCGCTCGCTGTCGATCAGCGCCGTGCGAATCAGGCGCGCCACCTGCTCATCCTCCAGCGGGCGCAGCTGGAAGATGCGCGAGCGCGAGACCAGCGCGCCGATGACCTCGAAGTAGGGATTCTCCGTCGTGGCGCCGATGAGCGTGATGGCACCGGTCTCGACGTGAGGCAGCAGCGCGTCCTGCTGGGCCTTGTTCCAGCGGTGGACTTCGTCGACGAAGAGGATCGTGCGCCGGTTGTGGAGCTTGCGCCGCTCGCCGGCCTCGGCGATGACGCGGCGCAGTTCAGGGATGCCGGCCAGGACGGCCGAGATGGTCTCGAAGTGCGAGCGGGTGGAGTTGGCGATGATCATCGCCAGCGTGGTCTTGCCCGTGCCGGGCGGACCCCACAGCAGGATCGAGGCGAACAGGCGATCGGCTTCGATGGCGCGCCGCAGCAGACGCCCGGGGCCGACGATCGAGTCCTGACCGACGAACTCATCCAGCGTGCGTGGGCGCATGCGCGCCGCCAGGGGTGCCTCGTGAGCCATGCGCTGCGCCAGAGCGTGATCGAACAGGTCCATCGCGGGCATTGTACCATCGCGCCCGCGCGCATCACCACGCTGCGCGGCGACGGAAGCCTGCGGCCGCGCAAGCGGAGTCAAGGATCAGGCGGCCGTATCGGGCGTGCGGTCGTGGTGGGCGCGGTTGATCAGGTGGATCCCGGTGATGACCACGGCGCCGCCGAGCCACTGGACGGGCGAAAGCGATTCGCCCAGCAACGGGATCGCCAGCAGAGCCGTGACCACCGGTTGACCGGTCATCGTGGGGGAGACGATCGAGGCCGGCAAGTGTCCCAGGGCGTAGCCGACCGCCAGGTAGCCGGCAGCCTGCGTGACCAGGGCCGAGGCAGCGAATGCCAGGTAGGTCTGCAGCGGGTATCCGCTGAGCGGGAAACCGGCGATCAGGCAAATCACGAGCAGGCACGCGGTCGAGGCGGCCCCGGCCAGCCAGACGTAGCGGGCCGAGTCGAGGTGCCGGCGGCCGGCCTGCGTGCACAGGTAGTAGCCGGCATAGAAGACGCCGGCCAGCAAACTGAGCATGTCCCCCCAGCCGAGCGTGGGGTGGGTCAGGAAATCCGAGCCGGCCACCAGGGCCGAGCCGGAAAGCGTGATGGCCAGGCCTCCCCAGAACAGCGGCGAGAGGCGTTCGCCGAACAACAGCATGCCGGCCAGCGCCACCCACAGCGGGGCGGTGTTGGCGAAGAGCGTGGCGTTGGCGGCTTTGGTCATGTAGACGGCCGTGCTCCACAGTGCCATGTCGATGGCCAGCGAGGCGCCGCCCAGCACGGCCAAGAGCATGCCGCGCCGCGGCCACGGCTTTCGGCCCCCGCGTCGCAGCGCCAGCGGCAGGAGAACAAGGCTGGCCAGCCCCATGCGGTACACTCCCACCACCGGGCCGGGCGCGTTGGCCCAGCGCACGAAAATGGCCGAACAGCCCAGGGCGAACACGCCGAAGGCAATGGCGAGATAGGGAAGGGCGGAGGGGTGTGCCTTGCGGGCGGGAACGTCCGTCATGAGCAGCCTGCGTGCGAACCAGGGAAGGTGCGGCCATTCTAACATCGCGCTCACACAGGAGCGTGGGATCGCTGTGATAGAATCCCGGCGCATGTCGGATCCACAAGCCCCATTCACCCTCGTGCTCGCCTCGGCCTCCCCGCGACGTCGCGAACTTCTCGCCTTGACGGGCTGGCCGGCGAACGTGCGTCCGGCGTCTGCCGATGAGCAGCCGCGCCCCGGGGAGAGCGCCGTACGTCTGGCGCAGCGGCTGTCGCAAGCCAAAGCCGCCGAAGTAGCGGCCCGCGCCGATGGCCGGACGCTGGTGCTCGGCGCCGACACCGTTGTCTCCCATGAGGATGCCCTGCTGGGCAAGCCGGCCGACGAAGCCGAAGCCGGCCGTATGCTCGATTCACTGCGTGGCAAGACGCACGAGGTCATCACGGCCCTGACGCTGGTGGCGGACGACGGGGCCTGGCAGGCCCAGGAGGTCTGCCGCACGCCCGTCCCGATGCGCGACTACACACCACAGGCCGTCGGCGCGTACCTCGCCTCGGGGGCGGCCCTCGATAAGGCCGGGGCCTACGGCATCCAGGACCGGCCCTTCGATCCGGTGGACGTGGGCCGCATGAGCGGGTGCTACGCCAATGTCATGGGGCTGCCGCTGTGCCACCTGGTGCGTCTGATGCGCACCCGCGATCTGCGCCCCGCCACGGATGTCCCGGCGGCTTGCCAGGCGCACACCGGCTACCGCTGCGGCATCTATGCGGAGATCCTGGGGACCGGCTGATGAATCGAACGTGGGCGGCGATCGTCGTGCTGGGTGTGCTGATGTCGGGCTGCAGCCTGGGCTCCGGAACGCGGACGCCGGAGGCCAGCCCGCAGCTCCCGACGCCGGTGACGACCAACATCCCTGCCCCCGATCCGGAAGTGGCGGCGCGCCTGTTCCTGGATGCCTGGGCGCGATGGGATTTCGACGCCATGTACACCCAGCTCGCCCCGCTTTCGCAGGACTCGCAGTCGCAGGAGGACTTCGTCAAGTTCTACGAGAACGTACGCCAGGCGGCAGCGCTCTCGACCGTCGCCTACCAGATCACCTCGGCGCTGGTCAACCCGCGGGAGGCGCAGGTCTCCTACCGCCTGACGCTCACCAGCTCGGTCGTGGGCGAGGTCGTGCGCGACACCTATCTATCGCTGGTGAGGGACGCCGGCGAGTGGAAGGTCGCCTGGTCGCCCACCAGCGTGCTGCCCGAGCTCAGCGAGGGCACCAGCCTGTTCATGGATGTCACCACGCCGACGCGGGCCAATATCTACGATCGCAACGGGCTGGCGCTGGCGGTGCAGGCTGATACCGTCGGGGTGTACATCGTCCCCAACCGCATCGGCGACGAGAAGGCCGAGGAGACGATGCTGACCGTGCTCGGCCGGCTGTTCAACCGCAGCACCGGCAGCATCCAGGCCTTGTACGAGTCATTCCGAGGCACCGACTTTCTGATCCCGCTGGGGGAGGTGGCGCTGGAGGAGTTCCAGCGCGTGGAGGGCACGCTCAACGCCGTCGGCGGGACCGGGTGGGATACGTACACCGGTCGCTACTACCCGCTGGGGGACTCCTCCTCGCAGGCCGTTGGCTACGTGGCCAAGATCACCCAGGAGCAGGAGGCGGAGTATCGCCAGCGCGGCTATGCCGGCGACGAGTACGTCGGGCAGACGGGGCTCGAGTTCGTCTTCGAGGACGAGCTGCGCGGCCAGCCCGGGGGCACGCTCTACGTTCGCGATTCCAGCGGCCGCGTGCTGACGCCGCTGGCGTCACGTGATCCCGGCGTCCCGCAGTCGATCACCACCACGCTTGATCGCGATCTGCAGCTCCAGGCCCAACGGGCGCTGGAGGGACTGCGTGGCGCCATCGTCGTGCTGGAGCGCGACACCGGCCGCGTGCTGGCCATCGCCTCCTCGCCGTCCTTCAACCCGAACCTGTTCAACGTCGAGAACCCCAACGGCAGCGCCGGCCTGACCGAGTTGTTCCGGCGCAACGACAATCCGTTCATCGACCGCGCCACCGACAGCGCCTACCCGCTCGGCTCGGTCTTCAAGATCCTGACCATGGCGGCGGGGCTGGAGACCAAGACCTTCACGCCGGACAGCGAATACACCTGCACCGGGTTCTTCGAGGAACTCCCCGGCTACACCGGAGAGGACTGGACGGTCGCCAAGGACCGCGACCCCCACGGCACGATTACCCTGATGCAGGGCCTCGAGCGCTCCTGCAACCCGTGGTTCTACCACATCGGCCTGGCGCTGTTCGACCGCGGCTTCCCGACGGCGCTGCCCGACATGGCCAGGGGATTCGGGCTCGGCCAGGCTGCCGGCATTGAGATCGGTGAGTCGCAGGGGCTGATTCCCGATCCCGAATGGACGCAGGCCAACCTCGGCCGCGAGTGGGGCCCGGGTGATTCGGTGCAGTTGGCCATCGGCCAGGCCTCGATGGGCGTCACGCCGCTGCAGGTGGCGCGCTTCGTCGCCGCCGTGGGCAACGGCGGGACGCTCTACCAGCCGCAGATGGTCGAGGTCATCCAGACGGCCGAAGGTGCCGTCAGCCGCCAGTTCGCCGTCGCCGAACAGGGCACGCTGCCGGTCTCCCAGGAGAATCTGGCCTTCATTCAGCAGGCGATGACGCAGGTGGTGCGCGAGCCCAAGGGCACGGCCTACCGCCGCTTTCTCGGGCTGAACATTGACCTGGCAGGGAAGACCGGCACAGCCACCAGCGGCGAGGGTACGGAGTCCCACGCCTGGTTCGCCGGCTACACCTTCCGCAACGAGCCGGAGAGGCCGGACATCGCCGTAGCCGTGCTGGTCGAGTACCAGGGCGAGGGCTCGGAGTGGGCGGCGCCGATCTTCCGCCGCGTGATCGAGTCCTACTTCTTCGGCCGGCCGTTCACGCTCTACCCGTGGGAATCGCAGATCGGGCTGACGCGCACGCCGACGCCCGAGGGCGGCGACGCCACCGAGACACCGACGCCGTAGCCGGATGCCCGAGCCGCCCGTCCTTCCCGGCCTGATCGTGCGAGCCCAGTCGGGGTTCTTCGAGGTGGCCACCGAGCGCGGCCCGGTCATCTGCCAGCTGAGAGGAAAACTCAAACGCGGTCCCCGCACCGGCGATGCCGCCGCCCTGGGGGACCGCGTTCGCGTCGGCCTGCTCGACGACGGGACGGGCACTATCGAGACCGTCGAGCCGCGCCGCAGCGTGCTCTCGCGCCAGGCCCCCGGCCGCAAGGCGGAGCAGGTGATCGTCGCCAACCCGGACCAGATGGTTTTCATCCTGGCGTGCGCCGACCCCGATCCCAACTTCCGCATGCTCGACCGGCTGCTGGTGGTGGCCGAACGTGAGCGCATCCCGGCCCGCGTGTGCGCCAACAAGATCGACCTGGTCGTCGAGCGCGCGGCGCGGGCCGAGTTCGAGGAGTACGACCGGCTCGGCTACCCAGTGCACTACACCTCAGCCGTCAGCGGCAAGGGCATCCGGGACCTGCGCAAGGCGCTGGTGGGGAAGATCTCGGTCTTCGCCGGGCCGTCCGGCGTCGGGAAGTCGAGCCTGCTCAACGCCATCCAGCCCGGGCTGGGGCTGCACACCAGCGAGGTCAGCCAGAACACTGGCAGAGGCACGCACACCACGGTCGTCCCCGAGCTGATGGCGCTGAGCGCCGGCGGGTATGTGGCCGACACGCCCGGGCTGCGCGCCTTCGCCCTGTGGGATATCGAGCCCGAGGAAGTCGACGGGTACTTCCCCGAGCTGCGCGCGCTGGTGAGCGAGTGCGCCTTCAACGACTGTACCCACCTGCACGAACCAGGATGCGCCGTGATGGCGGCGGTCGAGCACGGCCTGATCAGCCCTGAACGCTACGATTCGTACTGCCGCATCCGGCAGGGCGAACCTGAGTAGGGGCGAAGCACCGGGCCGCCGGTGCTTCGCCCCTGCGATTGGGTCATGCGACAAACAAACCCTGCGCCGCCAGGCGCAGGGGGACGTGTCCAGTCCGCGGGGGCAGACGGGGGGGCGCTACACCGGCCTGAGGACGCGGTCGTCGCGCAGGCGCTTGAACCACAGCGACGAGCCGCGCGGCATCGACTCGACGGCCGCCTCCTGCCAGGCGCGCACGCCCAGGCCCTGGATGGTCTGCGGCCGGTAGCCGACGGCGCGCCACGAGCCGACGTGCTGCGCCAGATAGGGCGGCAGGAAGAGCAGGGAGGCTTCGCTCTGCAGCTCGGCCGAAGCCGTCTCGACCGCTTCCATCAGCGCCGGGATGGCCTGATCCAGCGGCAGGCCGGCCTCGAAGTACAGCTCATCGATGCGCGTCACCAGGTTCTCGACCTGCCAGCCGGCGACGCCCGCCAGCTTGCCGTCGCGTTCGATCAGCAGGTAGGCCTTCTCGCCGAAGGTGGCCATGACGTCGCCGCGCGTCATGCGGCGCTTGCCGTGCGTCACGCGGGAGATGAAGCGGGCGATCTCATCGGCGTCCTGCGGCCGACCGCGGCGGATGACGATCTGGCCGGCACGCACAGGCGGCGGCGTCGCCAGCAGCGGCTCCTCGGGTTTGGGCAGCTTGGACCACGATCCGGATACCTGGTCCCAGGTGTTCTCGAAGTTGCCGTCGTTGTGGATGATGATCTTGGCGGCGCGCAGCTTGAGGCTCTGCGGGGGCTGGGCGGCGATGCGCTGACGCGCGGCCGCCTCCGACATGTTGCGCTTGTGCATCAGCCGCGCCACCTGCATCTCTTCCGGCGCGTCGACGACCCAGATCGTGTCACAGCCGGCGGCCAGGTCGGTCTCCAGCAGCTTGATGGCCTCGATAACGACCACCGATTGCTTGGCGCGGCGGATGAGCAGGTCGACGGCGTGCGTCACCAGCGGGTGGACAATGGTCTCCAGCTTGTCGAGGGCGCTCGGATCGGAGAAGGCCAGCTTGGCCATCCGCCCCCGGTCGATCTGGCCTTCCTCATCCAGGATCCACTCGCCGAAGGCCTTGAGCACCAGGGGGTAGCCCGGGGCGCCCTTGGCGATGGCGCGGTGGCCCAGGGCGTCGGCGTCGATGCCGTAGCCCCCCAGGTGCTCGAGCATCTTGCGCACCACGCTCTTGCCGGTGGCGATGTTGCCGGTCAGCCCAATGACGTACTTGCCCGCCCAACGGCTCAACGCACAGCCTCCCCAGCCAAGCTTCGGGTGTGATTCTAGCCTTGCGGTGAGAAGATGTCAAAGAAGCTTAAGGACCCCATGCGCGGCGGGGAGGACCTGCGTCCCCCACCGGGGTGCACGGGAGGTCGATCACGTTCCAGCGATCGGGGGGGAGGCCCCGGCGCGGGACGGGCGCTGGGCCACCGCCACGCCGACGATCGCCACGACCAGCCCGATGCCCTGCAGCAGCGTCAGCCTCTCGCCCAGCAGCAGGAAGGCCAGGCCGGCGGTGACGAACGGCGACAGGTTGAGGATCAGATTCATCTGGAGCGCCGTCAGCCGCTGCAGGGCGTGGTTGTAGATCAGGTAGGCGATGGCGGTGTTGACCAGCGCCAGCCAGCCGACGATGGCGGCGCCTTCCAGCGTTGCCTTCGGCCACCCTTCCACGGCCCACCCGACGATCAGCAGCGCCCCGCCGCCGACGGCCAGCGGTACGGCCGTCAGCGTCATCGAATCCACGCGGCGGTCACGCGCCATGGCGCGGCCCATCAGCCCGAAGGCGGCGAAGGCCAGCGTGCCAAGCGCCAGGATGGCCAGCCCGCGCAGGGAGCTGGCCTGCAGCCCGGGGATGAAGAAGAGCGCCATCCCGCCCAGGGAGACCAGCAGGCCGGCCACCTGAAGCCGGGTGGGGGTTTCCTTGAGCCAGACCAGACTTCCGATCAGGATGAAGATCGGGCCGAGGCTCATCATGAAGGAGACCAGCGTCGCCGGGACGGACTGAAGAGCAATGAACAGGGCGCCGTTGCCAAGAAGGTAGGCGGTGATTCCGAGCAGCGCAAGCTGGCGCAGCGTGCCTCGGTCCGGCCACCCGTTGCGCCGCAGGCGGATCAGCAGGAACGGCGAGAGCAGGAGGAAGGCCAGGAAGTAGCGCAGTCCGGCCAACGTGAGGGGGCCGATCGTGCGCAGCCCGATCTTGGCCACGACGAACGACGATCCCCAGATGATCGTCGTCAGCAGCGCTTCGGTCAGCGCGACGGGCAGGGTGGGGGAGGCGGAGGCCGCCTTCATGCCGGCCTGTGGAGGAGCGGGGAGAGGTCTCCCGTCCTCGGCCGCCGGCGATCAGCGCGGCCGCTCAATGTGATAGACCTGCGCGCCGGCCGCCACGTACAGGTCGTTGGGGGGACCGAGCGCCAGCGCCGTCACTTCACCCTCGAGCTCAGCGCTTGGCAGGTACAGCCCCTGGTAGACCAGCCGCATCGAGTAGTGGTAGACGCCGCCGGTGAGCAGGTCGAGGAAGTACAGGGACGGCTCCGGGGGCGGACTGTAGACGGCCGTGATCGGCGCCGCGCCCGGGATATGGTCGGAGGTGGCGCCGCCGGGCCGCTCGTCCTGGAAGACGAGACCCTTCTCACAGTCGACGCGGATCGTGCGCAGGTCAGCCGACGAATCATCGAGCACGCGCCGGCAGCGGTCGAGCTTGCCGTTCTGATACAGAAGGAAGAGCTCCTCCTGCGTCATGGCCAGATCGATGGCGCCCTTCAGGTCCGGGACCGACTCGGCGAAGTACATCCCGGGCCCGCCGCTGAACAGCCCGCCGGAGGCGTCGTACATCCACACGGCGTTGGCGCGCGGGTCGAGGACGTAGAGCACGTCGTTGGTGACGGCGATGGCCTCGATGCGGCCGAAGCCGGTGTCCGGGGGCGTAAGCTGGCTGACGGCCGGCGTTTGGCCGGGGGCGCAGTACAGCAGCGTCCCGTCGCCGTCGAGCGCCACCACGCCTTCGGCGCCAAGGGCGCCGGGTTCGGGCTGAACGGCCAGCGCCATGGGCGTACCCATCTCTTCCACGCCCTGGGCGCCCTTCAGGCAGCGGAAGTCCTTGTCGATCTCATAGCCGCGGCCGGTGTCCCAGGCGTGATAGATCGTCGGACCGGAGGCGTCGAGGACATACAGATCGGCGGCCGTGGCGGCGATGGACGTCAGGCGGGCGCCGCGGCCGAAGCCGCCGCTGAACAGCGGGCGGAACTCGACGCGGGCGATGTTGTCGATGGTGTCGAGCGATTCGCTCACCAGCTGACGCAGCTGGCTGTAGTCCTCGCCTTCGCCGTAGCGCTGGGCCTGGTCGAGGTAGCCGCGCGCCTGATCCCAGTAGAAGCGCGCCTGCAGCGGATCGGCCTGCAGCTGCGCGGCCACGACGGCCGCCTGCGCCTGACCAAGATACTCCTGGAACTGCTGGCCGCGCCCGCGTTGAAAGTAGATCAGGCTGGCGATCACCACGATCACCACCGGGACGGCCAGGGCCGTGCCGGCCAGCACCGTGGGCGAGAGCGATCCGGGCTGACCTGTCTCCATCATGCCCGGTGCCATGCGCCCGACGAGCGACATCATCCTGGCGCCGAGCGACTGGAACCCGGTTTGCACCGCCCGGGTGGCAGGGGCCAGGGCGCGGCTGACGGGGCTCAGGAAGGCGAAGGATGGACCGGCCCGCGTGCGCGCCGGCGCCGGGCGGCGGCTCGGCGACGGTGGCGGCGCCGGAGCTGAGCGCCACGCTGTGGGATCGGTGGCACGAGGCGTGGCTGGCGTCGCCGGCGGTGGCCGACCTGGACGGCGACACGACGCCGGAGATCGTGG
>DYJB01000101.1 GCA_020723365.1 Candidatus Aquidulcis sp. | reverse complement strand
CTCAAGTGTGGGCCGGCATATGCACCCGGCTCTTAAGACAGGCCGTGCCATCCAAGGCAGCGCCAGGGCGGCGGGCACTCATGGCCGCGTCAATGGCGACGTTCCCACCACCCAGCACCAGGACGCGACGTCCTCGCACGAGGTCCTCTGGGTTCGGCTGCGTATCGGCCTTGCCGCGCTCATCCCCCCGCCCCGTGCCCCGAAGGCTGACCTGGCGCAGGAAGTCCGTCGCCACCGCGACCTGGGGCAGATCCGCTCCGGGGATAGGCAGCTTGACGCCTTGATGGGCGCCGACCGCGACGAACACGGCGTCGTAGCCCTGGCCCAGCAGGCCCGGCACGTCATCGACGCGCTGATTCAGCTTCAGCTCGACACCGTGCCCGAGGATGTCGTCGACCTCGCGCTGCAGGCGATCGTAGGGCATGCGGTATTCCGGCACGCCGACGCGCATCATGCCGCCTGCGACGGGAAGCGCCTCGAAGACCGTGACGGCGTGGCCAAGACGGACAAGGTCCAGCGCGCAGGTGAGCCCGGCCGGGCCGGCGCCAACCACCGCCGCCCGCCGTCCAGTTGAGGCCGGGGCCGCGCGCTCGCCTCCCCCGCCCGGCACCTGCCTCGGACCGCGCTGCTGCTGCTCCCAGGCCCAGTCGGCCACGAAGCGCTTCAATCCCATGATGTTGACGGGGGCATCGGCCTTGCCGCGCGAGCAGGCCTCCTCGCAGCGGTGGTTGCAGACGCGGCCGCACACCGAGGGGAACGGGTTGTCCTCGAGGATGGTGCGATAGGCGTCGCCGTAGCGCCCTTCGCGCACCAGGGCAACGTAGCCCTGTGCCCGCTGGTGAATCGGGCACGCATCCCGACAGGGCGCCGTACCGGCCTTCTGGATGGAGAAGGCATTCGGTATCGCCTGCGGGTAGAGCTTGAAGATCGCCCGGCGCTCCGAGAGGTTCTGGTTGAACTGGTCGGGGCGATGGATCGGACAGGCGACGGCACAGTCCCCGCAGCCGGTGCAGGAATCGAGTTTGACGTAGCGCGGGTGCTGTCGGAGGGTGGCGCGGAAGCGCCCGGCCTCCCCCTCCACCCGGTCGAGCTCGGTGTTGGTCAGGATATGGATGTTGAGGTGCCGCCCGACTTCCACCAGCTTGGGCGACATGATGCACATGGCGCAGTCGTTGGTCGGGAAGGTCTTGTCGAGCTGCGACATCGTGCCGCCGATGGCCGGCGCGCGCTCGACCAGGTGCACGGCAAACCCCGCTTCGGCCAGATCGATGGCGGCCTGCATTCCGCCGATGCCGCCCCCCACCACCAGGACCGAGCCGACCGGGCTGCCGACAGCCGGCATAGGCTGCGTCTCGGTTCCCTCCGGGTTCACGCGGCCAGCTTCCATCATCCTGCCGCCTGACGCGCCATCAACCCCACCCCGCGCAGCAGCGGGCGAGGGTCGATCAGATGCATGCGCCACCACGCCTTTGACTCCTCCAGACCAAGCGCCAGCCCCACGAGCTCGCTGATGTAGAAGATCGGCAGCCGCTCGGCGCGGCCTGACTGGCGCATTTCCAGGTTCACCTGGCACAGAGGGCAGCTCGTCACAATCGCCTGCGCCCCCGCCTCGCGCGCCCGTTCCGCCAAGCGCGTGACCAACCGTCGGGCTACGTTTGGCTGGGTCAGCGTCAGGCCGCCTCCGCAGCACTCCGTGGCGTCGCCCCACGGACGCGCCTCGGCGCCCAGCGCGCCCAGCAGCTCGCCCATCTTCGTCGGGTGCTCGGCATGGTCGAAGCCGGTCACCTGGGGCGGCCGCACCAGCAGGCAACCGTAGTAGGCCACCACCGGCAGTCCCCGCAGATCGCGGACGACGAGTTCGCGGAGCGCCTGCGGCCCGACGGTGTCATACAGCACCTCGATCAGGGCGCGCACGTGGACCGAAGGGCGGTACTCGAAATCGGCCGTTGCTTCGATGCGGCGGCGCCGCTCGGCGGTGCTCTGAAGTTCGTGCTCGGCGGTCCGATGGCGGTTGTAGCACGCGGCGCAGGGCATGATGACGTCGCGGCCTGCCGCCTGCGCCAGCGCTAGATTGCGCGCCGGGAGCGCCAGCGACAGGTCTCGGTCCACACTGTGTGCCGATGACGCCCCACAGCAGTTCCAATCCTCCAGCTCGACCAGGTCGATCTTCAGCGCCCGGAAGACGGCCGTCACCGAGGCGTCGAACTCGCGCCCGGTCGAGTGCAGGCTGCAGCCGGGGTAGTACGAGTAGGCCGTCATGGTCCCGGCTCCTCCGCGCCGCTGTCCGCCGCGGCGGGATGCAGGGACCGCGAGAAGAGACGTCGCATCCCCGCCCGGTCCCGAAGGACATGCGGAACGAGAGGGATCTTCCCCTTCGCCACCATCACGGCTCCGCTGCCGAGGTCGGCCAGCAGATTGCCGGTCCACAGTTTGTGAGCCCCCAGCAGCCCGGCCTCGTTCATTCGCCCGAGGTGCTCGACCAGGAACAGGAACAGGCGGTGGAACTTGACCGAGCTGGTGTCGGCCGGCCGTACGCCCTCGGCCAGCGCCACCTGCCGCAAGGCATCCATCACGCGGGCGATATCGATCTCATTCGGGCAGCGCGTGGCGCAGGCCTCACACCCCGCGCACAACCAGATGTCGCGGCTGGAGAGCAGCCGATCCTGCTGGTTCAGCTGAACCAGCAACAGGACCTGATCCGGGCCGAAGCGCATCTCCTGCGCTACCGGGCAGCCCGCGGTGCACTTGTGGCAGTGGTAGCACAACTCGACCTGCTGCTCGGCGCGTGCATTCACCCTGTGCATCAGGGAGTTGTCAGGCTTGACGTCCACTCGGCCGTCGATCAGCATGGGCACCTCAGCCTGTTCATAGGTCACCGGACCATCCGACCTGATCCAGCATCGCCATGACCTGCGTTGGTCTCCAGTTCCTCACGAAGCAGGCCTTGTTCGGGCAGGCGACGACGCACGCGCCGCAGCCCTGGCACAGCGCCGGGTTGACCACCGCCACCGCCCGGACCGGGTGGAGGGACCGCGCCCCGTAGGGACAGGTCCCGACGCAGGTGGCGCAGGCGGCGCATAGATCCTCCACCACCGCCGCCACCGTCGGCGACTGGGTCATCTCCGCGTGGGAGAACAGCTGCATGACCTTGGCTGCCGCCCCCGAAGCCTGCGCCAGGGTCTCCGGAATGTCGCGCGGCCCCTGGCACGTCCCGGCCAGGTAGACGCCGGCGGTTAGCGTCTCCACCGGGCGCAGCTTCGGATGGGCTTCGTTGAAGAAGCCGTCGGCGTCGGTGCTGATGTGCAGCGTCTGGCCCAGGGGCACGGCGCCGTCGGCCGGCACCATGGGCGTCGCCAGCACCACCAGATCGGCCAGGATGTCCACCGCCAGATCGCTGAGCGTGTCCGCACCGGACACACGCAGTCTGCCGTTCTCCGCCGCCACGGCGCTCACCTTGCCGCGCAGATACAGTACGCCATGCTCTTCGGCCGACCGGCGCACGTACTCCTCGTAGCCCTTGCCTGCCGTGCGCAGGTCGATGTAGAAGGCGTACGCCTGCCCCTCGGGGACGCGCTGGCGGAACATCATTGCCTGCTTGGCCACCACCATGCAGCAGGTCTTCGAGCAGTAGGGCACCCCATGCTCGGGATCGCGCGAGCCGGCGCAGTGGATGAAGACGACCTGGCGCGGCACGACTCCGTCGGACGGACGCGCCAGCCGACCGCCCGGCGCGAGCATGCGTTCAAAATCCAACGTGCTGACGACATCCGGCAGCAGCCCGCCGCCGACTTCCGGCAGCCGCGAAAGGTCGTAGGGGTCCCAGCCGGTGGCCACGACGATGGCTCCGGCATCCAGGGTGAAGGGCGTTACCTCGGCCCCACCCGGCCTGCCGGTGCGCACCTCCACCTGGAAGTTGCCCACGTACCCGCTGCAGGCGGTGACCTCGGCTTCGGTGAGGACCTGGATGTTCGCGTGCCGCTCGATGGCGGCGATCATCTGGGCCAGCCTCTCGGAACCGCCTTCGAGAGTCAGGTAGGTGCCGCTGAGCTGCGCCATCCGCCCGCCGAGGGCCGACTGCCGCTCGATCAACACCACCGGATAGCCTGCCCCGGCGACATCCAGCGCCGCCTGCATGCCGGCGATGCCGCCCCCGATGACCACGCAGCGCCGCGTGAGCGCCAGCGTCAGCGGCTCGAGACACTCATCCTGGCGCACGCGCTCGACAATGGAGCGCACGATATCGCCCGCCTTTGCGGTGGCAGCCGGCTGGTCATGCTGATGGACCCACGAGACCTGCTCGCGGATGTTGGCGCACTCACACCGGTACGGGTTGACGCCAGCGCCTTCGGCCGTCCTGCGAAAGGTGGTCTCGTGCATCGCCGGCGAGCAGGCCGCCACGACCACGCCGTCCAGACGGTGATCGGCGATCGCCTGGCGGATGAGCTGCTGCCCCGGGTCGGAGCACATGTACTTGTAGTCGGCGGCAAAGGCGACGTCCGGATGCCGGCGCAGCGTTTCGGCCAGGCCGGGCACGTCGACGGACGAGGCGATGTTGTGCCCGCAGTGACAGACGAAGACGCCGATGCGGCTCTTCATGCTGCGCGCATCCCTTCGCCCGCCGGGGCCGTCGTTTCCAGCATCCTCCGCCGCAGGAACAGGGACAGCACTTTGGCCGCCGCGCCGGAGGCCTGGGCCACCGTTTCGGGAATGTCCTTGGGCCCCAGGGCTGCACCGGCCAGGAAGACGCCCTCGGCGCCGCTCTCCACCGGCGCCATCTCCTCGTCGCCCGAGACGAGGAAACCGTTCCCGTCCGCCGCCACGCCGAAGAGCCCCGCCACGGCCGGGGTGCTCACGCGGGGCACGATCGCCGTCGCCAGGACTACCAGATCGGCCTGCACCTCCACCGCCCGGTGGCTGAGGGTGTCCACCCCCTTGACGATCAGCCGACCATCCTGGGAGTAAATCCGGCTCACCTTGCCGCGCAGGTAGCGGACGTGATGCTCCTCCTGGGCGCGGGTGACGAACTCTTCGTACCCCTTCCCCCCGGCCCGTACGTCGATGTAGAAGACCGAGGCCTCCCCATCCGGGACGCGGTGCTTGTAGAGCATGGCCTGCTTGGCCACGTACAGGCAGCAGATCTTCGAGCAGTAGGGAACACCGCGCTCCGGATCGCGCGAGCCGCTGCACTGGACAAAGACGACGTGCTTGGGCACGGCGCCGTCGGAAGGTCGCAGCACCTTCCCCGCGGTCGGACCGCTGGCCGCCAGCAGGCGCTCGAACGCCAGCCCATCGACGACATCCTTCAGCTCCCCGCCGCCGTACTCCGGCAGCCGCGAGGCGGGCAGCAGGTCGTAGCCGGTCGCCAGGATGACGGCGCCGACTTCCTCTTCGACAAGCGTGTCCTGCTGATCCCAGTTCAGCGCGCCGGTCGGACAGAGCTTGGCGCACGCGCCGCACTTGGGCGAGGCCGGCTGGCCCTGCTTGTCGACCGAGGGGATGCGGCCGGCCTGCATGTCCCACTTGCTCTGCAGGTAGCGGCAGTGCTCGGCATCGAGGACCGGTTTGTTGGGGACCGCCTGTGGCGACAGCGTGTAGATCACCTTGCGCGGGCCGATGCCGCGCTCGAAGGCCGACTCGACCTTGAAGGGGCACTTCTCCTGGCACACGCCGCAGCCGGTGCACTTGTCCCAATCGACGTAGGCTGCCCGCCGCCGGATGCCGACGACGAATCCGCCAGAGTCGCTCCTGCGGACCGACTCGATCTCGCTGTAGGTGTGCAATCGGACGAGGTCATGATGCCCGACCTCGACCGTGCGGGGCGTCATGATGCACTGTGAGCAGTCGAGCGTCGGGAAGGTCTCCGAGAGCTGGGCCATGTGACCCCCAATGGACGGCTCGCGCTCGACGAGCACCACGGGGAAGCCGCTGTTGGCGATGTCCAGCGCGGCCGTGATCCCGCCGATTCCGGCGCCCACGACCAACGCCGTGGTGCTGCCTGCCGCGCTCACGTCGAGGCCTCCACGGCGAACGCCGGCCCGGCGACCTCCAGCAGCCCGAAAGCCGCCGCCATCACCTGCGTGAAGTACGCCACGGGAAGCTGCTCCGGGGACGGCCGCCCGGCCTGCGCTTGATCAAGGTTGTACTTGCACAGGGGGCAGGCCGTCACGATCATGGCGGCACCCGCCAGGCGCGCCGAGTCGACGACCGCCGTCGACAGGCGGCGATTGGCACCCGGCGCCGAAACGACCAGGGTCGATCCGCAGCACTCGGCCTGTCGCGGAAACTCGACCGGCGTGGCTCCCAGCGCGCGCAGCAGGTCCTGGAGCACGCGCGGCCTCTCCGCCTGATCGAACTCCATCTCCTCCTGGGGACGGAGCAGCAGGCAGCCGTAGTACGGCGCCGCCGCGAGTCCGGTCAGCGGCGCGGCCACCCTCTGCTTCACCGCCTCCCACCCGACGTCGTCACGCACCACCCCCAGCAGGTGGCGGACACGGGTCCTCCCGGTGTAGTCGCCCTCCGTGATAAAGGCGTTGAGTCGCTCGGCCGCCTCCGAGTGGGTGCGCAGGTAGGCATCCGAGCGTTTCAGGACGTGGAAGCACACCGCGCACAGCGTCGCCAGGTCATGGCCACTTCGCTCGGCGGCGATCAGCACCCGTGCCGGTGCGATGAAGCTCATCACGTTGTCGGCGCTCAGCGGGAAGGCGGCACCGCAACAATTCCAATCGGGGACTTCGTTCAATTCGAGGCCCAGCGCGGCGGCGACGGCGCGACCTGAGACATCGTAGTCGACGGCGGTCGTCGCCAGTGTACAGCCCGGGAAGTAGCTGTAGGCCCGCCCCGCCTCGGTCACTTCTCACCTCGTCGCAGGGCGCCGACGATCGCCATCTGGGGCGCTCCTGCCAGCAGCGCCGGGTCGACGTCGCCAGCGACGACGCGTGACTCCCCGCGCCGGAGGGCGATCTGACGAAGGGCATCCATGATGCGCGGCAGGTCCACGCCCTTGGGACAGCGCGCTTCGCACATCAGGCAGGCAGCGCACAGCCAGGGGGACGTGGAATCGACAACCGTGTCCAGCCCGAGTTGCGCCGGCCGGATGATCTGATTGGGGAGCAGGTCCATCTCCTCCACCAGCGGACACCCGGCGGAGCAGCGCCCGCACTGGTTGCAGGCGAGCAGGTTCTGTTCGGAGATGGCCTCGATCTCGCGGATGAAGGCACCGTGCAGCGCCAGCGGATCCAGGACTACGCGCAAGGATTCACCTCCCGCCTCGAGCGGGCAGGAATGCCCGGGTGGGCCTCAGGTGCTCTCGAGCGAGACGCGGACGGCGCTCCCGGGAGGCTGCCGCGCTCGCGCCGACCCGGGCAAGAGCCCGTGCAGTCGACTCGGGACATCCCGGTGCCGGCCTGGCTTTGGGTGCCGCCAACTGCTGGCCTCATGCTGCGTACCACCAGTCTAGGCAGCGCAAGCCCCGCGGTCATCCACCCCAGGCCTGAGATTGGGACTGCCTCCGGGGAAGGGCCGACTCGCTGGAATGGCCACCCGATTACTTGGACCTTCTTTATCGCCCACACTCCGGATGGCTGATTCGGCCGCTTCTCACCCTTTGCCGGATCAGGTCAACTCCAGGCAAGCCCCTGAATGGCCGACGGGGCGACCGGAAGGGAGGGAAGGACCATGATTCGCGCCAGCCCTCGCCACAGCCCGCCTGCGTGCCCCACAGAAGCAGCCAGGGTCCGCTCGTCACGGATCGCCATCCTACTCAAGCGTCGAGCAATTAGGATATAATCCATCTGGATTGGTCGGCGGGGAGAAGGGCAGCCGGGGATGGGCCCGAGCCCACGCCGGCCTGGCCAGCCGGTGGATACGCTCCGGGGCGCGGAGAGCGCACTCCCCTGCACCCGGAATCACGGCGCCGCTATCGGCAGCTGCGGCGCGGCAAGGAGTTTTCCATGAGCAGCGTTCGGGTTTTCGTAGGCACACGCAAGGGCGCCTTCATCCTGACCGCCGACGGCAAGCGCAAACAGTGGCGAGTCTCCGGCCCGCAATTCGCCGGCTGGGAGATCTACCACCTCAAGGGCTCACCGGCCGATCCGACGAGGCTGTATGCCTCGCAGACGAGCGACTGGTTCGGGCAGGTCGTCCAGCGCTCGAACGACGGCGGGCAGACCTGGGAGCCGGTCGGCAACAAGTTCGTCTATGACGGCACGCCGGGCACGCACCAGTGGTACGACGGCACCCAGCATCCGTGGGAGTTCAAGCGGGTCTGGCATCTCGAACCGTCGCTCGACGATCCGGATCATCTCTTCGCCGGCGTAGAGGATGCCGCCCTGTTCGAAACCCGGGATGGCGGAGCGACCTGGTCGGAGCTGCCAGGGCTGCGCGCCACGAAGGGCAACCTGTGGCAGCCCGGTGCAGGCGGCCTGGGCCTGCACACGATCGTGTTGGATCCGAGCCGGCCCGGGCGCATGTACGGCGCCATCTCGGCCGCCGGCGCCTTCCGCACCGACGACGCCGGCTCCACCTGGCGCCCCATCAACCGCGGCCTGCACTCGCAGTTCGAATTGCCCGACCCCGACGCCGAGGTCGGCCACTGTGTCCACCGCATTGCCATGCACCCCGGGCGCCCCGACGTGCTCTACATGCAGAAGCACTGGGACGTGCTGCGCAGCGATGACGCCGGCGACCTGTGGCACGAAGTGAGCGGCAACCTTCCCACCGATTTCGGTTTCGTCATCGACGTGCACGCCCACGAGCCCGAGACGGTCTACGTCGTGCCGATCAAGAGCGATTCGGAACACTACCCGCCGGAGGGCAAGCTGCGCGTCTACCGCTCGCGTTCCGGGGGCGATGAGTGGCAGGCGCTGACGGACGGGCTTCCGCAGCAGGACTGCTACGTCAACGTCCTGCGCGATGCAATGGCCATCGACCGGCTCGAACCGTGCGGCGTCTACTTCGGCACCACCGGCGGCCAGGTCTACGCCTCGCCGGACTCGGGCGATCACTGGTCGCCGATCGTGCGCGACCTCCCGGCCGTGCTTTCGGTCGAAGTCCAAACGCTGCCGTGATCCGGGTTATCCTGCCGGCGCATCTGCGCACGCTGGCACGCCTGAGCGGCGAGGTGGCGCTCGAAGTGAAGGCGCCTGCGACGCTGGGCCGCCTGCTCGACGCGCTCGAAGCAGCCTACCCGGTGCTGGAGGGGACCGTTCGCGATCACACCTCCAAGGAGCGGCGGGCCTTCCTGCGCTACTTCGCGTGCAAACAGGACCTTTCCCTTGAAGGCGCGGACCACCCGCTCCCCGAACCGGTTGTCCGCGGCGAGGAGCCCTTCCGCATCGTGGGCGCCCTGGCCGGGGGCTAGAGTCGAGTCGCCGGCGCAGCCAGGTTGCGGTCCGAGGGAGTCCTCGTCGGGATTTCTGCTCGAGACTTGGGGGCCAACCTGGCCCTGCGAGGCAAAGGAGTCTCAAGCATGAGAGTGATGGTGCTGGTCAAGGCGACAACGGGCTCCGAGGCAGGCGCCCAGGCAAGCGAGCAGCTTCTGGCCGAGATGGGGCGCTTCAATGAAGCTCTGGCCGACGCCGGTGTCCTGGAAGCGGGCGAAGGGCTCCATCCGAGCTCGCGCGGAGTACGCGTGCGCCTGTCGGGCGCCGAGCGGAGGGTGGTTCCGGGGCCGTTCGCGGCGACGCCGGAGCTGGTCTCCGGCTTCTGGATCTGGAAGGTCGCCTCGCTCGACGAGGCCATCGCCTGGGCACGGCGCATTCCCAGTCTGAACGGCGAGCCGGGCGAGGTCGAGCTACGTCCGGTCCTGGGGGACGAAGATTTCGGCCCCGAGTTCACGCCCGAGCTGCGCGCGCAGGAAGCCCGGCTGCGCGCTCGCACCGATCCTTCGCGCAAGCCGGACGGGCGCTAACATTCTCCTGCGAGCAGTTCTCGCCGCCACCCG
>DYJB01000100.1:2733-9995 GCA_020723365.1 Candidatus Aquidulcis sp. | reverse complement strand
CCCGCGCACGCGCGAGCTATGGATCCTGGCCTTCCATGCCCTGAACCACGGGACCCACCATCGGGCCGAGATCGGTCAGAGGCTGGGTGAGTTGGGGCACTCGCCGGGTGACTTGGATCTCCTCATCTTCGCATCCCGCCGTCCGGATCAGGCTCCCTCTGCCCAGGAGAAGCCGGGATGACACCGCTCCTGATCGTGATCGCCGGGGCCGTCGTCACCCTGGCGTTCGTCCTCGGCTGGCGGCTCCTGGCGCGCCGTGCCAGCCTCCCCTGCCCGACAGCCTGCCTGTGGCTGCTGGAAAACCGCATGATGGAACGCGTCGCCGGCGCGGAGCTCCTGCTCGATCGCGCCGGCGTGCAGCCGGGGATGACGGTGCTCGACGCCGGCTGCGGACCGGGACGCCTGACGATCCCCCTCGCCGCTCGCGTCGGGCCTGCGGGGCAGGTGGTGGCAGTCGATCTCCAATCGGCGATGCTTGAACGCCTGCAGGCCAGGCTGGAGTCGCACGCTCTCCGAAATGTCCGCGCCCTGCGCGCCGCGCTCGGCGCGGGCCTGCTGCCCGCCGGCACCTTCGACCGGGCTTTCCTGGTGACGGTCCTGGGGGAGATCCCGGATCGCCTGGCCGCGCTGCGCGAGATCCGTGCGGCGCTCAAACCGGGCGGCGTGCTCTCCCTCACGGAGGTCTTCCCCGATCCTCACTACCAGTCCCGGCAGAGCGTGCGCCGGCTGGCGGAGGCGGCGGGGTTCCGGATGGTCGAGGCGTTTGGATCGTGGCGGGCCTTCACGGTGAACCTTGCCCGGCCCGAGTAGCGCCCCGGCGAGCGCACGCCGAGCCCCATGGCTCGTCGTGTCACCGCAGCGGGGCCCATGGAGGCGAATGTGGATCTGGGACTGAAGGACAAGACAGCGCTGGTGACCGCAGCCTCACGCGGCCTCGGCAAGGCGGCCGCCCTCGAGCTCGCCCGGGAGGGCGCCCGGGTCGTCTTATGCGCCCGAAGCGAGAGTGTGCTCACGGCCGCCGAGGAGATCCACGCCGCCACCGGCGCCGGCGTCGATGCCGTGCAGGGAGACCTGACGAAGGCCGAGGATGTTGACCGGATCGTGCACCAGGCCCTCGAACGCCTCGGCCACTTCGACATCCTGATCCTCAACGCCGGCGGTCCACCGCCCGGCGCCTTCCTCGATCTGCGCCCACAGGACTGGGAGGCGGCCGTTCAGCTGACACTGATGAGCACCGTCCGCTTGTGCTATGCCGCCCTGCCGCACATGGTTGCGCGCGGCCAGGGCAGCGTCGTCGCCACACAGTCGTTCACGGTCAAGCAGCCGCTCGACAATCTGGTGCTATCGAACGCGCTGCGCATGGCCGTCATCGGGCTGGTCAAATCGCTGGCCAATGAACTGGGGCCGAAGGGCATCCGGGTCAACTCGATCAACCCGGGCTGGACGCGGACCGAGCGAGTGGAGCAGCTTCTCAGCGACCGGGCGGCGCGCGCTGGCACCGATCCGGCGGCGGAGGCGACGAGGATAACGCGCGAGATCCCGCTGGGACGAATGGGGACGATCGAGGAGTACGGCCGAGCCGTGGCCTGGCTCGCCTCACCGGCGGCGGCGTTCATCCACGGGCACGCGCTGATCTTCGACGGGGGCGCCGTGCGCGCCGCCCTGTGAGGATGGCATGCGAATCCTGGTAGTCGGGGCGGGCGGGGTCGGAGGCTACTTCGGCGGCCTGCTGGCGCAGGCCGGGCACTCGGTCGCCTTCCTGGCGCGCGGCGCCCACCGGCAAGCCATCGAGCGTCAGGGCCTCATCGTCCACAGCCTTCACGGCGACTTCACGCTGCACCCGGCGCGCGTCGCCGAATCACCGGACGAGCTTGGGCCTCAGGACGCTGTCGTGGTGGCGGTGAAGCACTACGACCTCGCACACGCGGCGCGCCGGCTGGCGGCGGCTGTAGACGACGAGACGCGCGTCGTGCCGCTGCTGAACGGCGTCGACGCGCATCGTCTTCTGGCCGAGGGACTGGATGGCGGCCAGGTCGTCGGCGGGACGTGCAGCATCGCCAGCCGGATCGAGGCGCCGGGGGTCATCCGGCAGGAGAGTCGGCTCAGGCGCATTGCCCTCGGGCGGCTCGATGGCCGCTTCGATCCGCTGCTCGACGAGCTGGTTTCGACGTGGCGGGGCGCGGGTGTGCAGGCGGAGCAATCCGACTCGATCGTGGACGAGCTGTGGTCGAAGCTGGTCTTCATCGACCCCTTCGGAAGCGTGACGGCGCTGGCCCGTGCAACGGCCGGCGAAGTGCGCACACTTCCCGCCACGCGCGCCCTGCTGCGTCAGGCGATGCACGAGGTGGCGGCGGTCGGCCGGGCCGCCGGCGCGCAGCTGCCAGCCGATTGCGTGGAGCGGGCGATGGCGACGGTCGACTCGCTCGAACCCGGGGTGACCTCGTCGCTACAGCGCGATGTGGCCGCAGGGCGGCGCTTCGAACTGGAGGCGTTCAGCGGCACTGTCGTGCGCCTGGCGCACGAACTCGCCATCGACGCACCAGTGCATACCGGAATCGACGCCCTGCTTCGGCCCATGCTCCTGCGGGCCGAGGCAGCCGCACCCGACCATTCACAGAGCACTCCACCAGGAGGCGGCGCCACCGCCGGCCCGCCTCTCCGTTGATGGGATGGGTGGGGAGTGTGTCATGACTCCGGATAACCTGCTGAGTCGAGCGTCCCAGCACTTGCGCGCCCTGTGCGTCGAGATCTCCAACCGTCGCGTCGGTTCCGAGGGCAATCGCGCCGCCACCGCCTACGCCGCCGGGCAGTTGAGGCAGGCCGGGTGGGACGTCGACACACCGCCCTTCGAATGCCTCGACTGGAGCGAGTCCGGCGCTGAGATCGCCGCGGACGGCGAGCACTTCGAGGCGTATCCGAGCCCGTACTCCCTCGGGTGCGAGATTGAGGCGCCCCTGGCGACCGCAGGCAGCTTCGCTGAACTGGAGTCCCTCCGACCATCAGGGCAGGTGCTGCTCCTGCACAGCGAGCTGGCGCGCGAGCCGCTGATGCCCAAGAACTTCCCGTTCTACAACCCGGAGGAACACCGCCGCATCATCCAGGCGCTCGAGGCCCGGTCACCGGCGGCCGTCGTGACGGCCACGGCGTCCAACCCGTCGATGGCCGGCGCGCTGTATCCGCTGCCGATGTTCGAGGACGGCGATTTCGACCTGCCCTCGGTCTACCTGACCGTCGAAGAGGGAGCCCGGCTGGCGGCCCGCGCCGGGAAGAGCGTGCGGGTCGAGAGCCGTGCCTGGCGTATCCCCTCCACAGGCAGCAACGTCGTCGGCCGGCGCGGTCCCTCGGGGGCGCGGGTCGTTGTCTTCGCCCACATCGATACGCGCCTTGGCACGCCGGGCGCCAATGACAACGCCAGCGGCGTGTGCGCCCTGCTCCTGCTGGCCGAGGTCCTGCGGTCCGATCGGCTGCCGCTGCAGGTCGAGCTCGTCGCCATGAATGGCGAGGACTACTACGCCTGCCCCGGTGAGCGCCAGTACCTGGCGGCCAACGAGGGCCGCTTCGATTCCATCCGGCTGGGGATCAACCTGGATGATGTCGGCTACGTAAACGGCCAGGTGGCCTACTCGCTGTATGGCGTCCCGGAGGAGCCGGCGAAGCTGATGCGGGCCCGGCTGGGCGCCATCCCAGGACTGGTCGAGGGCGAGGCGTGGTACCAGGGCGATCACGGGCTGTTCCTGATGAACGAACGCCCCACCCTGGCGATGACGACCGATCGCCTGGCCGAAGTCATGGCCTCGATCACGCACTCCCCACAGGACACGATTGACAAGGTCGACCCGGCCAAGCCGGCGCAGGTGGCGCGTGCGCTGCGAGAGCTGATCCTGGCGCTGGGTTCCGGCTAGGCCGTCGCCCATGCCGCCCGCCAGGGCCGCGAGACCGACCCGGGTGGCGGGGCTGGCGAGGCCGGCAGGCCGAGCCGGCGCCGCCGGCCGGCAACCCGAACCCCGTCCGAATCCAAACTGCGCAGCGGTTGCTGCGCAGCTTGGAGTGGAACCGCGGGTGCCAGCCAGCGATCCGAAACGAAGGTTGGGGCCTACGCCGCCTGGTAGCGGGGCGCCAGCGAGCGCCGCCGCACGAGGGTCCGCAGGCGGGAGGCCAGCAGACTGGCGTGGACCGGCTTGATCAGGTAGTCGTCGGCGCCGGCGTCGAGGGCGCGGGCGACGCTTCCCGGCGCGCCGAGCGCCGAGAGAATCAGGATGGGTACGTCCGAGAAGCTGCGGATGCGCTCGCATACCTGCCAGCCGTCCATTTCCGGCATCAGCAGGTCCAGAATGACGACGTCGGGTGGGTTCTCCTGGCAGGAGCGGACGCCGTCTTCGCCGCGGGACTCCGACCGGATCTGGAAATCCTGCCCGCGCAGGAGCGTGCGCAGCATCATCGCCAGGTCCACATCGTCATCCACCAGGAGCACTTCGATCGCCATACAGTCCCCTCGAACGTGCGCCCCCATTATCCGGTGGAACGCCTTCCGGGGACCTTACAGGCGCCTATCAAAGCGGCGCCCTTGCCCGGAGCCTGCTCTCGGGCTATAGTTCCCCCGCCAGCTTCCGCGACCGGGACGAGAGCCATGTCCGCTGACGTACGTGCCCCCCATCCGGGGCCGAGCATGCCCTGCCCCCAGTGTGCCTCGCCGCTGCCGCGGGACGCACGCACGTGCCCCAACTGCGGAGTCGACCTGGCGTTGATCGCCCTGCTGGCGGAACGGGCCTACCTGGAGGGCCTGCCTGAGGCTTCGCCCTTCCCCACCACCCCGGAAGCCGTCGTCCCGCGCATCGGCGAGTACCTGCTCGAGCAGGGCCTGCTGACCGCCGAGAAACTGGAGACGGCCCTCGCCCGCCAGAAGCAGATGTCCGACCGGGGACAGCGCCGCCTGCTCGGGCAGACGCTGGTCGAGATGAAGCTGGTCGACCGGGAGACGCTGGACCGGGCCGTCACGCGCCAGATCATCGAGCTGCACGCCGCGCTGCAGGAAGCCAACCGGACGCTCGAGCGGCGGGTGGCCGAGCGCACGGCCGAGCTGCGCCCGGCGCTGGAGCGCCTGACCGAGCTCAATCAGATCAAGGCCAACCTGATCTCGAACGTCAGCCACGAGCTGCGAACGCCGCTGGCGCACATCCTCGGCTACGTCGAGCTGCTGGAAGAGGGGCAGCTCGGAGCGCTAAACGAGGAACAGCTCAAGGCGGTCTCGGTGATCCACCGCGGCAGCGACCGGCTGGGGCGGCTGATCGAGGACCTGATCGAATTCTCGACCGCCTCGCGCTCGGGCGTGGTCCTCAAGCTGCAGCCGGTCGAGCTGCCGGCGCTGATGCGCAACGTCATTGAGCGCTCCTCGGCCAAGGCCGAGAAGGCCGGTGTGCGCCTGGGGCTGAGCATCCCGCCGGACCTGCGCGCCGCCCAGGCCGATTCCGAGAAGCTCGGCTGGATCCTGTTCCAGCTTCTCGACAACGGCATCAAGTTCACGCCGGGCGGCGGGCAGGTGGTCCTGGGCGGGGAGCGCGAAGGCTCGCTCGTCCGCCTGAAGGTGGCCGACACCGGCATCGGCATTCCCCCCGAACGGCTGGAAGAGATCTTCGAGCCGCTGCACCAGCTCGACGGGTCCCCGACGCGCCGCTACGGCGGCACCGGCCTGGGGCTGGCGCTGGTGAAGCTGATCGTGGCGGCGCACGGCTCGCAGGTCCACGTCGAAAGCGAACCCGGCCGGGGAACGACGCTCAGCTTCCTGCTTCCGGCGGCAGAACCGGCGGCATGACCGGACCGCTTATCCCTCCCGGTCCCCTCGCCCACGGCTCGGAACTCAATGCCGTCTACGCCATCGCCCGCATCGTGGCCGAGACCTTCGACACCGAAGCCGGGCTGGATGCCATCTTCCGCCTGGCGCGCACGATCTTCATTTTCGATACCGTCGCCCTCTACCTGCAGAACGACGAGTCGTCCGAGCCCGAGCCGACGTATGCGCGTGCCCTGGGCCGCGGGCGGGCGCGGGAAGCCGACCTGACCTGGGGCGAGCCGGCGGCGCGCGAGGCCTACCGCAGCGGACAGACGGTGCTGCGCCAGGAGGACGCCGGGCCGACGGTCGCCGGGCGCGAGCGTCGCCGCGACTACCTGGGCCTGCCGCTCATCGCCGGCGGCCGCGGCGTCGGCGGATTGGTCTTCGGCCGTTTCGGCGGGCCGGCCTACCCCTCCGAGCACATCCGCCTGGCGGAGTTCGTCGCCTGGCACGTCGGGCAGCTGCTCGAGAACCGGCGCATGGCGCGGCGCATCGCCACGCTGGAAGCCCAGCGCGAGCTGGCACGCATGCAGGATGAGTTCGTCTCGACGGTCTCGCACGAACTGCGCACACCGCTGGGGTTCATCAAGGGCTACACCACCACGCTGCTGCGCGGCGATGCCGAATGGGACAACGACAACCGGGTGGAGTTCCTCAAGATCATCGACGAGGAAGCCGACCGGCTGCGCGAGCTGATCGACAACCTGCTCGACTCGTCGCGCCTGGAGAGCGGCACGCTCAGCATGACCCTCGAGCCGGTGCGCCTGGGCGCGCTGATCAAGGACACCGCCAGCCGCGCCGGGGCGCTCTACCCGCAGATGAAGCTCGAGGTCGACGTTCCCGACGACCTCCCCATCCTGCAGGGCGATGCCACGCGCCTGGCCCAGGTGCTCGACAACCTGCTTTCGAACGCCGACAAGTACGCCGGCGGCAGTCCGGTGTCGGTGCAGGCCCGGCGGGAGGGCCCGGCGATCGTGGTGCGCGTGTGCGACCAGGGCCCCGGCATTCCGCCCGAGCACCAGTCGCACCTGTTCGAGCGCTTCTACCGTGTCCCCGGCGCCAAGAGCATGATCCGGGGCACGGGCCTGGGGCTGTACATCTGCCGCAAGATCGTCGAGGCGCACAACGGCGAGATCAAGGTGGAGTGCCCGCCGGGCGGCGGGACCTGTTTCGTGTTCACGCTTCCGGTTGAAGCGCCGGAGATCCCGGCGTAGGGAGGAGCTGCATGGCAGCCAAGAAGACCATCCTGGTGGTCGACGACGAGCCACGCTATGTCCGGTTGATCGAAGTCAACTTGATGAGCGAGGGTTACACCATCGTGACCGCCGCCAACGGCCAGCTGGCCGTGGAGGCCGCCGCGGCGCACCAACCCGATCTGGTGCTGCTGGACGTGATGATGCCGGTGATGGACGGCTTCACGGCCTGCGAGCGCATG
>DYJB01000100.1:0-2723 GCA_020723365.1 Candidatus Aquidulcis sp. | reverse complement strand
TCTCCAACGTCCCGATCATCATGCTCACCGCCAAGGGCGAAGAGCGCGACCGGGTGCGGGGACTGGACGCCGGGGCGGACGACTACATCATCAAGCCCTTCTCGGCCCAGGAGCTGCTGGCCCGCGTGCGGGCCGTGCTGCGCCGGGCCGAGCGGCAGACGACGGAGGCCTTCCACGAGCCGGTCTTCCGTCACCACGAGCTGGAGATCGACCTGGCGCGCGCCCGGGTGACGGTGGCCGGGAAGGAAGTCTCGCTGACCGCCACCGAGTACCGGGTGCTGCAGACGCTGGCGGGCGCCGTCGGCCGCGTCCTGACGCCCGAGGAACTGCTGACCGGCGTGTGGGGCGCCGAGTACCGCGAGGACAAGGAAATCCTGTGGGTCTGCCTGAGCCGGCTGCGCCAGAAGATCGAGCCGGATCCGAAGAACCCCATCCACATCCTCACCCGCCAGGGGATCGGATACCTGATGCCGCCCGCCGAGGGCGGCTAGCGGACGAGGGAGGCCGGCGTGTCCAGTCAAGTCCTACTCATCGAGCCGGATGCCAAGACGGCGACCTTCCTGTCCCGCGCCATGGGCGAGCGCGGCTACGAGGTGACGGTCAGCCCGTCCGGCAAGGAGGGCCTGATCGCCGCCTGGCGCGATCAGCCGGACGTCATCGTGCTGGAACTGGAACTGCCGGACCTCGATGGGCTGGAGGTGGTCAAGCGCCTGCGCAAGGAGTCGCGCACAGAGCGCAAGACGATCATCGCCATGACCCAGCGCAGCAAGCCGGAGGAAACGCTGGCCGGGCTTGACGTCGGGCTCGACTACTACGTCGTCAAGCAGGCCGACGCCGTCGAGGTCCTGCTGCGGCTGATGGCGCGCGCCGCGCAGCCGGAGGTCGTGCATCACGGCGAGCCGGAGCGGCCGCTGGGAACGTTGATCCCGTTTGTCAGCGCCAAGGGCGGCGTCGGGACGACGTCGGTGTGCCTGAATGTCGCCTGCCACATCGCCCGCGCCGACACCGAGAAGTCGGTCGTGGTCGTCGACCTGGTGCTGCCGATCGGCAATGTGGCCCAGATCACGGGCGTCAAGACCCAGACCGACATTGTCTCGCTGACCGAGCTGGAGCCGATGGAGCTTTCGACACAGCTGCTGCAGCGCGAGTTGCCGATCGCGCCGGCGTGGGGCTTCACCGTCGTCCCCGGCTGCAAGGATCCGGCCCAGGCGGCGCGCCTGCAGGCGCAGCGGCTGGGGCCGGCCATCCAGACGCTGCGCGCCGCCTACGATACGGTGATTATCGATGTCGGACGGAATCTGTCGCGCCTGGCCATGCTGGTGCTCTCGCAGGCCTCTTCGGTGGCGGTGGTGATGAGCCCCGATCCGACCTCGGCGGCCAACACCCGCGCCATGCTGCAGTACATGCAGCACGAGGCCATCCTGGCCGAGCGCATCTTCGTCATCAGCAACCGCGCCCTGGGCGTGGAGGACCTGACCGGTCCGCCGCTGGAGGCCATCGTCGGCCGCCCGGTGGACCGCGGCATTCCGAACCTGGGCAAGAACTTCAACCTGGCGAACAACCTGCACGCCCCGCTGCACCTGCGCTTCCCGGAGGACGCCGCGGTCGATGCGCTGCGGGATATCGCCAGCGGGCTGATCGAGAAATCGAAACCGCGTTCGAGCGGCGGGACACGGCCGTAGCCGGAGCCGTCTGCTATAATCCGGCCGGCCGTTCGGCAACGGGAGGCAACCATGAGCAACCCACAGGCTGAATCGCTGCGGGCCAAGATCCTCGGGGCGATGCTGCGCGAGGTCCGCATGACGGCGGGGCGGACGCTGCGCGAGACGGCGGACGCCATTGGCGTCACCCCCGGCGCGCTGACGGCCTACGAGGACGGGCGCAAGGGCATCTCGCTGCCCGAGCTCGAGCTGCTGGCCTTCTTCCTCAACGCCCCGCTGCGCCAGTTCTGGTCCGATTCGCCCTCCCGGCGCAAGATGCGCCTCGACGCCAATCCTTCCGCGCTGATCGCTCTGCGGCAGCGGCTCGTCGCGGCGCAGATGCGCATGCACCGCGAGGCCTCCGGGCTGACGGTCCGCCAGGTGGCCGAGCAGGCCGGGCTCACCACGGCGCGGCTGCGATCGTACGAGGAAGGCGACCGCCCCATCCCGCTGCCCGAACTGGAAGCCATCCTGGCCGTTGTCGGTCACTCGGTCGATGAGTACCTCGACCGCGAGGGACCGGTGGCGGAGTGGGACACCCTCCAGCAGGCGCTGGGGATCATCCTCAGCCTGCCCAGCGATCTGCGCGAATTCCTGGCATCATCGAGCAGCGTCCCGTACCTGCGCATGGCGCAGCGGCTAAGCACGATGCCGGTGGACCAGCTGCGCAACGTCGCCGAACTGCTGCTCGACATCACCTTGTGACGCCGACCGCCCCTGGCCTCGAGTCGCTTGCCCAGCGCGCCCTGCAGGACTTCCGGCAGGGCCGCTTTGCCGATGCGGCCGAAGGCTTCCGGATCGTGCAGCAGGCCCATGAATCGGCTCAGGATCCGGGCGCGGCCGCCGAGGCCGCCAACAATCGCAGCGTGGCGCTGCTTCAGGCCGGCCGGCCCGAGGAAGCCCGCCAGGCCGTGATGGGGACGCCCGAGGTCTTCGACCTGGCCGGGGACGCCGTCCGCGCGGCGCAGGCCGTCGGCAACCTGGCGACCGCAGCCGAGGCGTGCGGCGACCTGGTGGGGGCGG
>DYJB01000099.1 GCA_020723365.1 Candidatus Aquidulcis sp. | reverse complement strand
GGCATGCCGTGCCCCTACACGTTTCCGCTGAGCTACCTGGGCTCGATCGGCTTAGTCCCCTGCTTCCTTCTTGACGGGCCTCTCGAGCTTGACCGGCTGCGCAGGTTCCTCCGGCGGTGCGCCAATCCCGTGCGCCTGCCACTTGCTGGCGTCCGCCCGCAGGCGATGCGTGGCTCCGCCGCGGGCGTGCACGGCCTCGAAGCCTTCCGGCTTGATGGCGATCTGTTCACCGTCCAGCAGGCTGGTCAATCCGGCCTGACCCGGCTCGGGGCGCCGGGACTGGCAGAAGAGGCAGGTCTTGGGATCATGCGGCTTGTAGTCCGTGGGCTCCTGGTAGGTGGTGATGAAGCCCTCGAAATTGCGCAGCACGACGCGGAAGTCCGACTGGCTGAGGGCGTAGTTGGGCATCATGGGGATCTTGCCGCCCCCCGCCGGGGCATCGACGACGAAGGTCGGCACCGCGTACCCGGAGGTGTGGCCGCGCAGCCCCTCGATGATCTCGATGCCCTTGGCGACCGGCGTGCGCAAGTGCCCGGCGCCTTCGACCATGTCGCACTGGTAGAGGTAGTAGGGGCGGACGCGCAGGCGCACCAGGTCCTGCACCAGCTGGCGCTGGACGTGCACGCAGTCGTTGACCCCCGCCAGCAGCACCGACTGGTTCCCGAGCGGGATGCCTGCCTTGGAGAGCCGGTCACAGGCCTGCGCCAGCTCGGCGGTGATCTCGTTGGGGTGGTTGACGTGGATATTGAGCCACAGCGGGTGGAACTTCTCGAGCATGGCGGTCAGCTCGTCATCGACGCGCATGGGAAGGAAGACGGGCACGCGCGACCCGATGCGGATGATCTCGATATGCTCGATCTCGCGCAGCCGGCTGATCAGCTCCTCGAGCAGCTTCGGCGCCAGCGTCAGCGGATCGCCGCCGGAGAGCAGCACGTCGCGCACCTGGGGCGTGCGGCGCAGGTAGTCGATCTGCAGGTCGAACTCGGCCCGCGAGAACTGCTCCTTCGGGTCACCGACGATGCGCGAGCGAGTGCAGTAGCGGCAGTAGGAGGCGCACTGGGTGGTGACCAGCATCAGGACACGGTCGGGGTAGCGGTGGACCAGGCCCGGGACGGGCGAGTGGGCGTCCTCCGCCAGCGAGTCCTCCATCATCCCCGTGAAGGGGACCATCTCGGCGTCCGTGGGGATCACCTGGCGGCGGACCGGATCCTCAGGATCGTCGGGATTGATGAGCGAGACGAAGTAGGGCGTGACGTCCACCCGGAAGAGCCCAGGCGCGCTCAGGGCCTTGCGCTCACTGTCGGTCAGGGGCAGGACGGCCGCCAGCTCGTCGACCGAGTTCAGCCGGTGGCTGAGCTGCCAACGCCAGGAGTTCCACTGCTCATCGGGAACCTGGGCATAGGCAGGCGCCCTCATGCTCGGAAAGATCCTCTTCGCCATTCACAACCTCCGCACGGCGGTGTGGCCGGTCGCCCAGCGAGCCTTAAGGATAGCACGGACCGTACCCGGCTGGGGCGGAATTGGGTTCAGGCGCACGCTGGGGCCGCCCCGGCATGCCCAGTGCGTCACACGCTGCTGCTAGCCCGGAGCTGGCTATGCGCAGCCGGGCCCTCCCGCTCCTCCCGCCAGGCAAAGGAGACGACAAGGCCGCATGCCTCGGATCAGCATGCGGCCTCGTGACGCTTCTTGGCGTGTGCCTACTCGCCCGCCAGCCCCCAGGTGATCGGACCACGCGGCACGGGCTGCGCCAGCGCGTGCGGGCCGACCTCGGCATAACGGAGCGAGTCGAACAGCAGTCCCTGCCGCTCGGCCGCCAGGTACAGGATCTCTGTGATCAGGTCTGGATACGGCATGCCTTCCGCCGCCGCCACAATGCACAGATCGCTGACCGCCGGGTTGAGCCCGGGCAGCGTGTTGATCTCCATCAGGCTTGGCTCGCCGTCGGCATCCAGGCGCAAGTCGACGCGCGACACATCGCAAGCGCCGATTGCCTCGGCGGCCTTGCGCGTCAGCTCGGTGAGACGCAGTCGAAGCGAATCCGGGATGTCGGTCGGGCAGATGTAGCCCGGGGCGCCCGGGGCGCCGATGTCGTAGGACTTGGCCGCGTGCCCGTAGACGCCGGGGCTGACGCTCACGCCGCTGTCGATCTCCAGGATCGGGAAGTAGTGGTAGCCGTCATTGTCGTACAGCCACGGGCGCCGGCGGCGGGCCGGGAAGCCCGGATTGCCGATGTAGCCGACGGTGAACTCCCTCCCGGGGAGATACTCCTCAACCAGGGCCGGCTGCTTGTACGCTTCCACCATCCAGGCGACGCGCTCCGCCAGCTGGCGCGCGTCATGCACGATGGCGCCCTGATCGATGCCCATGCCCGTGCCTTCGCGCACCGGCTTGACGAACAGCGGGTATTTCAGCCCCCGGTCGTCGACGTCCTGCGCCGAGCGCGCTTCGACGAAGCGCGGCGTGGGCAGGCCGACCTGTTGCCAGATTCGCTTGGTCTGGGTCTTGTCGAGCGAGATGGCGTTGGCCAGGACGCGCGAGGCCGTGTAGGGGATGCTCAGCAGCTCGAACAGCGCCGGCGCCTGGGCCTCCCGCGCGTCTCCGCCCAGGCCTTCGGCGATGTTGAAGACGATCTGGGGCCGCAGGTTGAGCATCGCCTCCGGCAGCGTCTCGTCGGCGCGGCAGAAGGTCACCCAGTGGCCGTCCTCCTCAAGGGCGGCGGCCAGCGACTCGATCGTCTCACGGCGGTCGAACTCGGAGCCGGCATCCGACGGTGCATCCGGTCCCCAGTCAAACTCGTCCTTCAGGTTCGCCACCAGCGCGATTCGCCAAGGCGCCCGGAGGCGGCTGGGACTGGGAGGCTTCTTGTTGTGGGCTCGCGTGCTTTCGTACGTTCTCATCGGATCAACCTCTTGGGTGTGGAAGTCATGGGCATAAAGAGAGAGCCACTCCGCTTCCGCAGATGGCTCTCCACGGAAACGCTGCGTCATCCGGCAGCGTGGTCGCTCGCGTCGACGTCATCTCAGGCTACGGATTCCTCCATCTCGCCTGCTTTGGGCAGCGGTTCCTCGAAGCGCCAGTCAAGCTCGAACGGTCTGAGGTTCACCACTTCGAGAGCCGCACGGCATCCGGGACACTCAGCCCGCTGGCCCAATACGGGAGCAGTCTCGAGCGTTACCACCGCACGGCACTCAGGACAAACGGCAACCGGCATGCTCCTCCTCGCGTACGGGACCGGTGTACGCTTCCCGGGGAAACCTTACCGCCTTCCTGCGCAATTCTGCTGAACATTATGTGCGAAGCCTGTTCAATTTCCGCCAGCATTGTACCATAGTCGTACAACCCTTGGCGGGCGGGTTCGTTTCCCAGTCACGGCTGGCGGTCATGGCGGTCCAGGCGATTGGGCCGATAACGGAGGTCAACTGCGTCCTGAAGAGGAGTTTGCCTAGCGGCTTTCGAGGCTGAAGCGGTAGCCGACGCCGGAGAGCGTCTCAATGAAGCGCGGCTTGTCGGGGTCGGGCTCGATCTTGTGCCGCAAGCGGCTCACCAGCCCCCGCACCAGTTCGCGATCGCCCTCCCCGGCGTAGCCCCACACACGCTCGACGATCGCCTCGGTCGGGACCACCTGCTCGCGATTGGTCATCAGGACGTACAGCAGCCGGAACTCAAGCTGCGTCAGGCGGCATGGCTCCCGTCCGGACACCGCTACGGTGCGCGTCGCCGGGTCGAGCGAGATCTCCTCCAGGTCAAGTCGCGGCAGCATGAAGGCCGGCACGGCCCCGCTGCGGCGCAGCACCACGCGCGCATACTCGGCCAGCAGCTGCGGCGAGACCGGACGCGCCAGGACCACATCCGCCCCCCCGCGCAGCAGCGCCAGCAGACGCGCCTCGGCCGGCGGGTCGACGAGCACGACCAGCGGCACCTCGGTCACGCCGCGCACGGCGGCAATCTGCGCCTCGACCTCGACCGCCTCGCCTCCCGCCAGGATGATCAGGTCGGCGGGGAGCTCCGTCCAGTTGGCGAGGATGCGCGCCAGGTCGCCGCTGGGCGAGACCGCCAGGCCGGCGTGGCGCAGCACAAACGTCAGCACCTCGCGTTCGTCGGAATCCGCGGCGATCAGAAACGCCTGCATCGACCCCCACCTCGCTGCTTCCGAGGATACCATGGACGGCGCCGCCCGCTGCCACCCTCCCCAGGTCGCCGGATCGGCCGGAAACGCCCCGCGAACGCGTTCGGCTGCCGGATCGATCCGTGGTAGTATTGAGGCAATCGTATAGCCGGTTTAACGTGCATCCAATGCCGTCAGACCCCCTATGGGAGCGACGGCGTTGTTTGTATCGGCCGGACTTCGGAGGAGCGCAACGCATGGATGTGAAGCTGTACGTGGGGAACTTGACGTATTCGACGACCGAGGATGAGCTGCGCACGATGTTCGCGCAGGCCGGCACGGTGACGTCCGTGGCGCTGATCAAGGATCGCGACACCGGGCAGTCCAAGGGCTTCGCCTTCATCGAAATGGCCTCGCAGGCTGAAGCCCAGAAGGGCATCAGCCTTTTCCACGGCAAGCAGTTGAACGGCCGCGACCTGACCGTCAACATGGCCCGCCCGCGCGAAGAGCGTGGTGGCGGCGGCGGTTTCGGTGGTTCACGTGGCGGCGGTGGCGGCGGTTTCGGCGGCGGCTACGGGGATTCGCGCGGCGGAAAGCACCGGCGCTAGTGGCGACAATGACCTTCACGGTCGACGAGCGGGTGGTTCACCCCCAGCACGGCGTTGGCCGAGTGGTCAAGCTGGCGTCCCGGCGTTTTGACGCCGGGACGCCGCGTATGTACTACGAGATCGCCCTCGTCAAGGGAACGATCTGGGTCCCGGTCGCAGACTCCCTCGGAGGCCTGCGCCGCCTGACCGGCAAGGAAGAGTTGGCCCGCTGCCGATCCCTGCTGCGGAGCCGCCCGCTGCGCCTGGCGGATGACCACCGCCAGCGGCAGTTGGAAGTCTCAGACCGGCTCAAGACCGGCACAATGCGCGTCCGCTGCGAGGTGGTGCGCGATCTGACGGCCCACGGCTGGAGCAAGCCTCTCTGCCAGTCGAGTGCGGCTCTGCTTCACTTGGCCGGCGAAGCACTGCACGAGGAATGGGCGGCCGCCGAAGGGCTGAGCGTCCACGATGCGGCGCGGGAAATCTCGGCCTTGCTGCTGGAAGGCCGCCGGGCGTTCGAGCACGGCCCCGCCTGAAGCAGCCCCCAGCCTCATCCCCCGTACACCGCCGACAGCTTCAGCTCCCCCTCGCCCTCTCAACCTGCCTGCCGCTCGCCCTTCCGACCTGCTCCTGGTGCAGCCTCTCGCCCAACTTGGGATGTGTGATCGCCGCCGCCGATGTCGCTTGGTCGCGCAGGTGACGGGGCGCGCTAGCCATGCCGTGCCTCCTCCCTGGCTCCCTGCACCCGGAGCCGCAGACGCGCGGTGAAGGACCTCATCAGCTAGGCAGGCGTCACCTCATCTGGCGATCGAACCGATGGTGCTCCGCCTCGAGGGGCACAAGCCGTCCGGATCACCCCGCCGCGTGTGCGAATCTCGGCGGCAAGCATCAATCCCCCGCCGATCGCCGGCCCGAGGGTTCCGCCCCGATGTATCCCGTGCCGCCTGCACCAGCCGCCCGACGCTCCCTGCATCGTGCCAGGGACAGCACCTCCGTTGTGCCTTCCGGCAGACGGAACTCGGCCGGTGCATCCCACATGCGTCGATCTGGTGCGCGGCCGAGATGCCGGCAAGGGCTGCGCCGGCGGTCAGGGTCGGATCGCATCCGGTGCCCATCATGCCTTCACGCGATTTCGCTGCTCGGCGGACTCTACGCGTGGCCTACCTGGCGGACGGACCGCCGCCCACTCTCCGCGCAAGCCTGCGGGCGCGAGGCGTCAGTCGCCGCGGGTATCCGGCTGCGCACCATCGAGCCGCAGGCGCATCAGAAGGTCTTGAGAGGAACGGGCATGAAGACGAGGATGAAGATCAACAGCCCCAGGAATGCCAGCAACTTCCGGCGGGGATCCAGGGGCGTGATCTCGTCGAGGGGTTCGGCGTGCACCCGCCCGAGGACAAAGAGCAGCGCCGCCCACAGCCACCAGCCCTGCCAGAGGAACCCCATCAGCGCCAGGGCGCCGACCAGAAACGGCCACAACCGGCGCACGCGAGCGCCGAGCAGGACGTACATGAGATGCCCGCCATCGAGCTGCCCCGCCGGGATCAGGTTGAGCGCCGTCACGAGCAAGCCGGCCCAGCCTGCCCATGCCACCGGACTGAGGATCACATCCCGGCCTCCGAAGGGCGCCGGCAATCCCGTCAGCACATAGCGGAGCCAGTACAGCGCCGGTGCGATTCCCTCGTAGGAGTCGGGCGCCGGGAGCAGCTCGCCTTTGACGACCCACTTTGCCAGCAGGTAGAGGATCGAGTTGCCTTCCAGCACCATCCCGGCCTGTGGGGCCAGCGGAAGCCGTTCGACCGGTGAGATCGCCAAGCCGATCAGCAGGACCGGGACCGCGACGAGCAGACCCGCCAGCGGGCCGGCCAGGGCGATATCGGCCATCGTGCGCCGGTTGCGCGGCGGCTCCTTCATCTGGATGAAGGCGCCCATCGTGCCGAAGACGCTCCCCGGGAAGGGGATGAAGAACGGCAGCGTCACTTCGGTCTTGTGATAGCGCGCCACCAGGTAGTGGCCGAACTCGTGCGCCGTCAGGATGGCCAGCAGGCTGATGGCGAACGGGAGCCCACGCGGCAAGTTGGCGATCAAGCCCCGCACCGTCAGCGGACCCGCGTAGTCGTACAGCTCGCCCGCCAGCAGGACGCTCAGGATGGTCAGGATGAATAGCAGCAGGTTGGCACGCGGGTTGCCGGGTGGGCGGCGGGCCGGGCGCGGCACCGCCAGGACGACGTGCTCGTCGCCCTCGCGGCGGAAGTACAGGGTCATGCCTTCCGCCATGAAGGCCGGCGCCAGGCGATCGTAAGCGGCCTGCGATTCGAGCACCAGCCGGCCGCGATAGCGCGCCTGATAGGGCAGTCCCGTCCCGCCCGGCGAGTAGTCGGTGACCTGCATCACGCCGCGCACGGCCGGTAACAATCGCTCGGCGAGGGTCAGCTCAGTCGCAAGCATGCGCCACCACCAGGAATGAAAGGCGGGAGTGGATGGGAGTCGAACCCACCGCGGCCCGCTGAACGGCCCGCCGCCGGTTTTGAAGACCGGGGAGCCCACCGGGACCCAACCACCCCCGCGGGCAAGCATACCCTACCGCCTGAGGGGTGACAAGGGAACCACGGGCGGGGCGCGGTCACGCGGGTACAATGGGATTCCATGACCGAACACGGCAGCCGATGAGGACTTCGATCGCCGGGCTCTCTGGCGGGCCCCGGAGCGTCCGGCCGCGTGTGTGGGCGGCGCTTGTCGCTGCCGGTCTGGTCTTGGCCGGGTGTGCGCAGGCGTCCGCGCACATCGCCCCGACGGCTCCGGCCTGGACGCCCATCGCCCTCAATCCCGTGTCGGCATCCGCCTCCCCCACTTTGACCGATACCGTGGCCCTTGCGGGAACCGTGGTTCCCACCCTGGCGCCCATCGCCCCCATAAGCGACGCCGATTGGATGCGCGGCCCGGCCGGCGCAGCGATCACGCTCCTGGTGTACTCGGACTACCAATGCGCCACGTGCGCGGACCTCGATGCCGTCCTGGCTCGCCTGCAGCAGCTCCACCCCGATGACATCCGACTCGTCTTCCGGCCCTTCCCGCTCCTCACGCTCTACGACAAGACCTCGCTCGCGACGCAAGCGGTGGCCTCGGCCGGGACCCGAGGCCAGTTCTGGAAGATGCATGATCTGCTCTACTCGCGTCGCGGCGAGTGGGCGGGTCTCACACCCGACGAGTTCACCACGTGGCTCCCGGGCGCGGCGCAGGCCGCCGGGCTCGACGGTGTCCAGTTGGCGGATGACCTGGCTACACGCCGCTACGAGCCCTTCGTCGCCGATGCCTACAACCGGGCCGTGGCGGAAGGCATCCCCGGCGCGCCGTTCCTGTTCTTCAACCGCGACCTGATGCTCTTTCCGCCGACGCTGGAGAACCTCGAGGCCAACGTCCGCCTGACGCTGCTGGCGGGGCGCCAATTCGACGCGTACCCCCCGTTCACGCTGGAGCCCGGCACCGACTACCAGGCGCGGCTGCGGTTGAACATCGGCGAGATCACCCTCGATCTGTTCGAGGACACCGCGCCGCTGGCCGTCAACAGCTTCATCTTCCTGGCACAGAACGACTGGTTTGACGGCACGCCGGTCTACCGCGTCGTCCGCGGACAATACCTCGAGGCCGGGGACCCGACGGGGACGGGTTTCGGAACCCCGGGCTATACCTATGAACTGGAGGGCTCGCCGGCGCGTACCTTCAACCGGGCAGGCGTCGTCGGCATCGCCAGCGACGATCCGGCAACGCTCGGCAGCCGCTTCTTCATCGGGCTGACCTCCCTGCCCTTGTTCGACTCGACCCGTACTGTCCTGGGCGCAGTCACCTCCGGACTCGATCGCCTCGAAGCCCTGACGGCGCGCGACCCGCTCACCGATCTGCTCCTCGACGCGGAGGCGGTGATCCTGGATGTGGTGATCGAGGCCCGGTGAACGACGCAGCGCGGCGCAATCGCCGCATCGACCTGCTGCTGTTCGTTGTCGGGCTGGCCGGCTCAGGGATGAGCCTGTCGGCCGCCGTCGGCACCCTCTTGGTGACCGTTCTCTCCCTCCTTCAGGGAGATACCCAGGCCGCCACCCTGGGCGCGTGGGCCTCCGGTGCGATGGCCGTCATGTCCGCATGCGGATTCCCGGCGATCTGGCTCGGCGCTCGGGCGCTCCTGGGCAGACCGGCAGCAGCGGCTTCGAGGCCCGCACTCCGATGGTTTGGCGTAGCGCTGCTGTTCCCGGCCGCCCTTATCGCCGGGACCTGGCTGCTGGCCCGCCCCAACCTGACGGTGATTGCCATCCCGGTGCACATCGCTACGGCCGTGCTGCCTGTAGCGGTGGCGGTCCTCATCGTGCGCGTGCCTGGGCCGAAGGTCACGCCGCGCCGCGCCTGGGGCCAATTCCTCACCGGGCTATGGGGCATGCCCCCGCTGGCGATGGCTCTGGAGGTGCTGGCCCTCGTTCCTGTGCTGGCCGTGACGGTGGCCGCCCTGGCGACGTCGCCGGAGGCCGTCCGCCTGCTCGAACCCCTTCTGCAGCAGGGCCCGCTCTCGACGCCGGCAATCGAGGAGAACGCCATCCGGCTGTTGCTCCAGCCGTGGGTGGTCGCCGCGCTGTTTGCCTTTGTGGCGGGGCTGGTGCCCTTGATCGAGGAAGCGGTCAAGAGCCTGTCCGTCCTGCTGATGGCCAGACGCCTCGACCCGGCCTCCGCCTTCGTGGGCGGCGCCATTGGCGGCGCCGGGTACGCCCTGTTCGAGGCCCTCTTCCTCACCCAGCCCGATCCCTCCTGGCTGACGACGATGGTGGGTCGCGGGGGAGCCACCTTGATGCACGCCTTCACCGCCGCGCTCACCGGCTGGGGGATCAGCCAGGTGGTCCACCACGGCCGGTGGCCCCGTCTCGCCCTCGCCTATCTCACGGCGGTCGGGATGCACGGGCTGTGGAACGCCACGGCCATTGGGGTCGGGCTGCTGCAGCTCGACGGGCTGCTGGGGACGGCTGATGCGCCCGCAGCGTTTCTCGCTGCGGAGCAGAGCGGCCCGATCCTGCTCACGGCCCTCAGCCTCGTCGCGCTCGTCGGGCTGCCGCTCGGCGCGTGGCGGCTCAGCCGCCTCACGCCTAACCGCATGCCGAGCCTGCCATCGCCCGAGGCTTCGCCTGCGCGTGGTAGCATTCCCCGGCCTGCCGAAGCCTCGACCGAAAGGAGCCCTGCAGTGGCCAAGCCCCGAGTCGGCGATCTGGCCCCGGACTTCAATGTGCCCGATGATCGCGGCCGCAATGTGCGACTGTCCGAGCTGCGCGGTCGCCCGG
>DYJB01000307.1 GCA_020723365.1 Candidatus Aquidulcis sp. | reverse complement strand
CTCGTGGGTGACGGAGGACAAAGCCCTGGCGCTGGACAAGGCCAAGGCGCTGATCTCGGGCGCCGTGCGCCGCGTCCAGCTCCAGGAAGAGCTCCAGCCCACACCCGTCCCCGTCAACCCGCACACGCTCGTCGTCGGGGGCGGCGTGGCCGACATCCAGGCGGCGCTCGAGCTGGCCGAGGCCGGCTACCCGGTGTTCATGGTCGAGCGCGAGCCGTCCATCGGCGGCCACATGGCCCAGTTCGACAAGACCTTCCCCACCCTCGACTGCTCGGCCTGCATCCTGACGCCCAAGATGTCGGACGTCGGGACGCACGAGAAGATCACGCTGCTGAGCTACGCCGAAGTCGAGGAGGTCAAGGGCTTCGTCGGCAACTTCCAGGTGCGCATCCGCCAGAAGGCCCGCGGCGTGGACGAGAAGGACTGCACGGGCTGCGGCATCTGCATCGAGAAGTGCCCCCGCAAAGTCGTGGACGACGTGTTCGAGGCCGGCATGGGGTACCGCAAGGCCATCTACCGCCCGTTCCCGCAGGCCGTGCCCAAGTTCCCCGTCATCGACCGGGCCAACTGCACCTTCTACGAACGCGGCACGTGCAAGGCGTGCGAGAAGTTCTGCCCGACCAACGCCATCCGCTTCGACCAGGAGGACACGTTCCTCGACGTGGAGGTCGGCAACATCATCCTGGCCACCGGCTGGGACCTGTTCGACGCCCGCCGGCTGTCGCAGTACGGCTACGGGCGCCTGGCCAACGTCTTCACCAATCTGGAGTTCGAGCGGCTGTGCAACGCCGCCGACCCAACGGACGGCAAGATCGTGCTGCGCGACGGCGTGACCGAGCCCAAGTCGATCGCCCTGATCCACTGCGTGGGCAGCCGCGACAAGGCCACCAACCCGCAGTGCTCGGCCGTGTGCTGCATGGCGGCCCTCAAGTTCGGGCACCTGGTGATGGAGAAGACCCAGGCCGAGGTGACCAGCTTCTACATCGACATGCGCGCCCTGCACAAGAACTACGAGGAGTTCTACGACCGGCTCCTGGATGAGGGCATGCACTTCGTGCGCGGGCGCGTGGCGGAGGTCACCGACGCCGCCCGCCAGCCGGATGAGGAAGGCAAGCTGATCGTCCAGGTCGAGGACACGCTGATCGGCAAGCAGCGCCGGCTGCCGTTCGACATGGTCGTCCTGATGTCGGGCCTGCAGCCGCGGGCCGACGCCAAGGAGGTCGGCCTGCGCTTCGGGATCTCGTGCTCGATGGACGGCTGGTTCACCGAGCGCCATCCGAAGCTCGACCCGGTGGCGACGATGACCGACGGCATCTTCATCGCCGGCGTGTGCCAGGGACCGAAGGACATCC
>DYJB01000098.1:9264-10081 GCA_020723365.1 Candidatus Aquidulcis sp. | reverse complement strand
GTGTCGGTCTCGGCCGGTGCGCCTTCCAACGCCATGCCGTAGCGCAGTCCGGAGCAGCCGCTGCCGGCGACGAAGACGCGCAGGGCGTGGTCGGGCAGGTTCCGCTCGGCGAGCAGGGCGCGGACACGCTCGGCGGCCAGGGGAGTGAGGGAGAGCAGCGTGGTCTCGACCTCTGTCTTGTCCAAGGTTCTCATCTCCACAGTTCGTTAGGCTTCAACCTAGAGAATACCGGCCCTGATTGGTGTGGATTCTAGCCGATTCCGGATGCGGCGTCAAATGGATCGGACGGGCCGAAGCCCCGCTTTGCCCTCAGGCGCCGAGCAGGAACAGGCAGTGGTCATCGTGGTCGGCGATGCGGTGGAAGAGGACCACCGGCTCTTGCAGCAGCGTTTCCATCAGCGCCTGGTCGAAGGCGCACACCGCCGGCGAGAGGCGGGCGGCTGTCAGATAAGGGCAGTTGGCAAAGGTGATGCAGCGCCGGCCGGACCACCGGCCGGCGGCCGCCAGATACCCCCGCTTGTCAAGAGCTGCCAGCACCTCGCTGACGAAGGCCTCGCTGCTCGGCGCCGACGACAGTCGGATGCCAGCCGCTGCCCGCGATCCTGAGGCCGTCAGAGCCTTGCGCAGCCATTCCGGACCATGGCGCGCCTCGAGCGTTGCCATCAGAGCGCCGGCGAGCTCGGGCATGTTGCCGGGAAGCATAGGATCGGCCCGCTCCGTCAGGGAGTAGACCTGTTCCGGGCGGCCGGGCCCGCCACGGCGGCGCTTCTCGGGCTGGGAGATCACCCCTTCGCGGATGAGCTCCTGAAGGTGGTGG
>DYJB01000098.1:0-9254 GCA_020723365.1 Candidatus Aquidulcis sp. | reverse complement strand
GCGCCAGTTCGGCCACCGATGCCTCGCCGTGGCGCCTCAGGAAGAGCAGGATACGCTCCTGGTTGCCGGGTCCACCCATGCCGCTCCCTCCTCCCCATTCTAGACCCCTCCCCGAATTTGTCAAACGGCCTATCGTAAACCCGCTAACGCCTTGACACGCTTGTCTGCGGACCTATAATGGCAAGGCCACTTCCGGTATCTCCCCCGGGTCGAAGGGCTTGGGTCGACCGGGGTTCACCGGATCCAGGCTCCAGACCATCACACGCCGGATCGCTGCGCCGGCTGCTAGGGAGGCAGGGTTCACATGAGCGATGAACTGAACCACCCCGAGATTGATGTGCCGGAGGAGCTGCGCCGCAACGTCGCCATCACCACCCTCGACAAGATCTACAACTGGGGCCGCCGCTCCTCGGTCTGGCCGATGTTCTGGGGCCTGGCGTGCTGTGCCATCGAGATGATCTGCACCGCCACCAGCCGCTACGATCTCTCCCGCTTCGGCATGGAGGTCATGCGTCCCAGCCCGCGGCAGGCGGACCTGATGATTGTCTCGGGGACGGTCACCAAGAAGCTTATCCCGCAGATCGTCCGCCTCTACAACCAGATGGGCGAGCCCAAGTACGTCATCGCCATGGGCGCCTGCGCCTCGGGCGGCGGGCCCTTCAAGGAGGGCTACAACGTCGTCTCCGGCGTCGACCAGTTCGTGCCGGTCGACGTCTACGTGCCCGGCTGCCCGCCCACGCCGCAGGCGCTGCTGCACGGTTTCGCCAAGCTGCGCGAGAAGATCGACACCCAGTCGGTGACCTCCGTGCGCTGGTACCAGAAGGCGCCGGTCGAGCCGATCCCGATCCCCTTGCTGGGGCCCGATCTGATCAACCCGCGCGACCTGCCGGCATTGCGCGATCGGGCAGCGCAGCCCGCCGCGGCTCAGAGCTGACTCCGGCCGGGAGCTTCCTGCGAAGAGAGACGAGGACACCATGACGGACAAGGTCCTGGACAACGTGGAAAGCCGCTTGGGGGATGGCGTCGTGCGCGATGAGCGCGGCGGCTACAGTGGCTATCTGGTGCCGGCGGCCCGCCTGGCGAACGTGGCGCGCACAGCCCGTGACGAACTGGGCTACGACTACCTGTCGTCGGTCACCGGCGTCGACTACCTGCCGGAAGGCAAGCTGGAGGTCGTCTACCAGCTCTATCCAACCGCCGGCGGCGCCGGCCTGGTTCTGAAAGCGCAGCTCCCGCGCGAGGCGCCCGTGGTGCCGTCGCTCGTGCCCCTCTTCCCGGGCGCCGAGCTCCAGGAGCGTGAGGTCTGGGATCTGCTGGGGATCCGCTTCGAGGGACATCCCGACCTGCGCCGGGTGTTGCTGTGGGAAGGCTTCGCCGGGCATCCCCTGCGCAAGGACTGGACGGAAGCCTACTTCGAGGAGGACGCCAAACCGTTCAAGAGCCGCTGGCCGGAAGGCAAGATCCACCGCATCGAGGACAAGGTCCCCTTCCGCCACAATGTCGCCTACCCGCCGGACTTCACGCCCGACGGCTGGGTGCCCGAGGGCGACGCGGCGCTGTATGCCGGGCTGGGGCAGGTGACCGGCGGCGGGAATGGTGGCGACCCGGCGCTGAACACCGACGAGATCATCGTCAACCTCGGCCCGCAGCACCCCTCGACCCACGGCGTCTTCCGCGTCGTCGTCCGGCTGGACGGCGAAACGGTCGTCGACCTGAAGCCGGTCATGGGCTACCTGCACCGAAACCACGAGAAGATCGCCGAGCGCAACACGTTCCTGATGAACATGCCGTTCACCGACCGCCTCGACTACTTCTCGTCGATGGGCAACAACTTCGGCTACGCGCTGGCGGTCGAGAAGCTGATGGGCATCCAGCCCCCGGAGCGGGCCGAGTACCTGCGCGTCATGATGGCCGAGCTCACCCGCATCCAGAACCACCTGTCGGCCATCGGCTTCCTGCTGAACGACCTGGGCGCTTTCTTCACGCCGGTGATGTACGCCTTCGAGGAACGCGAGCTGATCCTGGACATCTTCGAGGCCACCTCGGGCTCGCGCATGATGTGCAACTACTTCCGCTTCGGCGGCCTGGAGCGGGACCTGCCGGACGGCGTGCTGCCCAAGATTCGGGAGTTGGTCTACGAGCGGCTGCCGCGCAAAGTCGATGAGCTGGACCGCTACCTGACCGAGAACGAGATCGTCCGGGCGCGCTGCATCGGCGTGGGCGTGCTCACGCGCGAGCGGGCCATCGCCCTGTCGGCCGCCGGCCCCGTGCTGCGCGCCTCCGGCGTCCCCTACGACGTGCGCCGGGCCGAGCCGTACTCGATCTACGACCGCTTCGACTTCGACGTGGCCGTGCGCCCGCATGGGGATGTCTACGACCGCTACCTGATCCGCTTCGACGAGATCCGCCAGAGCCTGCGCATCCTCGACCAGGTGCTCAAGCAGCTGCCGGAAGGCGAGATTCAGACCGGCAAGCCGCAGTACCAGGCGCGCGTCCCGGCCGGCGAAGCCTACGGGCGGGTCGAGAACCCCAAGGGCGAGCTCGGCTATTACGTCATCTCGACCGGCAAGCCCACGCCCTGGCGCTACCATGTGCGCGCCCCCTCCTTCATCAACCTGACCACGCTGGCCGAGATGAGTCGCGGCTACAAACTCGCTGATGTGGTCGTGTCGCTCGGTTCGATCGACATCGTTCTGGGCGAGGTCGACCGGTAGCCCCGGCCGCGCCAGGAGATCGGAGACGACGATGTACGGTTTGGGAATGCTCAAAGGCCTGGGCGTCACGCTCAAGCATTTCGTCGTGACCTACCTGGAGGACCTGCGCTGGATCGGCAAGCGCTACGACAGCCCGGAGAGCCTGGCCGTGCGCCAGGGATCGCAGGCGCGCGGCGCCTTCACCGTTCAGTATCCGGAAGTCAAGCTGCCGGTGCCGGAGGAGTTCCGCTTCACGCCCATCCTGCTCTACGAGGAGGGCCCCAACGGGGAGCGCAAGGACCGCTGCACCTCCTGCGGCATCTGCGCCAAGGTCTGCCCGCCGCAGTGCATCTGGATCGTCCGCACCACCGACCCGGCCACCGGCCGGCCGGTGCCTGAGCCGGCGGAGTTCTACATCGACGTCGACATCTGCATGAACTGCGGCCTGTGCGCCGAGTTCTGCCCCTTCGACGCCATCAAGATGGATCACAACTACGAGATGGCGACCTGGGACCGCCTCAGCGACAAGGAGCGTTTGCTCAAGCCGTTGTCGTACTATGCCGCCATCCGGCCCAACAACTACGCTCGCGAGGAAGCCGCGCGGGCGGAGAAGGAAGCGGCCAAAGCCGCCCGGCAGGCCTGAGGCCGGTTCCGGCGGGGCATCATGTATCACGGCGATACCGAGATCCTGTTCCCGATGCGGGTGGCCCCGGCGCTGCGCGACCTGCGCGGCGAGGTCTGGGCGCGGCTGGTGCGGCGCGCCGCCGTGGCGCCGGATGCCTCGGCCGACGCCCTGGCGTTCAGCCTGATGCTGATCCGGCTGAGCGGGTGCCTGACCTGCCACACCGATTCGTACCGGGCCATGCGCGGCTGCACGGCCTGCGCCACGCTGACCGTGCGGCGCTTCCGGGGGGACGACACCGAGCTCGTGGCCCTCTTCGAGAAAGCGCGTGGCGATGTCGTCGGCTACATCCGACAGGGAAAGGACGGCCGGGGGAGGCCGTCCAGGGAAGGTGAGGACTGATGGGCAAGTCTGCAGGTGTTGAGCGCCAGGCTGTCCTGGCGGCGTTAAGCAAGGTTCAGGAACCGGAGCTGCACCGCGACCTGGTCACGCTGGGCATGATCAAGGACCTGGCAATCCAGGACGGTCGCGTCACGTTCTCGGTCGAGTTGACGACGCCGGCCTGCCCGCTGCGGGGCCGCATCGAACGCGAGGCGCGCCAGGCGGTGGAGGCTGTAGCGGGTGTCACCGAGGTCCAGGTTAAGCTGACGGCCAACGTCCCGGGCGACGGCCAGGCGCGCGGCCTGATCGACCGGCCGATCCGCAATGCGATCGCCGTCGCCTCCGGGAAGGGCGGCGTGGGCAAGACGACCGTGGCCGTCAACCTGGCGGCCGTGCTGGCGCGGTCGGGCGCCCGCGTCGGGCTGCTGGATGCTGACATCTATGGCCCGAACGTGCCGGTGATGATGGGCCTGGAGAGCATGCCGGCGCCGGTGAACGGCAAGATGATCCCGGCCGAGGCGTACGGCGTCAAGGTGATGTCGATCGCCTTCCTGGTCCAACCCGGCCAGCCGCTGATCTGGCGCGGCCCGATGCTGCACTCGGCCATCCGCCAGTTCATCGCCGATGTGAACTGGGGTGAGCTCGACTACCTGGTGGTCGATCTACCGCCGGGCACTGGCGACGCCCAGCTGAGCCTGGCGCAGACGCTGCCGCTCTCCGGCGGAGTGATCGTGACGCTGCCCCAGCGCGTATCCCTGGAAGACGCCCGCCGCGGCTTGGAGATGTTCCGCGCCATGCAGGTGCCCATTCTGGGCGTGGTCGAGAACATGAGCTACCTCGAGCTGCCGGACGGCAGCCGGATGGACATCTTCGGGCAGGGGGGCGGTGAGAGCCTGGCCAAGGACGCCGGGGTTCCCTTCATCGGCGGCATCCCGATGGACGCCGTCGTGCGCGAGGCCGGCGACTCGGGCCTGCCCGTCGTTCTGGGCCGGCCGGACAGCCCCGTGGGCCGGGCGCTGATCGCCATGGCCGAAGACGTCGCCGCCCGGGTCTCCGTGCAGGCGATGAGCAAGGCCTCCGACGTCGTCCCTATCCAGATGATTGACTGAGACCCACGACGTGACACGTGCCGCGCACGGGTCACGTCGTGTTGGACCACCGGCCAGGCCGGGAAGGATCCCATGACCGAATCGGTCGCCCGATCCCGTATCGTCGCCCTCCGCTTCCAGCCCCTGGGCAAGCTCTACCACTTCGACGCCGGCGACCTGGCCGACCTGCGCGCCGGCGACTACGTCATTGTCTCCACCAGCCGTGGGAGGGAGATGGGCGAGGTGGTGGGCTTCGTGGAGGACCCCGGAACCCCGGCCGAGGGCGGCCTCAAGAAGGTCGAGCGGCTCGCCACGGCCGCCGAACTGGTCCTGCGCCAGCAATGGCAGCGGCGTGAGCTGGAGGCCATGATCGAAGCCCGCGCCCGGGCCGCCGAGGTTGGCCTGCGCAACTTCAAGATCGCCAAGGCCGAATACTCGTTCGACGGCTCGCGGGTGGCCTTCCTGTTCGTCACCGAAGGGGATGAGAAGCCCGACCTGAAGGACCTGCGCAAGCAGCTGCAGCGCATCCACAAGCACACCGAGGTCGAGCTGCGCCAGGTGGGACCGCGCGATGTGGCCAAGATCCTGGGCGGGATGGGCGCCTGCGGCCTGGAGGAGCGCTGCTGCTCGCGCTTCCTGACCGAGTTCTCGCCGATCTCGATCAAGATGGCCAAGGCGCAAGGCATCTCTCTCAATCCGCAGGAGATCACCGGCATGTGCGGACGCCTGCGCTGCTGCCTGGTGTACGAGTACGAGCAGTACGTCGAGGCGCGCAAACACCTGCCCAAGCGCAACAAGCGCGTGGTCACGCCCATGGGCGAAGGCAAGGTCCTCGACGTGGCGCCCATCAAGCAGTCGATCTACGTGCTTCTCGACGACGGCCGCCGGGCGGAGTTCCTCAAGCACGAGGTGCAGCCGTACGAGGAACTCAAGGCGCTGGAGGCCAAGGCTATGGCCCCGTGCGGCAAGCACGCCAGCGGCCAGTGCACCTGCGGCCGGGAGAACGGACAGGACGAGGAATGACCTTGGGGGAGGCCGACGCCCGGCCCGAGCACGTCCTGGTCGTCCTGGCGCACCCCGACGACCCCGAGTTCTTCTGCGGCGGGACGCTGGCGCTGTGGGCGCAGCAGGGCTGGGCGATCGACTACTGCCTGCTGACGCGCGGCGACAAGGGCGCCGATGACGCCGCCTCCGATCCCGTCGCCCTGGCGCAGCTGCGCGAACAGGAACAGCGCGCCGCAGCGGCGGTCGTCGGCGTACGATCGGTGCGCTTCCTCGACCTCCCCGACGGCTACCTGACCCCCGACCTGGCGCTGCGCAAGCAGGTGGTGCGGGTCCTGCGCCAGGTGCGGCCGGACATCGTCGTCACCTGCGACCCGACAAACTTCTTTCCGAGCGACCGCTACATCAACCACCCCGACCATCGGGCCGCCGGCCAGGCGACCCTCGACGCCGTCTTCCCCGCCTCCGGCTCGGCGCTGTTCTTCCCCGAGCTGCTGTCCGAGGAAGGACTGCAGCCGCACAAGATCCGGCAGGTGTACGTCGCCATGCCGCAGACGGCCAACACCCTCATCGACGTGACCGGGACCCTCGAGCGCAAGATCGCCGCCCTGCGAGAGCACCGCAGCCAGATCCCCGACCAGGCGGGGCTGGAGGCGCGCATCCGCGAACGGCTGCTCGATCCCTCCAACCCGCCCGAGGCGCCGCGCTACGTCGAACGCTTCCGCCTGATCGACCTCGGGCGCTGAGCGCCTGCTCTTGGGAGGCGCCGCCCCATCCGCGGCCCGCAGGAGGCTCGATGGACGAGACGCTGCTGCTGCGCGACGCCCTGGCGATGTCCGCCGACCTGATCGCCTGGCGGCGCGACCTCCATCAGCATCCCGAGCTTGGCTTCCAGGAGAGGCGCACGGCCGGCGTGATTGCGCACTCGCTGCGCGAGCTCGGCCTGGAGGTGCAGACGGGAATCGCCGAGACCGGCGTGGTGGCGCTGCTCGAAGGGGGCCGGCCGGGGCGAACGCTGCTCCTGCGCTGGGACATGGACGCGCTCCCCGTGGAGGAGGCCACCGGCGCGCCGTACGCCTCCCTCGAGCCCGGACGGATGCACGCCTGCGGGCACGACGGGCATGTGGCCATCGGGCTGGGCGTCGCCCGTCTCGTGCACGCCTATCGTGCCGAGCTGCCGAGACGCGTCCAGCTTGTCTTTCAGCCGGCCGAGGAAGGGCTGGGCGGCGCGCAGCGCATGCTCGATGCCGGCGTCTTGGAGGCGGAGCGACCGGAGGTCGCCCTCGGCGTCCACCTGTGGAACGCCCGCCCTCTCGGTTGGGTGGGAATCCCCGACGGACCCATGATGGCCGGCGCCGATGTGCTCGAAATCGAGATCCTGGGGAAGGGGGGGCACGGCGCCGCCCCGCACCAGGCCCACGATCCGGTCGTCGCTGCGGCGCTGGTGGTCTCGGCGCTGCAGACGATCGTAGCGCGCAACACCGATCCGACGGCGACGGCGGTCGTCAGCATCACCCAGCTGCGAGCCGGCGAAGCCTTCAACGTCATTCCCGATCGGGCCATCCTGCGAGGCACCGTGCGGACGTTCGAGGCAGCCGTGCGTCAAACGGTGCTGGGGCGGATCGAGGAGCTTGCCGTCGGCGTGGCGGCGGCCATGGAGTGCGCCGCGCAAGTCCGCCTGACACCCCTGACGCCGCCCGTCGTGAACGATCCTCGCATTGCCGCCCGGGTGCGGGCCGTGGCGCGCCGGGTCCTGGCGGATGGCCACCTCGATGAGACCGAGCGTTCGATGGTGTCGGAGGACATGGCCTTCTTCCTGCAGGCCGTCCCGGGCTGCTTCGTGTTTATCGGTTCGGCCAACGCCGAGCGCGGCCTGGATGCTCCCCATCACAACCCGGGCTTCGATTTCGACGAAGCCGCACTGCCGCGCGCTGTGGCGCTGCTCTCGGCCGCGGCCTTCGACCTGCTCGGCCACGCATAGCCCCAACGTCCCCGACGGGAGAACCGCGATGCAGGCCTCGATGGATGCCAGGACATGGGCCGATGACGCCTGCCTCCTGGCGGACGAGCTGCGGAGCCTCGCCTCCGAGGGGCTCGAGTACGCCGCCAACCGCTACGACCGTCATCGCCAGGCGCGTGTCCTTCGGTGCTCGGCGCGCTTGCTCGGAATCCTGGAAAACCGTCCGCCGGCGATGATCCTGAGGGGGTTCGGAGGCGATCTGCATGCGGTGACACCGCTGATCGGGGTCGACGCCATCGTGTTGGACGGGGATCGGCTGCTCCTCATCCAACGCACGGACAACGGACTGTGGTGCATGCCGGGCGGCGCCGCCGAGGTGGGCGAGACGCTGGCCCAGGCGGCTGAGCGAGAGCTGCGTGAAGAGGCGGGGGTGGAGGGCCGGGTTCGTCGCCTCGCCGCGGTGTTCGATTCGAGGTTGTGGCAAAGCGGGGTGAAGCGGCATATGGTCCATGTCGTCTTCCTGGACGAGCACGTGGCGGGCATCCCGGCGCACACGGCCGAGTCGCTCGACGTGGGCAACTTCGCGCATGGGGAGCTGCCGCCGCTCTCCCACGGGCCTCGCCAGTGGCTGCCCCCGCTGCTGGCACGCCGGGGCCAGGGCGAGCCGGTGGCGTACTTCGATCCCTAGGTCCCGAGCCTCGTCATCCTCCGAAACGACCCCCAGGGTGGGGCGGGTTGCGCCGGGATGGGATTCGGCGGACACTCCTTCATCGAGGATCAGAGAAGATGGCTGGCGGCAACGGTCACTCCCCGCTCCTGCTCTTTCGCTCCGCCCCTCAGCGTGTCGTCAGCCTGGTGCCCTCGATGACCGACAGCCTGGTCGAGCTGGGTGTGGGCGGCAGCCTGGTGGGAGTGACCGACTACTGCCGGCTCCCGGCCGAGCTCGCTGCCGGCGTCGTTCGCGTCGGGGGGACCCGCAGCGCCGATGCGGAGCGCATCCGCTCGCTGGAGCCGGAGGTCGTCCTTGCCAATCAGGAGGAGAACGAGCGTGCCCTGGTGGAGCAGCTCGAACAGGCCGGGGTGCGCGTGTGGGTGACGTTCCCGCGCACCGTGCGCGGGGCCATGGACGTCCTGTGGAAGCTGCTCGATCTCTACCGCATACCTCAGGCCGTGCCGCGCCTGCAGGTGCTGGAAGCGACGCTCGATTGGACCGAGCGCGCCTCTGACGAGGTCAACCGGCCGCGCGTCTTCTGCCCGATCTGGTACGCGCAGACCCCCGATGGTGAACCGTACTGGATGACCTTCAACCAGGGGACGTATGCGCATGATCTCCTGTGGGCCTGCGGCGGGGCGAATGCTTTCGCGGGCAGGGAGCGACGGTACCCTCTGGAGGCGGATCTGGGGCGGAGCGCGCCTGAAGAGGCGGCCGGGCGCGATACGCGCTACCCGTGCCTGGCACGGGCGGAGGTGCAGGCCGCCGATCCCGAGGTCATCCTGCTTCCGGACGA
>DYJB01000097.1:1976-10181 GCA_020723365.1 Candidatus Aquidulcis sp. | reverse complement strand
GCTGACGCGCACAGGCCGCATGCTGGGCATGTTCCCGGAGGATTACTGGGAGGCCGGACGCGTCCGCCTCGACCCCGGGGACACACTCCTCCTGTATACAGACGGCGTCACGGAAGCCTGCCCCGCCAATGGGGACTTGTTCGGGAGCGAACGACTGCTCTCAAGCCTCCGCTCCGTGCGCAATGCCGGAGCCACCGAGACACTGGGCCGCGTGCTGGATGATGTGACCGCCCACCTGCACGGTGATCCCCAACCCGATGACATCGCCTTGGTGGCGATCCGTCGAACGCCGGCCTGACGGCCGGCCCTTCGCCCCGCCATCTGAAGTCTCGTGCGACGGCGTCTGCCTGGGCGCAAGACTGCCGACGTTCGAACTGGGCCGTGCCGACCGTCGCGCCGCGGGCAGCGAGCTTGACGATCCGCGGTGGCCCGGTGTCGACCTCCGCTCCGCTGGCGACGTGAGATCCGACGCAGGCTTCGCCTTCCAAGGCGGGCTCCGCGGCATAGGGGTTCGCTGTCCAGGCGCGGATAGGCGGAGTCGATTCCCGTCCTTGATGCTCAAAGGCGGAGTGATGCCGTCCAGCCAATCGGCGCCGCCCTGCGCCTCGAAGCTCCGGCTTGCTCTATCGGGGCTGCGAGTCAGGCGACTCGTCGCCTGCACGCCCATGCCTTCCGGCCACCGCTGTTTCTGGGGCCAGCGGTCCGATCCTGAAAGGAGCCCTGCCGCCTGGCAGGGCTCCTTGTGTGCAGGTCCAGGGCTAGGGGGCCGGCTCGAGTTCGGTAATGCTGCCGAAGCCGCTGACGGTCAGGAGCCAGCGGCTGCCGGGTGTGAAGGCGGCGAACTCGGCCGCCGTGGCAGGAGCGTACGTGTAGCGATCCGAGTCCGTGATGAAGACGACGCGATAGGTCTCGCTCTCTTCGCCCTGGCGCTCATCGGCCGCCAGGGAGACCGATGGCCAGGCAGGGACCCCGCTCGCGCCGCGAGCTACGGCCGTGTCGACAACCGTCCATTCCGAGACGGTGAAGGAGCACAGGTCGTCGTATACCTCGTAGACGCAGTCCTGCACGACCTCGCCGAAGCCGCTGCCGGTGTCGACGGTGTAGGGCGTGCCGCACACCTCGACGGAGTTGGCGACCGGATCCTGTGAGGTGCCGCGCCGCGCCTGGCGGCACGTCCCGACTTGCGCTTCGGACGGGATCTGGTCGTACCAATCCTCGCGCTCAACCGGTCGCAGCGCCTCGATGGCGATGCGGCGCTCCCATTCGATCGAGTCGACCACCGCGGCGGCCTCGCTCGTGCGGCCGCCGAGGAGCAGGAGCAGCAGGCCGCCCAGTCCGCACAGCGCCACCAGGATCAGCCCGATGATGAGGGCGGGCGAGCGACCCGGCGTCCGCATCTTGGCTGGAACGGCGGGGGGCACGGCGGACGCCGCGGGCGGCGCCAGGCTGGCTCCGCACGACGAACACTTGAGAGCGGCTCCCGGGTTGCTGGTTCCACAGCGCGGGCAGGCGATCGGCGCCGCCGGTCCAGCGCGGAAGGCGCCTGCCACCTTCCCGGATTCGCGCGCCTTGGCCCCAGCCAGGTCGCCCCCGCACGCGCCGCAGAACTTGACGCCTCCCGGATTCCGCGCACTGCAGTAGGGGCAATGTTGATCCGGCCCGGCCTTGGCCCTGGCGATCTCCGCCGCGTCGGTCAGGAGTTTCTCCTCCGGCGCCTGTTCGAAGGCGACGTCGGCCGGCTGAGGCCCGCCGCATCCGTTGCAGAACTTCTGGGGACCCGGGTTGCGCGTGGTGCAGCGCGGGCAGGTCCACAGCATCTTCACGTAGCCGATCGACTTCTTCGTCATGGGGTATCCGCTCCCGGGACTTCGGCCGACCGAAGGCCGCGGCCTTCGCTCTCGGTGGGCCAGGATGGCCGCCTCGCTTTACGCTCTCCTCCGGCGGCAGTGCGTATTGTAGACCCTACGGCCGCGAGGCGGACGATCAATGCAAGCCGCCGAAGCGTCGGCGCACGCGTAGGAGGCGAGTTGTCGCAGGTCGGAACGCACATGCCGAGGGTGGCACTCACGCGCGGCCCCCCTCGATGCGTGCCGGGGCAGGAAGGAGGCAGGATGACGTGCGGGCGCGCGCCGCGCGCTTCCAAGGGCTCGCCCCGCGGGACGAGAATCGCGCGCGCGTGCGTCTTCGAGCAAGAGCTGAGTGCATCGCCGATGTGGCGATCACGATGTGAGGCGCGGCGCAGTCCGTGCGCGTTCGCATTCTGTGTGCCCTCGCAGTCCCGCCGCGCTCGCGAGCCGTCGAGCGCAGCGCGCGCGCGAGGCGCGGGCGTCCGAATCGGCCCCGCGCAACTTCCAAGATTCGTGCGTTTTACCCTTGCGCAGTGGACGGACTTGTATACACTTGCAAAAGGTGATGCATGCCCGCGGTTCGTGTGCATGCATGCTCGCGAGGATGATGAATCCGAAGGACACACGGGGGTGGAGTGGGGCCGCGCGTCGTGAAGGTGCGTTGAGGCACACGACATCGGCCGCAGTCCGCGCGCACAGGACGATGATGGCGCTGCGCGCGGATCATCGGGCTACGCCCGAAGGTGAGGGATGCGCATGACCACCGACGATCGCTGCGATCTGCCGGTCCTGTTGATCCACAACATCGATCCGGAGTGGCCCGAGTCGGACGCGCTGTATGCGCGCAAGCAGGCTTCGGAAGCGCTGCGCGCGCTGCGCGGGGTGGGCCACCCCGTGACGTCGGTCACCGTGCGCCAGCCCGACCTCAAGCGCCTGCTGCGGCGCTACTCTCCGAAGGAGTACATTGTCTTCAACTGGTGCGAGGGCCTTCCGGGCGTGGACCGGAGTGAGCCTCAGGTCGCCAGGGAGTTGGAAGCGCTCGGCTTCACCTTCACCGGCGGTTCGTCGGCGGTTCTCGAACTGAGCTGCGACAAAGCGCGCTCGCGCGACGCCATGCTGAAGGCGCACGTGCCGATCCCCGTGGGCCGGATCTTTGAGAAGGTCGATGGCGCTCGCTGGGATCGCTTCCCTGCGATCGTCAAGCCGGTCCTCGAACACAGCAGCATCGGCATCTCGGCCGAGTCGGTCGTCGAGAACCGTACCCAGTTGCGCAAGCAGCTCGAAATCGTGCTGGAGGACTTCGGCCCGGCGCTGGTGGAGGAGTTCATCGACGGGCGCGAGTTCCGCGTGGCCGTCTGGGGCAGCCGCCGCCCGATAGCTATGCCGCCGGGAGAGATGGACTTCCGGAAGTTCGAGTCGCTCCGTGAGCGCCTGTGCACGTACGACGCCAAGTTCACCCCGGGCTCCGAGCACTACGAGAAGATCCTCTTCCATCTTCCGGCGCTGGTCACGCGCATCGAGGGCAATTCCCTGGCGCGCGCCGCAGTGGCCGCCCATCGCGCCGTGGGAAGCCCGGACTACTCGCGCGTCGATCTGCGCCTGCGCGAGGGCACGGCCTACGTGCTGGACGTCAATCCCAATGCCGACATCGCGTCCGATGCCAGCATGGCGCTGTGCGCGCAGGCGGCCGGCGTGGGCTACGGCGCCATGCTCTCGCACTTCGTCAACCTGGCCGCCGCGCGCCATCCCGTCTTCGCTCACCAAAAGCGGGCGGTCGTCACCGAGCGGCGCCCGGTGCAGCTCCCGCTTTCGCTGGGCGACAAGAGCGCCGCCCGTCTCCTGTTGGAGTAGTCACCCGCTCCCACGATACCCGACATGGTTCTCTCGCAGCCGCCTGCGGACCGTCGCCCGCAGGCGGCGACGTCTTCCCGGGGCGTGCGCATGCCTTCGCCAACCGGCCGTCATCGTGACTTGGGGGTGTTCACGGGGGAGACGTCTTGCGGCAGCGTCTCAGGCGGCGAGCGGAGGCTCCGGGGCAGGCGAAGACGTCCACTGTGCGGCGTGTTCGGCGAGCTGGCGTCGTGCGACAGTCGTGATGTGCGCCAGGAACGAGGCCTGAACGTCCGGCACAGCCAGACGAGTGAAGGTCACCCGGGGAGTGAGCCCGAGCTGGTTGCGGGTGAGCATCTGCGCCGCCACCTGCACGATTTCCGCCAGCTTCTGGCGCTCACGCATCGATCGAACGAACGGCGAGAGCGGATTGCGCAGGGCGGCCCGCGTCAGCACTCCGCTGACGATCGACAGGACCACCTGCGCCTGCGGCACGCGGCGAAGGATCAGGTCCAGGCTGGACGACCAGTTGCCCAGCGCATCCTCGGCGCCGGGCAGCACTGCCGGATCGGGTTCGATGTTGCCCCCGGGGAAGACCAGCACCGAGCCGCCCTGGTCGAGGTGATGGATCACCGAGCGGACGACAGCCATTCGTCCCTGGGTGTCGTGCCGTGGGACGAAGATCAGATGCTGGCTCAGCTCGGGCAGGCTGCGCAGGAAGCCCAGCCCACTGGCAACCACTTTGAGGTCCGGGCGGCGGATCTGGGAGACGATGGCCAGCGCGTCGACCGAGCCCGGGTGGTTGGCGGCGATCACCAGCGGACCCTGGTCGGGAATGGCTTCCCGGCCCCGCACGGAGACCTGGCTGGCAAAGAGCGACACGGCCCACTGCGACGCGCCGTCCAGCCCCCACTGAGCGATCTTCTGGTCGAACATCGCCCCGTAGGTGGCGAAGCTGTGTGCCGTCCGCTCGAAGAGCGCCTCGACCAGGCCGCGCCAGCGTGCCTGAGGCGGCAGGCCAAACACGCCGCAGATCTCATCCAGGGCCAGGCGGGTCAGGCTGTCCATGCTGTTCGAGGTGGGTGTCACGTTGAAGCCTCGGAGTCTTGTGCCGCCTCGCGGCCCGTGCCCACAGGACCCGCTTCTATTATACGGTCACACACCTCGGCCAGGACAACGGTGTCCTCCCCGGCGCCTTGTGGCCCTTGGGCTACCGGCCTACAATCGGCCTGTCCGGGCACGCGCCGCCGGTGGCAAGGAGCTGGGCATGACGATCGTATTGGATGGGTCCGGGCTGACGCTGGAGAAGCTGGTGCGCATCGCCCGGGACGGGGAAGCCGTGGCGCTCGACCCGTCGGCCCTGGAGCGGATACGCGCCTGCCGGGCCATGCTGGAGGACAAGATTCGGGCCCACGAGATCATGTACGGGGTCAACACCGGCATCGGGGAATTCTCCGAGGTGGTGCTTGACGACGAGCAGGTGCGCCAGTTCCAGCGTTACCTGATCTACAACCACGCCGCCGGCATCGGGGATCCGGCGCCGATCGAGCACGTCCGCGCCGCCATGGCGGGACGCATCAACGTCCACGCCCACGGCAACTCGGGGTGCCGCCCCGAGATCACGCAGACGCTGGTGGAGATGCTGAACCGGGGAGTGACCCCGGTCGTGTGCCAGAAGGGCTCGGTGGGCGCCTCCGGCGATCTGGCTCCGATGGCGCAGATAGCGCTCCTCCTGATGGGCGAGGGTGAGGCGTACTACGGGGGCGAGCGACTTCCGGGCCGGACGGCCATGGAGCGCGCCGCCATCCCGATCCCCGACCTGCAGGCCCGCGACGGCCTGGCAACGATCAACGGCTCCAACCTGCTGACGGCCATGAGTGCCCTCCACCTGTACGACATGGATCGCTGGCTGCGGCAGGCCGAGATCGCCTGCGCCATCTCGCTTGAAGCGCTGATCGCCAATATGAAGCCGTACGACATCCGCCTGCACCAGGTGCGCGGCTTCGCCGGGGCCGTGCGCTCTTCCCAGGCCATCCTCAAGTGCGTGCAGGGCTCGGATCTGGTGACCGGCAAGCTCAAGAGCAAGGTCCAGGACGCCTACTCGATGCGCTCGACCCCTCAGGTCATCGGGGCGGCGCATGATGCCATCGCCTATGCCCGCAAGCAGGTGGAGATCGAGCTCAACGGCGTGGGCGACAATCCGATCTTCCTGCCCGAGTTCAAGCTCACGCTGACCGGCGCCAACTTCCAGGGCACCCCCGTCTCGCTCCCGATGGACATGGCCGGCGCGGCCATCACGATGGTGTGCGTGCTCTCGGAGCGCCGCCTGAACCGCCTCACGAACCCGGCGCTGAGCGTCGGCCTGCCGGCCTTCCTGACGAAAGGCGCCGGGATGTTCTCGGGCCTGATGCTCAGCCAGTACACGGCCGACATGCTGATCGTCGAGCAGCGCATCCTCTCGGCCCCGGCCTCGGTTGGCTCGATTCCTGCAGCCGCCGACCAGGAGGACTTCGTCTCGATGGGCATGAACACGGCCCTGAAGAACGGGCAGATCCTCGACAACGCCTACGGGGTGTTGGGGATCGAGTTCATGGCCGCCGCCCAGGCACTCGACTTCCGCAGCCACACTCCCGGGAAGGGAGTGGCGGCGGCCCGGGAGGTCATCCGGCGTCACGTAGCTCACCTGGACGAGGATCGGCCGCTCTATCCGGACCACATCGCCATGAAGGAGCTGGTGCGATCGGGCGAGATTCTGGAGGCCGTCGAGAAGGCGGTCGGCCCTCTCGGCTAGCGCCGGACGTGGATGGGAGGGGGAGTGGGCAAACGCATCGCCACCATTGAGCAGCTGGCCGAAGCTGTGCGTTCCGATCCGGCGCTGGCGGCGCGGGTGCGGGAGAACCCGGCTGAGGTTCTCGCCGGAATGGCCTCGCCGCTGGACAGCGATGTGTGGATCTATCGGCTTGTTGTCGGCGCGCTGGCGCTCGCCGTCCTGATCATGGTCGTGGGGGCGATCCTGCTGGCGATGCAGGGCCGGGCTGTGCCCGATGTACTGCTGGCCATCGGCTCCGGAGCCGTGGGAGCCCTGGCCGGCCTGCTGGCGCCAAGCCCGGCCCCCGGCCGGCGATGACCCCAACGCGGCCTGCCGGCAGTCTGCAAGCCAGGTGTAAGCCCTGGGGAGTGTGGGAAGGTGCTAGCATGAAGGTGGATGCGGAGACGGTCGGGCGCGCCCTGCGCGCCCGGAGCGGGAGGGAGTGTCACCGGCATGGAACCCGTAGCGATGCGTGGGGGGCGCGACGAGATCACGCGGCCTCACGTCGAGGAAGCCGACGAGCCGGATGTGAGGCGGGCTACGGTCCGCGCCCCGGCGCGCGACTGGAATGACCTGGTAACCTTGCGCACGATCGCGGTCGCCAACCACAAGAGCGGTGTCGGGAAGACCGCCACGGCGCATGCCCTGGGGGCGGCGCTGGCGGAGCGCGGGCGGCGCGTCCTGCTGGTCGACCTCGATCCCCAGGCGACGCTGACAGCCTTCTGCGGCGTCGAGAGCGCCGCCGGAACGAGCATGGCGGAGGTCTTCGGCGGCGCGCTTCCCGGCGTGGTCCCCCTGTGGGATACGCTGAAGGAAGTCGTGCCCGGGCTGTACCTGTTCCTGGCGCCTTCGGACCTGGCCCTGGCGGCCGCCGAACTCGGCTTGATTTCGCGCATGGGGCGCGAAGACGTGCTGCGCAGAATCCTCAGCACCGTCGCCGACGACTTCGACGTTGCCATCCTCGATTGTCCTTCGAGTCTCGGGCCGCTGAGTGTCAACGCTCTCACCGCCGCGCAGGCCGTGCTGGTTCCCACCCAGCCCCACATCCCGGACCTGCGGGCACTGTGGTTCTTCCTGGCGACCCTCGAACAGATCAAGCACGAGCTCAACCGGAACATCGAGACCCTCGGCATCCTGGTCACACAGTACGATTGGCGCCTGCCGCACCACCGGGCCGCCGTCGACGCCATGCGCGCCGCGCGCCTGCCGGTCCTGCAGGTCGGGCTTGGCCAGCCGGGGCAGAGCACAGGCTCCGGACCGGACGCAGCGCCCACCTACCTGGCGACCAATCGCGAGGCGCAGGCTGAGCTGGCCGACATGGTCGAGCGCTGGCTGGACTTCGAGAAGCCTCTGGGCACCGCCTGACAGGCCTGCCCGCCGGCTGTTGGCTGCCTACGTGCCCGGCGCGGACCCCGCGCCGGGCTTTCGCTTGCCCGTGTGGTACGTTTCCATCCCCTGGCCGGGACAGGCGGGCAGTCCTGCCCGAACGGGCCGGTCCTCTCGTGGTGGGACCTCGGTAGGTTGCGCGTCCAGTATGCCAGGGTGTAGACTACCCCTTGCCAGAGGGTTGGCCTGAGGTCTGTGATGTCGCCTGACTCGAAGCGCGTCGTCTGCATCGAAGATGAGCCCGAAATGATCGATCTTGTCCGCCTGATCCTGGGGCGGAAGGGCTTCAACGTCATTGGCGCCAACGGTGGCATCGAGGGCCTGGAGTCGGTA
>DYJB01000097.1:0-1935 GCA_020723365.1 Candidatus Aquidulcis sp. | reverse complement strand
GGCTGGGAGGTCTACCAGCAGATCAAGGCCGACCCGGCGTTGCGCGACATCCCGGTGGTCGTGGTGACCGCCAAGGCCCAATCCATCGACAAAGTCCTCGGGCTCCATATCGCCAAGGTGGACGACTACATCACCAAGCCGTTCGGTCCCCAGGAGCTTCTGGAGAGCGTCGAAAAGATACTCGGGCCCGGCCAGTAGAGGCGAGACGGCGACCGCAGGCAAGCGCGGCGCGGAGGGCAGTCCCGCGCCGTTTGCGTTTCCGGGCTGCCCGAGGCAGGAGGCAGGAATGGGCCGTTGGGTCGAGGTGCGCAATCGAACGCAGGATCGGCACGTGCTCACGGCCCGCTGGTGCGACTCGTTCACCTGCCGCCTGCGCGGGCTGACGTTCCGGCGGACCCTGCCGCCGGGGGAGGGCCTGCTGCTGGTGGAATCCTCCAGCGGTCGCGTTCAGACCGCCATTCACATGGCCCTGGTGTTCATGTCCCTGGGAGTCGTCTGGCTGGATGAGTCGCTGCGCGTTGTCGACGCGCGGCTGGCACGGCCGTGGGGTATCTACGCGCCGGCCGTAGCGGCGAGGTACGTCCTGGAGGGCGGGCCCGCAGTGTTAGAATGCGTCGCCCGGGGAGACCAGCTGGAGTTGCTCGATGCGCGCTTGGACTAGGCTGCTGCTGATCCTGGGGCTGCTCGCCGGCAGCCTGCTCGCGCCGCGCCCGGCGAATGCCCAGGCCGCCGGCCCGGTCTACATCGTGCAGCCCGGCGACACGCTGTGGGGCATCGCCCTCACCTTCGGCCTCGACGCCGCGGACCTCGCCGCGGCGAACGGCATGGCGACCGGCGATCCTCTGGCGGTCGGGCGTGAGCTCCTCATCCCGGGCTTCGAGGGGGTTTCCGGAGTCCTGGAGAGGCGTTCCATCGGTTTCGGCGAGACGCTGCGCAGCCTGGCGCTGCGCCACGGGCTCCTGCAGTCGACGGTGACGCGCCTCAACCGAGTCGTCAACCCGGAGCGCTTGTTCCTGGGCGAGGACGTCATCTTCCCGCAGGGCGAGGGGGACGGGCTGCGGATCCCCGAGGGCGCGGCGGCCATGGTCAATCCCGGCGAAACGGACATCGAACTGTCGATGCGTACGGGCTACGCCGCCTGGGCGCTGCGCACGATCAACGGCCGCCCGTCGCGCGTGTGGTCCGTTCCCGGGGAGACGCTTATTGTCCCTGAAGCGGGCAGGCCGACGACCGATCTTCTGTCCGATCTCGCCACGGCGGAGCTGGATCCGCTGCCTTTACGCCAGGGCCTGGCGGCCGAGCTCACGGGAACGCTCTCCGGTGGTGGGAGGCTGGCGGGTGCGTTGGGCTCGTGGCCGCTGAACTTCGAGCCGGCCGGCGAGGGAGAGTGGGTCGCGCTCCAGGGTGTGCATGCCATGGCCGAGCCGGGCATGCTGGATCTGACGCTGCGGGTGATCGGCGAGAGCGGGGCGATGAGCTACGCAGTCTCGCAGCCGGTTTACCTGGCGAGCGGCGAGTACGGATTCGACCCGATTCTTGACGTCCCCGATGAGACCATCGACCCGGCTGCCACCGGTCCCGAGAATGAGCGGGTCGCAGCGGTTGTTGCGCTCGTGACCTCCGATCGGCTCTGGGAGGGTGCCTTTGCCTTCCCGGGGCCATACACCAAGAGCTTCCCTTCACGCTTCGGGGCGCGGCGCAACTACAACGGCACGGGCTACAACTACTACCATGCCGGCCTCGACTTCTACGGCGGCACCGGCACCGAGATCACTGCCCCGGCGCGTGGGCGCGTTGTGCTGGCCGAGGCGCTGACGGTACGCGGCAAGACGACCATTCTCGACCACGGCTGGGGCGTCTTCACGGCCTACCTTCACCAGTCGGAGATCCTTGTATCGCCGGGGGAGCTAGTCGAGACCGGGCAGACGATTGGGC
>DYJB01000096.1:1611-10215 GCA_020723365.1 Candidatus Aquidulcis sp. | reverse complement strand
CTGAGCCGCGGCCTGCTCGCTCGGGCGGACCTGAATCTGCTGTACGTCGACGAGGTGAACTTGCTCGCCGACGACATCGTCGACTCGATCCTGGACGCCGCCGCGCAGGGCACCTTTCATGTTCAGCGCGGCGCCGTCTCCGCCACCTATCGGGCACGGTTTGCGCTTGTGGGATCCATGAATCCGGAGGAGGGCCGGCTGCGTCCCCAGATCCTCGACCGCTTCGGCCTGCGTGTCGTCGTGCGCGGCCTGGAGAAGAAACAACACCGGATGGAGGCCTACCGGCGCGCCGTCGCCTTCCGCACCCATCCCCGCGCCGTCGTCAGCGACTATGCCGAGGTGACGGAAACGGTCCGCCAGGAGCTGATCGAGGCTCGCCAGCGCCTGGCCTCCACGCTGCTTTCCACGTCGGCGGAGGCCTTCGGCCTGCGGATCATCCAGGAGCTGGGCATCGACTCGCTGCGCGCCGAGATCACGCTCTTCGAGTCGGCCCGCGCCCACGCCGCCGCCGACAGCCGCACCACGGCCACGGCTGACGACGTGCGCGCCGTCGCGCCCCTGGCGCTCCGCTTGCGGCGGTCGGCGTTCATGGAGGACTATCTGGAGGCTCAGGCCGCCGAGGACCGCCGGCTCCTGCAGCTGACGCGCACCCCCGGCCAGAGGACGGGCGCCGGCCGCAAGCGCCGCACGAAGGCATGAGCCGGACGAACGCAAACGGGCCGGGGAGCACCCGGCCCGAATGATTCAGCCCGCGAACGCGGTCTACTTCTTGAGGTGCGAGTCCAGGTAGGTGACGGCCTCGCCCACGGTCGTGATCTTCTGGGCATCCTCGTCCGAGATCTCGCCGCCGAACTTCTCCTCGAACGCCATGATCAGCTCGACCAGATCGAGCGAATCAGCTTCCAGGTCCTCGCGGAAACGCGCCTCGGGCGTCACCTTGGCCTCTTCCACGCCCAGAAGCTCCACGATGATCTTCTTGACATCCTCCAGCGTCCCGGCCATACGACTAGCCTCCTCTCCTTTGGTTCTCTCGCAACGCCACCATTCTACGGCGGCTGGGCGTCGGCCGCAAGTTGACACCCCAACTTGCGGCTGGTAACATCCTTACCTGCCCATTCAACCCCAGGATATGGCCGAAGTTACGGACACGCCCTCCCGCAAGGCGGATCACATCCGCATCAACCTGGAGCAGGACGTCCGCTCCGGGTTGGCCTCCGGTTTCGCCCGCCTGCACTTCGTGCATCAGGCCCTTCCGGAGCTTGACCTGCGGCAGGTGACTGCCGCCACGACCTTTCTCGGCAAGCCGCTGGCCGCCCCTCTCCTGATCTCGTCGATGACCGGCGGGACGGATCAGGCCGCCAGCATCAACCGGGCGCTGGCCGAGGCCGCCCAGGCCAGCGGCGTGGCCATGGGCCTCGGTTCGCAACGCGCGGCGCTTGAAGACCGGCGTTGGGAAGCCAGCTTCCAGGTCCGCCGCCTGGCGCCCTCCATCCCCCTCCTGGCCAACCTGGGCGCCGTTCAACTCAATCATGGCTACGGTCTTGACGAATGCAGGCGCGCCGTCGAGATGGTCGGCGCCGACGCCCTGGTCTTGCACCTCAACCCGCTGCAGGAAGCCGTTGAGCCGGGCGGCGACGGGAACTTCGCCGGCCTGCTGGACAAGATCGGAGCCGTGTGCCGCGGCCTGGGTGTGCCCGTCATCGTCAAGGAAGTCGGCTGGGGCATCTCCGCCACGACGGCTCGTCGCCTGGTCGAGGCGGGTGTGTCGGTCATCGATCTCGCCGGCGCCGGGGGCACGTCCTGGTCGCAGGTGGCCATGCATCGGGCCCAAACGCCGGAGCAGGCGGAACTGGCCGCCGCCTTCGCCGACTGGGGCGTCCCCACGGTCAGGGCCCTGCAGGCCGTGCGGCGCGAGCTGCCGCACGCCCCGCTGATCGCCTCGGGGGGCCTGCGCAGCGGAGTCGACCTCGCCAAGTGCATCGCCCTGGGCGCCGACGTGGGCGCCATGGCGGGACCGTTCCTCAAGGCGGCCGCCGACTCCGCAGCCGCCGTCCAGGCGCTGATCGCGCTCACCATCCAGCAGCTGCGTGTGGCCATGTTCGCCACCGGCAGCCCCGACCTGGCCGCTCTGCGTCAGGCTGAGATGTGGTCGGATTGAGGATGACGGGCGCGCCCTCCTTCGAGCCGTACCTCGAGGCGATCGAAACCGACCTGCGCCGAGCGGCGCTGCCCTTCGATGCCCCAGCCTACGAACCCATGGCGCAGATGATCGCCTACCACCTCGGATGGGCAGGCGAAACCACCGGGCGCGGCAAGCGCATCCGGCCCCTCCTCACGGTGCTGGCCTGCCAGGCCTGCGGGGGCCAGTGGCCGTCGGCCCTGCCGGCCGCCTCGGCCGTCGAGCTGATCCACAACTTCTCACTCGTGCATGACGATATCGAGGACCGCAGCGAGACCCGCCGTGGCCGCCCGACGCTGTGGTCCCGCTGGGGCCTGCCGCAGGCGCTCAACACGGGGGATGCCCTGTTCGCACTCGCCCATCTCTCCTTGCATCGCCTCAGCGCGCTCGGCACCCCGCCGGGCGTGCTTGTCGAGGTTCAGCACGAGCTGACCAGCGCCTGCCTCGGACTGACCTGCGGCCAGCACCTCGACATGGCCTTCGAGAGCCTGGCGGCGGTTTCGACCGACGCCTACGCGATGATGGTCGGCGGCAAGACGGCCGCGCTGATCGCCGCTGCGGCCGCCATGGGCGCCCGGGTCGCCGGCGCTCCGGCGCCGCGCATTGAGGCGATGACCGAGTTCGGGCGCCAGCTCGGCCTGGCCTTCCAGATGCAGGATGACATCCTCGGCATCTGGGGTGATCCGGCCGTGACCGGCAAGCCGGCGGGCGATGATCTCCTTTCTCGCAACAAATCGCTCCCGACACTCCTCGGATTGGATCGGTCGCCGCCCTTTCGCGATCTGTGGGCTGCCGAGCGAATCGAGCCTTCGGCGCTGGCGGCCATGCGCCTCGCCCTGGAGGATTGCGGCGCGCATGCGGCCACGCTTGAGTCCGCTCAATCGGCCACCGCCCAGGCGCTCCACTCGTTGGACCTCAGCCAGCCGGAAGAGCCTGCCGCCGGGCTGCTGCGCGATCTGTCGCTCCAGTTGGTCGGCCGGGGGCGCTGATTCCCCCCGCCCTGGCACCCTGCTTGCATGGCCCCTTGTGCGGCCGGTGCAGGCAGGCGTGCTATAATCCGCCCATTGTCCAGCCGCCAGCCGAACTAGCCCAGGACCCCTATGCGGCGTACGACGCGCGCCCTGCCCAACAAGACCGGTGAAACCGACCAGCTGGGTCTGCTTCAGCCGGGGGTCACCCTCCAGGACCGCTACCTGGTGCTCGGGGTTCTCGGCTCCGGCGGCATGAGCTCGGTCTACAAAGGGCGGGATCTGCACTTCCCCAATGTCACCAAGCTCGTGGCGGTCAAAGAGATGATCAACATGGCCGCCGACCCGACCATGTACGAGATGGTCGTGCGCAATTTCGAGCGCGAGGCCGACCTGCTGGCCACGCTCTCCCATCCGGCCATCCCGCGCATCTACGACTACTTCACCCACGAGAGCAGCTCCTACCTGGTGATGGAGTTCATCGAGGGCCGCGACCTCGAGCGCCTGCTGCACGAGACCGATGATTTCCTGTCCGAGGAGAAGGCGATCACCTGGGCCGTCGAGCTGTGCGATGTGCTGACCTACCTGCACGGCCACCAACCGCAGCCGGTGATCTTCCGCGACATGAAGCCTTCGAACGTGATGATCGACCAGCACGGGCACATCCGGCTGATCGATTTCGGCATCGCCCGCGTGTTCCAGCCCGGGCAGAAGGGCACGATGATCGGCACGGAGGGCTACTCGCCGCCCGAGCAGTACCGCGGCGAAGCCTCGCCGGCCGGCGATATCTACGCCCTGGGCGCAACCCTGCACCACCTGCTCACCCGCCGCGACCCGCGTGCCGAACCGCCCTTCTCCTTCTCTGAGCGGCCGATCCGCCAGATCAACCCGCACGTCTCACCCGAACTCGAGTCGGTCGTCAACGCCGCCCTGGCGTATGACCCGAAGGAACGCTTCGCCTCGTCCGAAAGCTTCAAGGCCGCGCTGCTGTCCGCCGCCAAGCAGACAGGCATCCTCGTCTCGCCCCAGAAGTCGACGGCCCTCAAGCTGCCGTCAGATGTCCAGGAGCTGTGGTCCTTCGAGTGCGAGGATGAGATCCGCGGCTCACCCACGATCCACAGGGGCATCCTGTACGTCGGCTGCTACGACAACAACCTCTACGCTCTGGACGCCAAGCGCGGCACCTTCCTGTGGAAGTACCCCACGGAGGGCGGCATTCCGACCCGCCCGGCTGCGCACGAGGACATCGTCTACGTGGCCTCCGAAGACCACCGCTTGCACGCTGTGTCGGCCGATCAGGGCAAGCTGGTGTGGACCTACCTGGCCGAGGGGCCGATTCGCTCCTCGCCCACACTGCATGAAGGCTATGTGTTCTTCGGCTGCGATGACGCCCACCTGCACGTGGTCAACATGATGAACGGCCGCCGGGCCTGGCGCGCGGAGGCTGCCGGGCCGATCCGGTCAACGCCCCTGGTCGTCGACGAACGCGTATACTATGGGTGCGAAACGGGCGACTTCTACTGCGTCGATTTCCGCGGCGAGGTCAAGTGGCGCTTCCGCGCCAAGCGCTCCGTCGCCTCCTCCCCGATCATGGTGGAGGGCATCCTGTACTTCGGCTCGATGGACTGGACGCTCTATGCGCTGGAGGCGGAAGGCGGCTACCAGATCTGGCGCTTCCGCATGGGCCGCCCGACGATCTCATCCCCGGCCTACGCCGAGGGCAAGCTGTTCACCGGCTGCGCCGACGGCAACATCTACGCCATCGACGCCCGGAACAATCGCGAGCTTTGGCGCTTTCAGACCGAACACCAGGTCACCGGGTCCCCGGTGGTGCACGAGGATTCGATCTTCTGCGGTTCGGTCGACGGTTCGATGTACTGCCTCGACCTGCGTTCGGGGCGCAAGCGCTGGACGTATCGCACCGGGGGGCCGATCACCGGCACCCCCACGATAGCGGAAGGGACGATCTACTTCGGCTCTACCGATCATCATGTGTACGCCTTGCTGACCTGACGATCGGGGGGCGCCTCAGGACGGACATGGACCTGTTCAAACGCATCTTCGGCAAGAAAGCCGGGGCCGGCGCCCCACCCGACGGCGTCAAGACCGCCCCACTCGACCCGACCACCGTTACGCGCGCGTTGGTCAAGCCGCTGCAGGGCCGCATCCTGGTGGGCATGGCCCAGTCGGTGGGGATCGAGCGGACGCACAATGAGGATTCGCTGTTTGTCCTCCAGGGCAACGCCGCCGGGCTGGAGACGCTGCCCGAGTTCGGCCTGTACATCGTGGCCGACGGGATGGGCGGCCACCGGTCCGGTGAGGTGGCCAGCTCGGTCTCCGTGCGCTCTGTCGCCCGGCGCCTGTGCGAGGATTCGATCCTGCACTTGCTGTCCATCGACCCTCTGGCCGACGCCATTCCGTTGCAGGACCTGATGCGCATCGCCCTGGAAGAGGCCAACCAGGCCGTCGTCGACCGCGTGCCCGGCGGCGGAACGACGCTGACCGCTGTGCTGCACCTGGGGCACCAGATCACGCTCGGACACGTCGGCGACAGCCGCGCCTACGTCCTCAAGGACGGCGAGGTGCGCACGATCACCCGTGACCACTCGCTGGTCAAGCGGCTCGAAGAGCTCGGCCAGCTGCGCCCCGAGGAAGCCGAGGTCCATCCGCAGCGCAACGTGCTCTACCGCGCCATCGGCCAGGGAGCCAATCTCGAGGTCGATGTCTTCAGCCTGCCCATTCCGCGCGACGCCTTCCTCCTGCTGTGCTCGGACGGGCTGTGGGGCGTCGTCCCGGATCAGGAGATCCGGCGCATCGTGACCACGTCCGAGAACCCCCAGGCGGCCTGTGAGCGCCTGGTCGATTCCGCCAACGCCGCCGGTGGACCGGATAACATCTCCGCCGTCCTGATCTCCTTCCCGCCCGAGTAGGCCGACGAGGCATCCTTGCCCGGGGAACCCGACTACTACGCACTGCTGGGCATTCCCCGCAACGCCAATGCGGAGCAGTTGAGACGCGCCTACCGCGAGGCGGCCCTCCGCCTGCACCCCGACCGGGCCAACCAGCCGGGCGACACCGAGCTGTTCATCCAGGTCAACAAGGCCTACGAGATCCTCAGCAGCGATGAGCAGCGCTCGGCGTACGACCTCAAGCTCGCCGCAGCTGAAGCCGATCAGGCCGCGCGCTCCAGCTTCCGCTGCGACGTGCAGCAATCCCGCCGCAGCCTGCTGCAGCTCGACGAGCCGCAGGTGCACTACCTGCTCGTCGACATCACGCCGTCGGAGTCCGTCCCGGAGCACCGGCCACCGATCAACCTGTCGATCGTCATCGATCGCTCCACCTCGATGCGCGGCCAGCGACTGGATCAGGTCCGCTCAGCAGCGCTGACGATCCTCAAGGACATGGCTCCCGGCGATTCGGCCTCCGTGGTGGCCTTCAGCGACCGCGCCGAAGTTATCGTCTCCCCCGATCAGGCCAAGGACATGGCCACGGCCCGCGCCCGGCTCAGCCTGCTGCAGGCCGGCGGCGGAACCGAGATCGGCCAGGGCCTGCAGCTCGGCATGGAGGAACTTCAGCGCAACTTCGCCCGGGAAGGCGTCAACCACCTGGTGTTGCTGACCGACGGCCGCACCTACGGCGACGAGGACCTGTGCCTGAGTCTGGCCGACCGGGCCTCCGAGCAGGGCATCACCATCAACGGAGTCGGCATCGGCGCCGACTGGAGCGACCGTCTGCTCGACGATCTGGCCAGCCGCAGCGGCGGGAACGTCATCTTCCTGGATACCCCCAAGGTCATCACCGGGTTGCTGCAACGCATCTTCGACGGGCTGAGCCAGGCGATCGCCGGCCGCGTACGGCTGGATGGGTCGCTGGCGCAGCAGGTCGACCTGCGTTCGTCCTTCCGCCTGATGCCGGATCCCATGCCGCTGGGCGACAGCTTGCCGCTGGTGTTGGGCAATCTGACACGCCAGGGCCGCATCCGCGTCCTGCTCGAGATGGTCATCCACCCCATCGGACAGACCGACGAACTGAACATCGCCCACTTCACCGTCAGCGGGGACATCCTGGGCGGCACGTCCGAGGCCTCCAGCCTGCCGGTCGACGTGCGCATCGCCTCGGCCCGCCAGCCCGATCCGGATCCGCCTCCCGGCGATCTCGTGGCGGCGCTGAATGTCGTCGGCCTGTATCGGATGCAGGAGAAAGCGCGTCATGAGGCCGAGCTTGGCCAGTCGGCCCAGGCGGCGCGGCGGCTGGAGAACCTGGCCACGCATTTGCTGGCCGCCGGCGACCGCGACCTGGCTAAGGCCGCGCTCAGCGAGGCCGAACGCCTGACGCACACTCGCCGACTGTCCATCGAGGGAGAGAAGGTGCTCAAATACGGGACGCGGGCGCTCCTGCTCCTGCCCGCCAAGGCAGGCGGCGGATGATCGAGTGCCCGTCCTGCAGACACCAGGAGTTCGTCGGCACGCTGTACTGCAGCGAGTGCGGCACGCGGCTGGTCAGCGTATCTCCGGTCCCCACCGTCTCGATCGCCCGAGACCGGATCGACCGCGAGGCGATGGCCACCAAGCCGGCGACCCCCGAAGGCCCCGAACTTGAGTCCGGCGCCATCCTTGGTCTGCGCTTGATCAACTCGGGCGAGATCCGCTCCCTGCTTGGCAGGGACAACTACACCCTCGGCCGGTCCGTCGAGGGCCAGGCCGTCATCCCCGACGTCGACCTGCAAGCCAGCGACGCCTACGAGCAGGGCGTCTCACGGATTCATGCCGAGATCCGGCTCGAGGCGGACGGGGTCTACATCGTGGATCTCGACAGCGCCAACGGCACGCTGGTCAACGGCAAGGCCTTGGAACCCCAGCGGCCGGCGCTGGCACACCACGGCGATATCATCCAGCTCGGGCGGCTGCGCACCCAGCTGATCTCGCGCTTCCGTTCGGAGAGGTAGCCCATGCCGATAACCGTGCTCGTCCATCTCAGCGGTGAGGATGCGGTCGTGGGGGAAATCGAGGACATGCCCGCGCCCACGGACGTCGCCATCACCCTCAACAACCCCCGCAAGCGCGATGGCAAGGACCTGGCCTACCTGCAGGGCAACGTCGTCACGGTCCTCTGGCCCATGCACCGCATCAACTTCATCGAGATCATGCCCACGGCCGAGGAAGAGTCCCTCATCGGCCCGGTCCGCGAGTGACATGCCCGAAGCGACGTCTGCGGAACGCCGGATCCTGATCGTCGACGACGAGCCGCGCATCATCCATTTCATCCGTCTCAACCTCGAACACGACGGCTTCCAGGTCTTCGAGGCGCCCTCGGGCGCCAAGGCGCTGGAGCAGCTGCGCGACCGCCTCCCCGACCTGATTCTGCTGGACGTGATGATGCCCGACCTGGACGGGTTCGAGACGCTGCGCCTGATCCGCGAGATCTCGAGCGTCCCCGTCATCATGCTCACGGCCAAAG
>DYJB01000096.1:0-1601 GCA_020723365.1 Candidatus Aquidulcis sp. | reverse complement strand
CGAGCTCGGAGCCGACGATTACGTCACCAAGCCCTTCAGCCCGCGCGAGCTGGTGAGCCGCGTCCGGGCCGTCTTGCGCCGCACCGAGACCGCCGGCCCGGCGGCCCACGAGCCCCTCGAGGTCGACGAGCGCCTGAAGATCGATTTCGACCGGCGCGAGGTGTGGGTCGAGGGCGCCCTGGTCCGGCTGCGGCCGACCGAGTTCAAGCTGCTCTACCACCTGGTTCAGAATGCCGGTTGGGTCGTCCCGCACGAGCAGCTGTTGGCCAAGGTCTGGGGCTATGAATACCGCGATGAAACCCACTACCTGCGCCTCTACATCAACTACCTGCGCCAGAAGCTCGAACGCGACCCGGCGGATCCCCAGTACATCCTGACCGAGCGCGGCGTCGGGTACCGCTTCGTCGACTACCGGCGCAAGCCCGCGCCCTCCCCCCGCGCCTGAGTCCCCCGCTAACGAAACGCTGACGCAAGACCAACGTCCGGCTAACGCGGAGGCGGTATGGATGCCTCAGATCCCTTGTGCAGGAGGTGCACCATGTCCAGCCTTGTGCGCATCGATCCGTTCCGTGACTTGATGACCTTCCGTACCGCCATGGACCGTCTCTTCGACGAGACCGTCGGGCAGCCCGGTGCGGCCTTCTCCGGCCTGGCGGTGCCTGCCATCGACCTGTACCAGACAGCGGAGGAGGTCGTCATCAAGGCCTCGCTTCCGGGCGTCGACCCCAAGGAGATCCACATCTCGGTCACGGGCGACGTCCTGACGCTGCGCGGCGAGGTGCGGGAAGAGCGCGGTGTCGAGGGCGCCCAGTACCACGTCAAGGAGCGCCGCTTCGGCGGATTCACCCGCTCCATCGGCCTGCCAACCGCAGTCGTGGCCGACAAGGCCGATGCCCAGTTCGAACACGGCGTCCTGACCCTCAAGCTGCCCAAGGCAGAAGAGGTCAAGCCCAAGACGATCACCGTGCGCGCCCGCTAGAAGACGGACAGCTGCAGTCGCTGGGCCGTCCCGGCGCAGGCGCAGGCCTGCGCCGGTTCGTTCCGCCGCGCTTCCTTGTGGGCCTGCCCTGTCTGGATTAGAATGCATTCCAGCTTGAGGTCAACCCATGGCACGTCAACGCATCCTGCTCGTCGATGATCACGAGGTCGTGCGCCTGGGGCTGCGCTCGCTCCTTGAACAGCACCCCAACTTCGAGGTGGTGGCGGAAGCCGCCACGGCACGCGAGGCGGTCGACAAGACCCGCACCCACAAGCCGGACGTGATCGTGATGGACATCCGTCTTAAGGGCGGCTCCGGCATCGAGGCCTGCCAGGAGATCACGGCACAGTTCCCCAGCGCCAAGGTGATCATGCTGACCTCGTACGCCGAGGACGAGATGCTGTTTTCGGCCATCCGCGCCGGGGCGGCCGGCTACGTCCTCAAGCAGATCGGCGGCGACGACCTGGTGCGCGCCATCGAGGCGGTGGGCCGCGGCGAGGCGCTGCTCGATCCGGCCGTCACCCAACGCGTGTTCCAGGAAGTCCGCAAGGCCGCACGCGAGGCGGAAGCCTCCGCCTTCGCCGACCTGACGCAGCAGGAGATGCACGTGCTGCAGCTGGTG
>DYJB01000306.1 GCA_020723365.1 Candidatus Aquidulcis sp. | reverse complement strand
GTTCGCCGGTGTGCATCTGATGATGCCGCTGTGGGCGCAATGGTTGCTCGCCACGCCGGTGCAGTTCTGGGCCGGCGCGCGCTTCTACACCGGCGCTTGGGCAGCCTTGCGCAGCGGCGGTAGCAACATGGATGTGCTGGTCGCACTCGGCACCAGTGCGGCCTATTTCATGAGCGTTGCGGTGTGGCTGCTCGGGTTGGACCAGCCGGTGTATTTCGAAGCCAGCGCCACGCTGATCACGCTGGTGCTGATGGGTAAGCTGCTGGAAGCGCGCGCCAAGGGCAAGGCTTCCGCCGCGCTGGAAGCCCTGATCAACCTGCAACCCAAGATCGCCCACACGGAACGCAACGGCCAGTTGCTGGATGTCTCCGCCGGATCATTGCGTCCAGAAGACATCTATATCGTGCGTCCCGGCGAGAGCGTGCCGGTGGACGGCATCGTGTTGGAGGGCGAATCGAGCATCGACGAAGCCATGCTCACCGGCGAGAGTCTGCCGCAACTGAAGCAGGCGGGCACCAAGGTCTATGCCGCCACGCTCAACCAGCAAGGCGTGTTGCGCTGTCGTGCGCTGGCGGTCGGTTCGCAGACCCAGCTCGCCGCCATCATCCGTCTGGTAGAACAGGCGCAGGGTTCCAAGGCCGCGATCCAGCGTCTGGCCGACAAGATATCCGCCGTGTTCGTGCCCACCGTGCTGGTCATCGCCGCACTGACCTTCACCGCCTGGTGGCTGTACAGCGGCGAGTTCAGTCAAGCCTTGATCAACGCGGTGTCGGTATTGGTGATCGCCTGTCCGTGTGCGCTCGGCTTGGCGACACCGACCGCGGTCGTGGTTGCCACCGGTCGCGCCGCCCATGCAGGCATCCTCGCCAAGGATGCTGCCGCGCTGGAACGCGCGCACCAGCTCGATATATTGGTATTGGACAAGACCGGCACACTGACCGAAGGCAAACCGGCTGTGACCGACGTCGCACCCGCTGCCGGGATATCGAATGAAACCCTGCTGCACACGGCCACCGCGCTGGCCCAGCACTCCACGCACCCGCTCGCCCGCGCGCTGCTCCAGCATGCCGGAGAGCAAGCCATCATCGAAGTCGCCGACCTGCACGAACATACCGGCCAGGGGCTGACGGCCACTGTCGACGGCGCAACCTGTCTGCTGGGCTCGCCCGCCTTTGCGAAGTCGCAGAATATCGCGCTGGACGATGCCGCCCTGGCCGCCCTGCAGACCGATGGCCGTTCGGTGATCGTGCTGGCGCGCAGCAACGCCGTGCTCGGCTATATCGCGCTGGCCGACCGCTTGCGTGACAGCAGTCGCGCAGCCGTTGCCAAGCTGCGCGGCATGGGCATACGCGTGGTGATGCTGAGCGGCGACAACGACGCCACCGCGCGCGCC
>DYJB01000095.1 GCA_020723365.1 Candidatus Aquidulcis sp. | reverse complement strand
TGCGCCTGGCGCCCGTACGCCGCGTGCTGCTAGGGATCTACGACCGCGTGTTTCGTTGGTACTACGCCGACTGAGAGGACGGATCGTTGAGCACACCCAAGCGCGTCTTCATCTCCGCCGATCACGGGCTGGCGGTGATCTACTTCCTGCAGTCGGACGTCGTGCCGACGCTGACGGCGGGGGGCGCGGAGGTCGTCATCCTGACCGATGACGGCCTCAGGCCGCAGATGCTCGAGCGCTTCGGCGGGCCGCAGGTCCGGATCGAGGGATTGCGCCTGGAAGCCGCCCGCCGCTATGCCGAACAACGCAAGGACCTGCAGTGGTGGCTGGCCTTCCTGCGGCGCGTGGGCGGCTCGCGGCGCATCAACACCGCCGCCATGGACTCGTACATCCGGCAGGTGGCTGTTGAGGAGCCGCCGCGCCGGCTGGTGCTCATGCCGCTGGCCTGGCTGGCGATTGCCGCCCTGCGCAACTCGAGTTGGGCGAGGAAGACGCTGGTCCGCACCCAGGAGCGCTTCAACCCCATGCTGTACGGCGACCTGTTCGAGTCGTATCACCCGGACCTGGTCGTAGCCAGCACGGCCGGCTGGCGCATGGATCGCTACCTGTTGCGCGAGGCGCGCGCCCGCGGCGTGCGCACGGCCGCCGCCATCGTCGGCTGGGACAACCCGAGCAGCTACAGCATCCCGGGCTCGCGCCTCGACAACATCACCTGCTGGTCCGAACCGCAGAAGCAGGAGCTGATCCTGGGCTCGGATTGGAGGCCGGAGCAGATCCATATCGGCGGCATCCCCTCCTATGACGGCTACGTCCAGGGCCGATGGCTGATGCCGCGCGAGGAGTACTTCAAGCTGCACGGTCTCGATCCGCGCCGCAAGCTGCTGTCGTACGCCTGCAGCTTCGTCTCCTTCTCGCCCAACATCCAGAACATCGAGGTGCTGGCCGACCTGGTGGCAAGGGACGCCCTTCACCAGCCAAGCCAGCTTCTCGTGCGGCTGCACCCGAACCACTTCTGGGATGTGGACCTGTTCGTCGACGAGCGCGAGCGCATCCGCCGCCTGGCGCGCCAGAACCCGCACGTGCATGTCGTCGAGCCGGTGCCGCTGGGCGGCGAGCTGGGCTACTACTCGGGCGAGGACATGCCGGAGAAGGCTTCCATGCTGGCCTGGTCGGATGTCTTTCTGACGGTCTACTCGACGATGGTGGTCGAGGCGGCCGTCCACGACCGTCCGATCGTGAGCGCCTGTATCGATGCCCCGCGCGGCTGGGGACGCCGGCGCAAGTATTCCCTGCCGCTCTCGCGCATCGGGGATTGGCCGACGCACGATCGCTTCCGTCGGGCCGGGGCAGGGCGCGTGGCGCTCACGGCGCAGGACCTGCGCCAGGCGATCGATGCCTATCTGCAGGATCCCGTGGCCGACCGCGAGGCACGCCGGGCATTCCTGAAGCGCGAGATCACCTATACCGACGCCAGCGCCGGCCGCCGGACCGGGGAGTACCTCCTGGACCTGCTCGGGGGTGGCGCATGAGGATCCTGATCGTCGGTCTCGGTTCCGTCGGGCGGCGGCATCTGCGCAACCTGGCGACCCTCGGGCAGCAGGACGTCGTCCTGCTGCGCAGCGGCAAGGCCACACTGCCGGAGTCGGAGTTGGAGGGCTTGGCCGCCGTGCACGATCTGGAGGCGGCCCTGCAGGCCCGGCCCTCGGCGGCCGTCATCGCCACGCCGACATCGTTGCATCTGGATGCGGCCATTCCTCTGGCGCGCGCCGGCTGTCACCTGCTGCTCGAGAAACCCGTCTCACACTCCATGGACGGGGTCGACGAGCTGCGGCAGGCGGCCGGCGAGGGCGGGGCGCGGGTGATGGTCGCCTTCCAATACCGCTACCATCCCGGACTGCGGGCCGTCGAGCGCTGGCTGCACTCCGGCGCCATCGGCCGGCCGTACCACGCGCGGGCGCACTACGGCGACTATCTCCCCGGGTGGCATCCGTGGGAAGACTACCGCGCCTCCTACAGCGCCCGCGCCGATCAGGGCGGCGGCGTCGTCATGACCTTGTGCCACCCACTCGACTACCTGCTTTGGCTGATGGGCGAGGTGCAAGCGGTGACGGCGAGCGTCGGGAGCCGGGGCGATCTGGGCATCCCGGTGGAGGACACGGCGGATGCGCTCCTCGAGTTCGACAGCGGCGCGATCGGCAGCATCCATCTCGACTACCTGCAGCGGCCGGCAGCCCATCACCTGGCCATCCTGGGCACGGAGGGGACCATCACCTGGGATCAAGCCGATGGGGTCGCACGGCTGCACCGCGCCGCCAGCGGTGCGCACGAGGTCGTCGAACCGCCGCAGGGCTACGAGCGCAACCACATGTTCCTGGCCGAGATGGAGCGGTTCCTGGCCGTCGTCGAGGGACGGGAGCCGCCCATGCCCTCGTTGGAGGATGGAGTCCGCGCCCTGGCGTTGGGGGCGGCGATGCTGGAATCCTCCCGGCGAAGCGCACATGTGGGGTTGAGTCGATGAGGACGATGCTGCGCAGGGGTCGGTGGTACCATCCTTCATTTGGAGCCAACGAGCTGGAGCGCGTGCCATGAGTGAGCTGGACAAGTTCCGCATGGAAGGGAAAGTCGCGCTGGTCACGGGGGGCGCCGGATTGCTGGGCGCGGAGTTCTGCCGGGCGCTGGCCGAGGCGGGGGCAACCGTGATTGCAGCCGATCTCGATACGGGGCGAGCCGAAGGCGTGGCGGCCGGCCTGGCCGCTCCCGGGCGCTCGATCTCCGCGTTGGGCCTGGATGTCACGCACCCCGGCTCGGTCAGCCAGGTCTTCGAGAGGGTGCGCGCCCTGTATGGCCGGCTCGACGTACTGGTCAACAGCGCGGCGCTCGATCCCAAGTTCGACGCCGACCACCACGAGAAGGCCGCCAATGCCTTCGAGGACTACCCGCTGGAGATGTGGAACCAGGCCCTGGCGGTCAACCTGACCGGCATGTTCCTGTGCTCGCAGGCCGCCTCGCGCTTGATGCTTGAACGCGGACAAGGGGTGATCATCAACATCTGTTCGACGTACGGACTGGTCGGGCCGGACCAGCGCATCTACGAGCGCCCCGGGAAGCCGAAGCAGTTCAAGCCGGTCTACTACTCGGTCACCAAGTCCGGCGTGCTGGGCATGACCCGCTACCTGGCGACGTACTTCGCCGGCACCGGCCTGCGGGTCAACGCCCTGACGCCGGGCGGCGTTTTCAACGATCATGATGGCGGCTTCGTGGCCAACTACTCGGCCCGCACCGTCCTGGGCCGCATGGCCAGGAAGGATGAGATGAACGGGGCGCTGCTGTTCCTGGCCTCCGACGCCTCCACCTACATGACGGGCGCCAACCTGGTCGTCGATGGCGGGTGGACAGCATGGTAGCCCCGGCGGAAGTCCTGGCCGTCGTCCCGGCCCGAGGCGGCTCGAAGTCCATCCCGCGCAAGAACATCCGACCCTTCGCCGGGCATCCTCTGCTGGCCTACTCCATCGCCGCCGCGCGCCAGGCGACTCTCGTCACACGCGTGGTTCTCTCGACCGATGACGAAGAGATCGCAGCCATTGGCCGCTCCTACGGCGCCGAGGTGCCGTTCCTGCGCCCGGCCGAGCTGGCGCAAGACCAGACGCAGGACCTGCCGGTCTTTGAACACGCGCTGCGCTGGCTGGCCGAGCATGAGAGCTACCATCCGCAGGTCGTGGTGCAGCTTCGCCCCACCTCGCCCGTGCGCCCTGTCGATCTCGTCGATCGGGCGGTGGCGATGCTGCTCGACCATCCCCAGGCCGACTCGGTGCGCGGCGTCGTGCCGGCCGGGCAGAACCCGTACAAGATGTGGCGGCGCGACGAGACCTCCGGGCGCCTGATGCCGCTGCTCGCCGACGTCGCCGGCGAGCCCTTCAACATGCCGCGCCAGGAACTGCCCGCCACGTTCTGGCAGACCGGCCACATCGACGCCCTCCGGCCGCAGACGATCCTCGAACAGCACTCGATGAGCGGGCGCGTGATCCTGGGCCTGCTCATTGATCCCAGCTTCACGGTCGATATCGACACGCCGCGAGATTGGGAGCGGGCCGAATGGCTGCTCTCCAACCCGGACCTGCCGGCGGTTCGCCTGGGCCCTCCGCCCCGGCGCATGCCCGAGAGGATCCGCCTGCTGGTGCTGGATTTCGACGGCGTGATGACCGACAACCGCGTGTGGACGGACAGCGAGGGCCGGGAAACCGTGGTCTCCGATCGCGGCGACGGCTGGGGCCTGGCGCGTTTGCGCGAGGCAGGCGTCGACGTCGTCGTGCTCTCCACCGAGACGAATCGCGTGGTGGAAGCGCGCTGCCGCAAGCTGTCGCTTCCGTTCGTCCAGGGTTCGGCGGACAAAGCCTCGGCGCTCAAGGCGCTGCTTGCCGAGCGGCGCATCGATGCCGCTCAGGTCGTCTACCTTGGAAACGACGCCAATGACGTCCCGTGCTTCCCGCTGGTCGGCTGGGCGCTGGCCGTGGCGGATGCCCACCCCTCCGCCCGCCACCTGGCCGATCGCGTGCTGGGCCGGCCCGGCGGGCACGGCGCCGTGCGCGAAGCGTGCGACCTGATTATCCACCACCTCACGTCGAGGGAGAGCCATGGCTAGAGTGATCCACCTGGGAGACCGCCGGGTCGGCGACGGACACCCGACGTACGTCATCGCTGAGATCGGGATCAACCACAACGGCGACCTGGAGACGGCTGAGCGCATGATCGACGCCGCCGTGCACGCCGGCGCGGACGCCGTCAAGTTCCAGAAGCGTACGCCGGAGCTGTGCGTGCCGCCCGAACAGCGCGGCCAGATGCGCGACACGCCCTGGGGCTACATCAGCTATCTGGACTATCGCTACAAGGTCGAGTTCAGCGAAGGCGACTACCGCAAGATCGACGCCTACTGCCGTGACCGTCACATCCAGTGGTTCGCCTCGGTGTGGGATGAACCGTCGGTCGACTTCCTGGAGTCGTTCCATCCGGTGTGCTACAAGATTCCCTCGGCGTCGCTCACCGATCATGCGCTGCTGCGTCATGTGCGCGCCACGGGCCGGCCGCTGATCCTGTCGACGGGCATGTCGACCATGGAGCAGATCCGGGCGGCGGTGATGGTCGTCGGCACGGAAGACCTGGTGCTGACGCACGCCACCAGCACCTATCCGTGCGAGCCGGAGGAGCTCAACCTGCGCATGATCCCCAGGCTGCGCGACGAATTCCCCTGCCCGGTGGGCTACTCCGGCCACGAGGTCGGTCTGGTGCCGTCGGCGGTGGCGGTGGCGCTGGGCGCGTGTATGGTCGAACGGCACATCACCCTCGACCGGGCCATGTGGGGCAGCGATCAGGCGGCTTCGGTTGAGCCCGGCGGCTTCGAGCGCCTGGTGAAGTACATCCGCGTCTCCGAGTCGGCTCTGGGTGACGGCGTCAAGCGCGTGTACGAAAGCGAGCAGCCTTCGCTCAAGCGCCTGCGGCGCGTCGGGGCGTAGGAGGCGACGCGTGCTCTTCGATCGCCTGCAGACCCGGCTGCGGATCCGGCGCGGCGACCAGTCCCTGCGGTCGCAGATCGAGAACGTGCGCGCCTACCTGGAAGCACTTCCGCCTCCGGCGCCGGGCGCCGCACCCGTGTGGGTCTTCAACGCCTCGACCCGGATTCACCGCTTGAGCCTCAACGGTGCCTTCGGACTCTTGACGGCCTGGTCGCTGCGCGCGGCAGGCGTTCCTGTGCGGCCGTTGGTGTGCCGCGCCGGGATGGAGCAGTGCACGCTCGGGACCCAGCGTCTCCATCCGGATGCTCCGCCGCCCTGCCGGCGCTGCACGGCGTTCAGCGACCTGCTGTTCTCGGGGTTGCCCGAGGTTCCCCTCCGCCGGCCGGCGGCTGCCGACCTCCGAATGGAGGCGCTTGATACCCTGCCCCTGGCCGAGCTCCTGCGTTGGGGACGAGATGGCATGCAGCTGGGCTCGCTCATCCTGCCGACGCTGCGCTGGGTGCTCCGGCGGCACGACCTGATGGATGACGAACCAACGCGCCGGCTCGCCCGTGCCTACCTGCGCTCGGCATCGGCCCTGGCGAATGAGTTCGACGCCGCCCTGGCGCTCGAGCGTCCACGGGCGCTGGTTGTCTTCAATGGGATCCTGTTTCCCGAGGCGGTGGCGCGCGAGCGCGCCCGGCGGGCGGGTGTACCGGTCTTCACGCACGAGGTCGGCCTGCGCCCCTTCTCGGCCTTCTTCTCCGCCCGGGAGGCGACGTTCCGGGAGGTGACGCTCGACCCAGGCGACGAGCTCACGGAGACCGAGGCTCACCGGCTCGATGAGTACCTGCGCATGCGCTTCAGCGGCCGCTTCAGCATGGCCGGCATCGATTTCTGGCCCGAGATGCGGACCCCGCCGGCCTGGCTGGAGGGGCGCCTCTCGGGTTTCCGGCAGGCGGTGGTCGTCTTCACCAACGTCGTCTTCGATACCTCCCAGCTCCATGCCAACACGCTGTTCGACAGCATGTTCGAGTGGCTGGAGCATGTGCGGGGCGCGATCGCGCGGCACCCGCAGACCCTCTTCATCCTCCGGGCCCATCCCGATGAGGACCGCCCGGGCAAGGAAAGCCAGCAGACGGTCTCAGACTGGTTCGCGCGGTCGGGCCTGGCAGCGGCGCCCAATGTTGTCTTCCTCGGACCGTCCGAGTACATCAGCTCCTACGACCTGATGCGGCGCGCCAAGCTGGTGCTGGTCTACAACTCGTCCGTCGGGTTGGAGGCCTCGATCGCCGGCCTGCCGGTGCTGAGCGCCGGACGGGCGCGCTATTCGCAGGTCCCGACTGTCTTTCTCCCGGGCACGCGCAGGGAGTACGGCCTGGCGCTGCGGGCGCTGCTGGAGGCGGAAACCCTCAGCGTCCCGGACGCCTTCGCCGCACATGCCCGGCGCTTCCTCTACCATGAGTTGTTCCGCGCTTCGCTCGACCTGAGCGAGTTCCTCGATCAGGAGCCGGGGTTCCCGGGCATGGTCCTGCTGCGGCGGTTCGATCCCCGGCGCCTGGAGGCGTCCGAGGCCCTGGGGGCCATCCGGGCAGGGATCCTGGCCGGCGCTCCGTTCGAAGTCCGGTCCATTCGTGCGCGGGCGGCGGCCGCGCACGCGGCGCTATAATCCTCCACATGAGGTGGTGTTGAGATGAAGATCGAATACCAGGAAACCAGCAGCGACCTGCTCAAGCGCATCGACATCCACAAGCAGTATGGCGCCCGCGACATTGATGCCTGGATGCTGGAAGTGCTGCGGCCCCAGCCGGGGGCGCGCATCCTCGACGTCGGCTGCGGGGCCGGCAAGCAGTGCTTCGTTTTTTGGGATGCGCTCAAGGGCAAGGCCGAGATCACGGGAGGCGACGTCTCCGAGGAACTGCTGGGTACCGCCCGCACGGCCAATGCCCGCACGGGCAACCAGGTCAAGTTCACCGAGCTGAACTTCAATCGCCGTTTCCCGTTCGACGACGCTTCCTTCGACCTCCTCTCGTGCTGCTTCGCCATCTACTACGCCGAGTCGGCCGCCTTCACCATCGGCGAGATGCGCCGCGTGCTGGGTCCAGGAGGTCGCCTATTCACCACCGGACCGATGCCCGCCAACAAGCAGCTCTTCTACGAGATCATCCGCGAAGCCACCGGGCGCCCGATCCCGCCCATGCCGGGCAGCTCGCGCTACGGGAGCGAGATCCTGGATGAGATCCGCCGCCGCTTCTCGCGGGTGGACGTTCACCTCTTTGAGAACCCGCTGGCCTTTGCGAGTGTCGAACCCTTCCTGGCGTACACGCGCGCCTCGCTCTCCGAAGACCGCAAGCTGTGGACCAGCCTGTTCCAGGGCAAGGATGAGTTCGAGCAGGTCATGAGCGCCATCGCCAAGGCGGCGGCTGCGCGCCTGGAGCGCGACGGCAAGCTGGTGATGACCAAGGTTGTCGGGGGCTTCGTGGCCCATGTTTGATGGCGGAGGGGCGCAATGAGGTTCTACGGCCGCAAGGTCCTCTTCCTGGGCGCGCATCCGGACGACATTGAGCTGGGCTGCGGCGCGCTCCTGGCCCACATCGCCTCGCAGGCCGAGGTCCTGTGCGTCACGCTCTCGGACAACCAGAAGAATCCGGCGCTCAAGGACCTGGTCGGCGAGCACCGCCGCAGTATGGCGGAGCTGGGCGTGGGGCCGGAGCGCATCGTGCTGGGCAAGTTCGAGACGCGCTACTTCCCGCGTGACCGGCAGCAGATCCTCGAGTACCTGTACGACCTGAACCGCCAGCACCGGCCGGACATCGTCTTCGTGCACACGCAGTCTGACATTCACCAGGATCACGGTGTGACCACCGTGGAGGCGATGCGCGCCTTCCGCGGCACGACCGTCCTGGGATTCGATGTCCTGCGCAGCAGCTACGGCTTCTTCCCGCAGTTCCTGGTGGAGGTCACGGCTGCCGACGCCGAGAAGAAGGTGCGTGCCCTGCGCCAGTACACCACGTACTGCGACAAGTACTACTTCGATCCGGATGTCATCCGAGCCACGCTCATCCGCCAGGGCGCGCTGGCCGAAGTGCCCTTCGCCGAGGGGTTCGATGCCATCCGGGTGGTCGGCACGTTTGCGGCGTGATCTTCCTGACCTGCGCGCCAGCCTGCCGGACTCCCGGGCCGGCGCGCCGCCGCGCCCGACCCGGGAGGGCGCGGCGGTGATCGCGCCTGGCGCGCTTGCCCGGGACGGAGGCGCCGCACGCTGCACGATCGTCATCCGAGCCTTCAACGAGGAGAAGCACATCGGCCGGCTGCTGAGCGGCATCCTGCAGCAGAGCCTGCGGCCGCTCGAGATCGTGCTGGTCGATTCGGGCTCGAGCGATGCGACCCTCTCGATCGCCGCCCGGTTCCCGGTGCGCATCGTCCACATCGCGCCGCAGGAGTTCTCCTTCGGCCGATCGCTGAACCGTGGCCTCAGCACCGCGCAGGGCGAGATCGCCGTGCTCGCCAGCGCGCACGTCTACCCGGTCTACGAGGACTGGCTCGAACAGCTCCTGCGGCCCTTCGACGACCCGCAGGTGGCGCTGACCTACGGACGACAGCAGGGCAACGAGGCCACCCGCTTCAGCGAGCGCCAGGTGCTGGCCAAGTGGTTTCCCGAGCGGTCCGACCCAAGGCAGGCGCATCCGTTCTGCAACAATGCCAACGCCGCCGTGCGCCTGGCTCTCTGGCGCCTGCATCCGTACGACGAGGAGCTCCCCGGGCTGGAGGATCTGGCGTGGGCGACCTGGGCGATGAGCCAGGGGCACACGCTCGCCTATGTGGCCGAAGCGCCCGTGGTGCACGTGCACGAGGAGTCGCCCGCGATGGTGTTCAACCGCTACCGCCGCGAGGCGATGGCCCTCAAGGCGATCCATCCGGCGGAACGCTTTCACCTTTGGGACGTCCTGCGTCTGTACCCCGCCAACGTGATCGGCGACCTGAGGCAGGCGCTCCGGCACAAGCGGCTCCGGCGCGAACTCTGGGGAATCCTGTGGTTCCGCTGGATGCAGTTCTGGGGGACCTACCGCGGGTTCGCGCACGCCGGGCCGCTGTCCGGCAATCTCAAGCAGATCTTCTACTACCCGCGTCAGGGCGACGCCAGGCTGCTCGATGAGCCCCGGCCGGCGCGCAAGGTCGACTACCAGGCCCGTGGAGACGAAGCCCGTGAGTGACCTCGAGAGCACCGTCACAGCCCTGGTTCCGATGCGCCACCATTCGGAGCGCGTGCCAGGCAAGAACTACCGCCTGATGGCCGGCCGCCCCCTCTACGCCTTCATTCTCGAGACGCTCCTGTGCTGCCGCAGCGTGTCCCAGATCGCCGTAGATACCGACAGCCCGGTGATTCGCGATGGGGTCGCCCAGCGTTTCCCGTCAGTCATCCTGATCCAGCGGCCGGAGGCTCTGCGGGGTGGCGAGGTCCCGACCAACGCCATCCTGGAGCACGACCTGGGGCTTCTCGAGGGCGAGTTCTTCCTGCAGACGCACTGTACCAACCCGCTGCTGACTTCGGCCACGGTGGACCGGGCGGTGGAGGCCTTCCGCCAGGCCTTCCCCGGCAGGGATTCACTCTTCAGCGTCACGCGCCTACAGAAGCGGCTGTGGCAGCAGGACGGTACGCCCATCAACCATGATCCGGCGGTGCTGCTGCGGACCCAGGACCTGCCCCCGGTTTTCGAGGAGAACTCGTGCCTGTACCTGTTCGATCGCCAGGGATTCCTGGGAAGGCGCAATCGGCTGGGGATCTCTCCCATGCTCTTTGAGATCGAGGCCGGCGAGGCCTTTGACATCGACGAGGAGCAGGACTTCCGGTTGGTCGAGAGCATCCTGCAATCCGGCAGGTTCATGTCGAAGGCGGGCTTGTGAGGCCGCCGCACCACCCTGGCTGCACGGAGTCGG
>DYJB01000094.1 GCA_020723365.1 Candidatus Aquidulcis sp. | reverse complement strand
CGTCGGAGATGGCCACGCTGGCGCTGATCATCTACCTGGCCGTGTGGATGGAGTCGAAAGGCGAGCGGCTGTCCGAGTGGGGCTACGGCTTCCTGCCGCTGATGATGATCCTGGGCATCGTCGATGGGCTGGTCATGCTCCAGCCGGACCTCTCGGTCGTGCTCACGGCCGCCATGGTGGCGCTGGTGATGTTCTACCTGGCGGGCGCCAAGACGGCGCAGTCGCTGGTCATCACGCTGGGGGGCGGGGCGGTGGGCTACATCCTGGTGCTCGTCACCCAGACCGGCCGGGCGCGCTGGGATCTCTTCATCGCCGGGCTGATCGACGTGGACAAGGCCTCCTACCACGTGCAGCACTCGCTCCAGGCGCTCTACGCCGGTGGGATCTTCGGGCGCGGCCTGGGCGCCAGCCGCGAGAAGTTCGGCCTGCTGCCGGCGCCGCACACCGATTCGATCTTCGCCATCATCGGCGAAGAACTGGGACTGTTGGGCGCCCTGCTGGTCATCGCCCTTTTCGCCCTGCTGATGGTGCGGGGCTTCCGCATCGCGCAAGCCTCGCCCGACAAGCTGACCCAGCTCCTGGCGGCCGGCATCACGTTCTACATCGGCATCCAGGCGCTGATCAACATGTCGGTGCTCCTGGGGCTGCTGCCGTTCGCCGGCAACGCCCTGCCGTTCTTCTCCTACGGCGGCTCGAACCTGACCAGCACGCTGGCCGCCACGGGGATCCTGCTCAACATCTCGCGGCGCAAGCCGCTTGAGGTGGGACCGACCGACTATGCTGCGACTGTTGGTATCGGCTGGCGGTACCGGCGGAGGCGTGTATCCCGCCTTAGCCATCGTCGCCGCCCTGCGCGCGCGCGCTGAGGTGCTCTGGGTGGGCGGCGTCGGCGGGATGGAAGCCTCCCTGGTCCAGCGTGCCGGGATCGCCTTCACGGCGGTGCCGGCGGCAGGGATTCACGGCGTCGGGCCGCGCCAGCTTCCGGGCAACCTCCTTCGGCTGGCGCGCGGCGTTCCCGCCGCCCGCCGGGAGATCACGCGCTTCCAGCCCGATGTGCTGCTCTTCACCGGCGGCTACGTCGGTGTCCCCGTGGCCCTGGCTTCCGGGCGCCGTCCAAAGGTCGTCTACGTCCCGGATCTCGAGCCCGGGCTGGCACTCAAGTTCGTCAGCCGGGGGGCGGCGGCGGTGTGCGTCACGGCCGAGGAATCGCGTCCGTTCTACCCTGCCTCGCAGCGGGTCGTCGTCAGCGGATACCCGGTGCGGGCCGACCTGCACTCTGTCGGCCGGGCCGAGGCGCGGGCGCGCCTGGGACTCGACCCCGACGGGCCGGTGCTGCTCGTTTCCGGCGGGAGCCGCGGGGCGCGCTCGATCAACACGGCCGTCTGGTCGTGCCTGGGGGAGCTGCTGCAGAGTGCACAGGTGGTGCATGTGACCGGGGAGCTCGACTGGCCCCGCGTGGATGCCGTTCGCCAACGCCTGGAGGGGACCATTGGCCGACGCTACCACCCCCACGCCTATCTGCACGAGGAAATGGGCCTGGCGCTTGCTGCGGCCGACCTGGCGGTCGCTCGGGCAGGCGCCTCGACGCTGGGCGAGCTGCCGCTCTTCGGGCTGCCGGCCGCGCTCGTCCCATACCCGCATGCCTGGCGCTATCAGAGACTGAACGCGCAGTACCTGGCCCGCAGTGGCGCGGCGGTGGTGCTCGAGGATGCGGCCCTGGAAGCCGAGCTCCTGCCGACGGTTCGTGCGCTGCTGGGCGATGCCGGGCGGCTGCGGGGCATGAGCGAGGCGGCCCGCCGGCTGTCGCGGCCGGAGGCGGCCCCGGTGATCGCGGCCGAACTCGAGCGGGCCGCCGGACGGAGAACCGAGGCGCATGGTTAGCCTGACCGTCCTCTTCGGGATGTTCGTGGTGCTCTTCGCCATCATCGGCGCCATGCGCGGGTGGGCGAAGGAGCTGCTGGTCACCAGCGCGCTGGTGCTGGGGCTGTTCCTCAATGCCATCCTGGAGAACTACATCACCCCCTACGCGACGGCCCTTCAGCTGCAGCCGCAGCTGACGCAGTTCCTGCTGCGCGGCGGCATCCTGGTGCTGCTGTCCGTCTTTGGCTACCAGACGCCCAACATCCGCGCCCTGCAGCCGAAGCTGGCGCGGGAGCGTGTGGAGGAAATCCTGCTGGGGCTGGTGCTGGGAGCGCTCAACGGCTACCTGCTCATCGGCTCGCTGTTCTTCTACCTGGACCAGACCGGGTATCCAACGACGCTCGTGATCCCGCCGGCACCGGATACGCCGCTGCGCGCCTCGATCGACGCGCTGATGAAGTGGGTGCCGCCGAGTTTGCTGCCCATCCCGCAGATCTACTTCGCCGTCGGGGTGGTCTTCGTCTTCATCATCGTTGTGTTCGTATGAGCGGGCGCATCCACGTGGTGGGCATTGGAGGCACGGGCTTGTCGGCAATCGCACGCGTGCTGCACGAGCGGGGTGAGGCGGTGTCCGGATCGGACCAGGCGCCGTCCGACTACGCCCGTGCCCTTGAGGCGCTGGGGATTCCGGTGACCTACGGGCACGCCGCCGCCAACGTCGTCGGAGCGCGCCTGGTGCTCGCCTCATCGGCTGTGGCCCAGGACAACCCGGAAATCCTCGCCGCCCACCAGGCTCGCATTCCCGTCGTGCGGCGCGAGGCCTACTTCGGCGAACTGACCGCCGGCTACCGCACGGTGGCCGTGGCGGGCACGCACGGCAAGTCGACGACGACGGCCATGATCGCCTGGATCCTGTCGCAGGCCGGGCGCGACCCCACCTTCATCCTCGGCGGCGTGGCCGTCGACCTGGGGACGAACGCCCGAGCGGGCAAGGGCATCGAGTTCATCGTCGAGGCGGATGAGTACGACCGGGCGTTCCTCGGCCTGCACCCGTCGGTGGCGGTGGTGACGAACATCGAGCACGACCACCCCGACTGCTACCCGACGCCGGCCGACTTCCGCTCCGCCTTCGAGACCTTCGCCGGCCAGGTACAGGACCTGCTGATCCTCTGCGCCGACGATCCGGGCGCGGCGGCCCTGGCTCTGGCCGGCCTGCGGCGGTCGACGTATGCCATCGACGAACCGGCCGATTGGTCCGCCCGTGAGCTGAAGCCCAACGGGGCGGGAGGTACAGATTTCGCCGTCTGGCGGCAAGGCCTGAGGCTCGGGACCGTCAGCCTGGGGCTTCCGGGCCGGCACAACGTCCTGAACGCCCTCGGGGCGCTCGTGGCGGCCGACCAGCTTGGCATCGCTCATGCAACCGCCGCCACGGCGCTGGCCTCGTTTCACGGGGTCGGCCGGCGCTTCGAGGTGCTTGGTGAGGCGGGCGGCGTGACGGTCATCGATGACTACGCCCATCACCCGAGCGAGATACGGGCGACGCTGCAGGCCGTCCGCCAGCGCTTCCCGCAGGCGACGGTGTGGGCCGTCTTTCAGCCGCACACCTACTCAAGGACGCGCACGCTGATGGAGGACTTCGCCGGCGCTTTCGGCGACGCCGATCGAGTGCTGGTGACGGAGATCTTCGCCGCCCGCGAACAGCCCGACGGCGTTACGAGCGGGCGGCTGCTGGTCGAGAAGATGTCGCACCCACAGGCGCGTTACGTGCCAAGCCTGGAGGCGGCGCGCGGGGTGCTCGAAGCCGAGGTGAAACCCGGCGCAGTCGTCGTCACGCTGAGCGCCGGCGATGCCAACCAGGTGGGCAAGGACTTGCTAGCCCACCGGGCTACAGACCGGTAGGAGGGGCCATGAGCAAGGACAAGCGGGTATTCGAAATGGACCGACGCATGGAGCTCAAGCTGCGCTTGGCGGCCAAGAAAGCCGCCAATCCCGGGCAGACAGGCGGGCTGGCGCTCGACCTGGATGGCTTGCCCGAACGCCAGGTCGTGACCCGGCTGATCGAGAAGGTACGCCGCTTGTGATCTCGGCCGAGGCCCGCCAGGGGCTGCGTCAGGCGTTCGGTCGGCGGCTGCGGGAGGGCATCCCGCTCGCCCCGTACACCTCTGCCCGGATCGGCGGCCCGGCGGACTTCCTGGTGGCGGTCCGCTCAGCCGAGGAGCTGGGGGACGCCTGCCGGAGGCTGTGGGATCTGGGGCTCGAATTCCGGATCCTGGGCGGCGGGTCGAACGTGCTGGTCTCAGATGCGGGAGTTCGAGGAGCGGTGGTGCTCAATCAGGCCAAGGAAGTGCAATTCTCAGAGTCGGCTTCAGCCGTGACGGTGACGGCCGAGTCGGGCGCCTCCTTTGGCTCCGTCGCCCGCCGTGCCGTCGAACGCGGCCTGGCGGGGATCGAGTGGGCAACCACCCTTCCCGGGACGGTCGGGGGCGCCATTGTGGGCAACGCCGGTGCCTTCGGGGGCGAAGTGTCCCAGGCGCTCATGGTGGCCGACATCTTGCAACGTCCCGACCGCCAGGAGGCATGGCCGGCGGACCGGCTGGGCTACGCCTATCGCAGTTCGTGGCTGAAGAGTCATCCGGGCGAGGCGGTGGTCCTGGCCGGTACGTTTGCACTGCGGCACGAGGGCCGGGAGGGCCTGCAGCAGCGGGTGGCTGAGATCGCCGGACAACGTCAGCGCACCCAGCCGCCGGGCGCCTCGTGGGGATCGCTGTTCAAGAACCCGCCGGGTGAACACGCCGGGCGGCTGCTCGAGCAAGCTGGAATGAAGGGAAGGCGGCAGGGCGCGGCTGAAGTTAGCAGCCTGCACGCCAACTTCTTCGTCAACCTTGGCGGAGCCACGGCAGCCGATGTCTGGACGTTGATCGAAACGGCGCGGGAGGAAGTGCGCCGGGTCGCGGGAGTGGAGCTGGAGCTGGAAATCGAGCGCCTGGGCGAGTGGACGGCATGAGCAAGCTGCGCGTGTGCGTCATCTTTGGCGGCCGATCGGGGGAGCACGAGATCTCCCTGCGTTCGGCGCGCTCCGTTCTGGACGCGCTCGACCCGGAGAAGTACGACGTCGTTCCCGCCGGCATCACGCACGACGGGCGCTGGTTCGCCGGCACCGGCGTGTTGGAGCACTTCGAGCGGAAGAGCACCCTGGGGCTCTACCCGGTGACCTTCCCCTCGCAGCCCGGCCGGAGGGCGCTGATCCCGCTCGGCCCGGGAGGACAGGGCGACGATCTGTCCTTCGACCTGGCCTACCCGGTGCTGCACGGGACGTACGGCGAGGACGGCACCATCCAGGGCCTGTTCGAGATGGCCGATGTGCCCTACGTCGGGGCCGGTGTGCTGGCCTCGTCGCTGGGGATGGACAAGATCCTATTCAAGCAGGTCATGCAGCGCTGCGGCCTGCCGGTGGTCGAAGGCGGAGCCGTCTCGCGCACGCTGGTCCAGACGGACGCCGAGGCGGCCGTGCGAATGGCCGAGAGCGTCAGCGCCTACCCGCTGTTCGTCAAACCGGCCAACCTGGGCTCTTCGGTCGGGGTGAGCAAGTGCCGCAACCGCTCGACGCTGTACGAAGGGCTGATGGACGCGGCCCGCTACGACCGGCGCCTGCTGGTTGAGCGCGGCCTGGAGGCGCGCGAGCTTGAGGTCAGCGTGCTGGGCAACGATGAGCCGCAAGCCTCGGCCGTGGGCGAGGTGATTCCCGGAGATGAGTTCTACTCCTACCGGGCCAAGTACCTGGACGACACCTCGCAGCTGCTGATCCCGGCACCGCTCGACCCGGGCGTCGCGGATGAGGTCCGGCGCCTGGCGGTGGAGTGCTTCCGGGCGATCGACGGAGCCGGCATGGCACGCGTCGACTTCCTGATGGAGCGCTCCACGGGCAAGCTGTACATCAATGAGATCAACACCCTCCCGGGCTTCACCAGCATCAGCATGTACCCGAAGCTGTGGCTGGCGAGCGGCTACACGTACCCGGGGCTGATCGACCGCCTGATCGCGCTCGGGCTCGAGCGCCAGGCGGAGAAGGACGAGCTGCTGCGCGTGTACGGAGGAGCGGGGTGACGATTTCGAGCCGGCTGCTTGGCGGTTCCCGCTCGCGGGCCGATCGGACCCGGGAACGCCGGGCGCGCCGGGTGGTCGAGGCCGACGAGCTGGAGGCCATGCCGCTGCGCAAGATCCCGCGCAAGCGCAAGGCGCGCCCGCGCAAACGCTTTGACTTCGCCCTGCCGGCGCAGCTCGGGGCGCAGGTCCAGCTGCCATCGATCCCCGTCGTCCGCTTCGGGCCGCGGCTGCTGACGGCCGTGCTGCTGGCGGCCGTGCTGGCCGCCCTGCAGCAGGCCATCGCTTCCCCGACCTTCCGCGTGTCCGAGGCCTCGGTGGAAGGCAATCGCATCCTGACGGCGGCGCAGGTACACATGATCGTCGGCGCCACTAACAAGCCGTCCTTCCTGATCGACGCCCCGGCCGCCGAACGCGCCTTGCTCCGGCAGCCTGAGGTGCTGTCGGCCGAGGTGCGCGTGGGCTGGCCGAACCGGGTGAGCGTGTCGCTCGTCGAGCGCCACCCGATGATCGAGTGGGACGACGCCGGACGGGTGTGGTGGATCTGCCCCGACGGCGTGGCCTACCTCAAGCACGGCGAGTGGCCGGGCGTGGTGCGCGTGCGCAGCGAGGCCGAAGCGCTCACCATCACCGAGGACCCGCTGCAGCCGGCCATCTCGGCGGACGTCCTGCGCTCGGCGGCGGTGCTCAACGCGCAGCTTCCGGAGGAAGCGGCGTCCCTGGTCTACGACCCCAAGCACGGGCTGGGGTTCGAGGACCCGCGCGGCTGGCTGGCGTACTTTGGGGTGGGCGGGGACATGGTGGTGAAGGTGCGAACGTATCAGGCGATCGTCGCCGGCCTGGCGCAGATCCGCCAGCCCGTGGCGGTCATCAGCGTCGCCGACGCGGCCGCGCCCTATATTGGTTCGAAAAGGTAGTCATCGTGGCTAGCATCATCGGAACCGAGGACACGATCTTCGTCGGCCTGGATGTGGGGACGACCAAGGTCACCACGCTGGTCGGTCAGCTGGACGCCGAGCGGAACCTGCGCGTCATCGGAGCGGGCGTGGCGGCCGCCACCGGCATGCGCAAGGGCGGCGTCATCAGCCTGGAAGCGGTCGCCCAGGCCGTGCAGACGTCCAAGGACAAGGCCGAGCGGACTTCGGGCTACGAGATCACCTCGGCGCTGGTCAGCCTGTCGGGGAGCGGCATCGCCTCGCAGAACAGCAAGGGCATCGCCGGTGTCTCCGGGCGTGTCATTGGTCCCGACGACGTGGCCCGCGCCCTGGACGCCGCCCGCGCCATCACCGTGCCGTACAACCGCCAGATCCTGCATGTCATCCCGCGCGGCTTCATCGTCGACGGACAGGACGGCATCCGCTCGGCGCTGGGCATGCACGGCTACCGGCTGGAAGTGGAAGCGCACATCGTGACCGCCAATGTCACCGCCCTGCGCAACCTGGAGAAGTGCCTGGAGGCGGCCGGGCTGGATGTCGATGGCTGGGTGGCGAGCTCGCTGGCGTCGGCCGAGGTCGTGCTGACCGAGACCGAACGGGAGATGGGCGTCGTGATGTGCGACATCGGCGGCGGAACCACCGATCTGGCCATCTACATCGAGGGCGCCGTATGGCACACGGCGGTCATCCCGGTCGGCGGCGATCACCTGACGAGCGACATCGCCCAGGGCCTGCATCTCCCGCTCGAGACAGCGGAGATGGTCAAGCGCCGCCACGGGCAGGCGCGCCCGGCGGCGGTGGATGCCGGCGCCGCCTTCGCCGTGCGACCCTTCGGTCAGGAGCAGACCGTGCAGGTGCGCATGGTCGATCTGGCCGCCATCGTCGAACCGAGGGTTGAAGAGCTTTTCTCGCTCGTGCGCCAGGAGATCAAGCGTTCCGGCTACGACGGGCTGCTGCCGGCGGGCGTCGTCCTGACCGGCGGCTCGAGTCCGCTGCCCGGGATGCGTGATGTGGCCGCCGACGTGCTGCACCTGCCGGTGCGGTCGGCGCAGCCGGAGGGCGTACGGGGATTGGTCGATCAGCTGCGTTCGCCGGCTTTCGCCACGGCGTTCGGGCTGTTGGAGTGGGGCAAGCTGCAGGAGGAACAGAGCCTGCTGGAGGGCAAAGTGCGTCTGCTCGGTCTGCCCAAGCTGGACGTGCGCCGGGCAGCCGACTACTTCCGGAGATTGCTGCCAGGCTGATGCCCCGGCGCAGCGCGGGGGCACAGAATCTGCAACCAGACACGCAGAAGGAGGAGGAGGAAATGCACTCGTCACCGAAGATGGAATCGTTCGCACGGATCAAGGTCGTCGGGGTCGGCGGCGGAGGCTCGAACGCCGTCAACCGCATGATCGAGGAAGGGCTGGCCGGCATCGAATTCGTGGCCGTCAACACCGATGCCCAGGCCCTGCTCCTCTCGAACGCCCCGACCCGGGTGCGCATTGGCGACAAGCTGACGCGTGGCCTGGGAGCCGGGGGCAACCCCGAGCAGGGGCAGAAGGCTGCCGAGGAGTCGGCGGAGGACCTGTACTCCGTCCTCAAGGGGACGGACATGGCCTTCATCGCCGCCGGCATGGGCGGCGGGACCGGCACTGGAGCCGCGCCGATCATCGCCCAGATCGCCAAGGAGGTCGGGGCGCTGACGATCGGCGTGGTGACGCGGCCGTTCACCTTCGAGGGTGGCAAGCGCGCCGCCGGGGCCGAGGCGGGGATCGCCAAGCTCAAGGAGCAGGTTGACACCCTGATCGTGATCCCCAACGATCGGCTGCTGCAGATCGCCGACAAGCGCGCCAGCTTGCAGGAGGCCTTCCGACAGGCCGATGACGTTCTGCGCCAGGGCATCCAGGGCATCAGCGAACTGATCACGGTACCCGGGCTGATCAACCTGGACTTCGCCGACGTCAAGACCATTATGTCCGAAGGCGGAGCGGCGCTGATGGCCGTCGGGCGGGGGACCGGTGAGGACCGCGCCCGTGCCGCCGCCGAGCAGGCGATCTCCAGCCAGCTGCTGGACATCACCATCGACGGGGCGCGCGGGATCCTGTTCAACGTGACGGGCGGCCCGGGGCTGAGCCTGTTCGAGGTCAACCAGGCGGCGGCCATCATCAAGGAGACCGCCCACCCGGACGTCAACTTGATCTTCGGCGCGGTCATCGACCCGACGATCGGGGACGAACTGCGCATCACGGTCATCGCAACGGGCTTCGAGCGCGCCAGCGGCATCGGGCGTGTCGACCGCCGTGCGCGTAGCCGAATCGAGGCCCAGGGTGGGCTAACCCGGCCCGAGGCGGCGCCGGAGCCCTTCACGATCCAGGGCTTCGACCACGCCGATCTCGACATCCCGGCCTTCTTGCGCCGCCGCTAACGTGCTTGGGCCGGCCGCCCGGGCACCATTGCCTCGGACGGCGGGCCGGTCGCTGCCCGGCCCGGCCTTCCCGGGGCCCCTCATGGCAGACCGACGCCGGCATCCTCCTCCCGGCGTCGGTCTGCTGGGTCGTTAACTGTCCCTCGCGCCTCGCTTCAGCCCTGACGGGGTTGACTAGGACCTAAGTACCAGAATCTTTAAGTCAAGAGGCGGGGGCCGGCATTGCGTGCAAGGTTGGTGCCATGCTAGAATTCCGGCTCCTCGACCGGATATGTCGGGACAGGCCGTGCGGGGTTCCCGACATCTGGCGCCAAACATGCGTTCTGGCCCGTCCGTGAGGAGCTGCCATGCGCTGCCCGTATTGCCGGAGTGAACAGACGCGAGTGATCGACACCTCGCATGACGCGCGCGGCGGCGTGCGTCGTCGACGCGTGTGCATGGCGTGCACCCAGCGCTTCAGTACGCACGAACGCGCCGTGCTGGCCTCACCGATGGTCATCAAGCAGGATGGCACGCGCGAGGAATTCGATCGCGAGAAGCTGGCGCGGGGCATCCGCATCTCCTGCGCCAAACGTCCGGTCTCCGCCGCGGACATTGATCGCCTGGTGGGCGAGATCGAGTCGACGCTGCAGACGATGGGCAAGGCCGAGGTCTCATCGCGCGTCATCGGCGATCTGGTCATCGCCGGACTCAAGGAACTCGATCACATCGCCTACATCCGCTACGCCATCGTCTACCTCGGCCTGGACGATCTCCGCGCGCTGCGGGACGAGATCGATCGCCTGCTGGAAAGCTGAGCATCCTACGGGGTTGCGCCGCTGCGGGCGCTCACGCAGCGGTCCGTCTTGTTTCGTATAGGTTGGGTACACAGGAGAATGTCATGCCACGTGCCGATCGCTCATCGGTCGATCTGCAGCCGGAGGTCAACCGCATCACTCCCCGGCCTCCGCTGCCCCGGGACCTGCGTCAGGTCGACCTGAGCGAGAACGCCCGCACCGTCCTCACCAAACGCTACATCCGGCGTGACGCCTCCGGCCAGCCGGCCGAGAGCGTGGAGGAGATGTTCTGGCGGGTGGCCTACCACGTGGCGGATGCCGAGCGCGAGGGGGGCGGCGACGTTCAGGCC
>DYJB01000093.1:10077-10433 GCA_020723365.1 Candidatus Aquidulcis sp. | reverse complement strand
CACGGCGATGCCGTGCGAATCGAGGATCTGGGCCACGTCGTGCGGGTGCGCTTCCGCCATCGAGAAGGAGGCCACCCCGCCTCGCTCCACGGCCGGCGGGCCGTAGACCTTCAGCCCCGGCACCTCGCTCAGCCGCTCCATGGCGTACTCGGTGATGGCCGCTTCGTGCGCGTGCACGGCCGGCATGCCCAGCCCGTCCAGGAATTCGACCGCCGCGGCCAGCCCGACGGCCTCGGCGATGGCCGGCGTGCCGGCCTCGAACTTGTAGGGCACGTCGTTGGTCGTGAAACCCTTGAGCGTGACGCGGCGGATCATGTCCCCGCCGCCCTGGTAGGGAGGCATCGACTCGAGCAGCT
>DYJB01000093.1:4292-10067 GCA_020723365.1 Candidatus Aquidulcis sp. | reverse complement strand
CGCCGGGCGTAGAGCACGCCGATGCCTGTCGGCCCGCACATCTTGTGGCCGGAGAACACCAGGAAGTCGGCGCCCAGCGCGCCGACGTCGGTCGGTAGGTGCGGGACGGACTGCGCCGCGTCGATCAGCACGCGGGCCCCGGCGGCGTGGGCCTCGGCCGTCATCCGCTCCGCCGGCGTGATCGTCCCCAGCATGTTCGACATGGCGGTGAAGGCCACCAAGCGCGGTCGGCGCTCCAGCAGGGCATGGAAACCGGCCGGGTCCAGGCGGCCCTCGTCGGTCACCGGGATGAACGCCAGCTCGATGCCCCGCTCGGCCGCCAGCATCTGCCAGGGGACCAGGTTGGCGTGATGCTCCATCTCGGTCAATACGACGAGATCGCCGGCCTTGAGCTGTGAGCGGCCCCAGGAACAGGCCACCAGGTTGATGGACTCGGTGGCGTTGCGCGTGAAGACCAGCTCGGCCGGGTCGGGGGCGCCGATGAAGGCGGCCAGACGCGCTCGCGCCGCCTCGTAGGCCTCGGTCGCCTCCTCCGCCAGGCGATGGATGCCGCGGTGGATGTTGGCGTTGTGCCGCTCATAGAAGGCCGTCATGGCCTCGAGCACCACGCGCGGCTTCTGTGACGTGGCGGCCGAATCCAGGTAGACCAAAGGCACGCCGGGACGCACCTCGCGTCCCAGCACGGGGAACTCGGCGCGCAGCCGTTCGACGTTGAGAACGGGGGTGGCCGTGGGGGTGCTCATGCCCTGCGGCAGCCAGGCTTCATCGGCGCCGGCGCGGCGCCGCCTTGCGGACGCGCCGGCGGGTCGAGGGCCGGATATTGGTGCCGGACTGCTGGCACCACAGCACCCGATCGGGAACCATCCAGCCGTCGGTCAGGTAGACGTCGTCGACGAATTGGATCGCCACCATCTTGCGGTCGGCCTGCACCACCACGCCCTGCAGCCAGTCGCGCACGCGCTCCCCCAGCCGGTTGTGGTCGCAGAACACGTCCACCAGCTCGCCGGCCCGGAAGCGCTGGTCGACCGCCGGATCCATCGCCGGCGCGATCATCACTTTCTTCATACGCCCGCCCTCGGTAGTCTAGCACGGGTGAGGGTTCACCCGGGGTTCGGTCACTCCAGCTTGGCTTCGATCATGCGCAGGAAGCGCGCCCGCACGCCCTCGTAGGGGATGCGCTCCATGATCGGGGAGAAGAAACCATCGATCACGATGCGCTCGGCTTCCTTGCGGGGCAGCCCGCGCGACATCAGGTAGTAGATCGGCTCTTCTTCGAGCTGGCCCACGGTGGCGCCATGCGTGCAGCGCACGTCGTCGGCCAGGATCTCGAGGCCGGGAATCGAATCGGCTCGCGCCTGCGTGCTGAGCAGCAGGTTGCGGTTGGCCTGGTAGCCATCGGTCTTCTGCGCGCCGGGGGCGACGTAGATCATCCCCTGCCAAACCGAGCGGCTGCGGTCGACCAGCGCGCCCTTGAAGAGCAGGTCGCTGGTGGTGCTCGGCGCCAGGTGATTCTGCTGCGTGTCGTGGTCGAGATGCTGGATGCCGTCGGCGAAGTAGAACCCGGACATGCGCCCGGTGGCCCCCTGCCCGGCCAGCGACAGCTCGCTGAAGTTCTTGGTCACCTGGCTGCCCACGGCGCCGAAGATCCAGTCGAGCTTGCCATCGCGCGCCACGGTGGAGCGCTCATGCGTGATGTTCCAGACGTGCTGGCCCCAGGTCTGCAGCTCGACAAAGGTCAGCTGAGCGCCGGCGCCCACCACCAGCTCGACGATGCCGGCGTGCAGGGCGTGCCCGGCGGCCTCCGTCGGCGAAGCGGTCTCGTGCACGAAGGTCACCGAGGCGCCCTCCTCCACGACGACCAGCACCCGCGAGAAGAATGCCCGTCCGCTGCCCGGAGCCCACAGCACCGAGTGCAGCGGCTGGGCGACGCGCACGCCGGCGGGAACATGGACAACCACACCGTCGCTGGCCAGCGAAGCTGCCAGGGCAGCGAACAGCCCCTCGTCGTCCGCCACGGCTTTGCCAAGCCAGCGCTCGAGGATCTCGGGGTGCTCGCGCACAGCCGTCGCCCAGTCGGTGAAGATCACGTCCCGGCGCGCCAGATCGCGGCCGCCCTCGCGCACCGGTTCCTGGCCGGGCGTCAGGGCCAGCAGGGCTCCGTGCAGCTCGCCTGCCAGCGGCTGCAGCAATTCGCGGTCGATCGCCTGCGGGCCGCCGCTTCCCAACGCCAGCGAGGGGCGCGGCATGGCGTGCAGGTCGGTGCGCCTCCAGGCTTCGTCCTTGACGGTTGGAAACGGCAAGCGTTCGGTGGCTGCCCAGGCCTGCAGCCGGCGCTCCAGCAGCCAGGCCGGCTCGCCCAGCGCAGCCGAGCGGGCGCGGACATCCTCCAGACGGAACGGAAAGCCGGCCTCGGTTGCCGCGGCGGCTGTGGCGGTCGAGCTGCGGGCGGTGACGGTGCGGGGGCTCATGCGTCGCGTCGCCGATCGGGCATCAGCCGATCGATCCCTCCATCTGCAGTTGGATCAGGCGGTTCATCTCGACGGCGTATTCCATCGGCAGTTCCTTGACCAGCGGCTCGATGAACCCGGAGACGACCATGGAGGTGGCCTCCTCCTGATTCAGCCCCCGGCTCATCAGGTAGTACAGCTGCTCCTCGCCGACCTTGCTGACGGAAGCTTCGTGCCCGATGGTGACATTGTCCTCGTCGATCTCGATCGACGGGTAGGTATCGCTTCTCGACTGCGGGTCGAGAAGCAGGGCGTCACACACGACGCTGGAGCGGGAACCCCCGGCGCCCTTGTACACCTTGAGCAGGCCGCGGTAGGAGGTGCGTCCGCCGCCCTTGCTGATCGACTTCGAGGTGACCTTGCTGGTGGTGTTCGGCGCGGCGTGGATCACCTTCCCGCCGGCATCCTGGTGCTGACCACTGGCGGCAAACGCCAGCGACAGGATCTCGCCCCGTGCCCCCTCGCCCAGCAGGTAGCAGGACGGGTACTTCATCGTCAGCTTGCTACCCAGGTTGGCGTCCACCCACTCCATGGTGGCGCGCTCGTGCACCAGCGCCCGCTGGGTGACCAGGTTGTAGACGTTGACCGACCAGTTCTGAATGGTCGTGTAGCGCACGCGGGCGCCCTTGTTGACGACAATCTCGATCACGCCGCTGTGAAAGGAGTCGGTCGTGTAGACCGGCGCGGTGCAGCCCTCGACGTAGTGCACCTGGGCACCCTCATCGGCGATGATCAGCGTGCGCTCGAACTGGCCGATATTGGCCTGGTTCAGCCGGAAGTAGGCCTGCAGCGGCAGGTCGATCTTGACGCCCTTGGGCACGTAGATGAAGGAGCCGCCGGACCACACCGCCCCGTTCAGCGCGGCGAACTTGTTGTCGGTGTACGGGATGACCGTGCCGAAGTACTGGCGGAACAGCTCGGGGTGCTGCCGCAGCCCGTCCTCGATGCTGAGGAAGATCACGCCCTTGTCTTCCAGGTGCGCCTGGATGTTGTGATAGACCATCTCCGATTCGTACTGGGCGCCGACGCCGGCCAGGAACTTGCGCTCGGCTTCCGGGATCCCGAGCTTGTCGAAGGTGTTCTTGATCGACTCGGGGACATCGTCCCACGACTTCTCCGATGATTCCGATGGCCTGACGTAGTAGATGATCTCGTCCAGGTTCAGACGCGTGAGATCCCCGCCCCAGGCAGGCATGGGCCGCTGCAGGAAGTGGTCGAGCGCCTGGAGGCGGAAGTCGAGCATCCAGGACGGCTCCCCCTTGAGGGCCGAGATCTTCTCGACCACATCGCGCCGGAGCCCCTTGGGCGTCTGGAACACGGTGACGTCTTTGTCACTGAAACCGTACTTGTACCGACCCAGGCCTTCCAGCGCCTGCACGTCTGACGGGGTTGCCATACCTACGCCTCCGCTACCGTCTCGCCTACCTTCTCACGAATCCAGTCGTAGCCATGCTCCTCAAGATGCTCCGCCAATTCGGGACCGCCGCTTTCGACCACGCGCCCGCCCAGCATGATGTGGACGAACTGCGGCTTGACGTAGTTCAGGATGCGCTGATAGTGCGTGATGATCAGCACGCCCAGCTCGGGACCGGCAAGGTCGTTCACGCCCGAGGCGACAATGCGCAGGGCATCGATGTCCAGTCCTGAATCGGTCTCGTCGAGCACGGCGATCTCGGGCTCGAGCGTTGCCAGCTGCAGGATCTCGGCGCGCTTCTTCTCGCCCCCAGAGAAGCCCTCATTCAGGTAGCGCCCGGCGAACTCGTGCGGCATCTTCAGGACGTCCATCTTCTGCTTAAGCAGCTTCCGGAACTCCGGGATCGGCATCCCCTTGTCGGTCGAGTCGGAGGCGCGCCGGCGCGCATTGAGGGCCGCCCGCAGGAAGTTGGCCAGCGAAACGCCGGGGATGGCCACCGGGTACTGAAAGGCCAGAAACAGCCCCAGCCGGGACCGCTCGTCCGGGCCCATGCCCACCAAGTCCTTGCCCTTGAAAAGGATCTCGCCGTGCGTGACCTCGTAGTTGGGATGGCCCATGAGGGTGTTGGCGAGGGTCGACTTGCCCGTGCCGTTCGGCCCCATCAGGGCGTGCACTTCCCCCTGGCGCACGACCAGGTTGACACCCTTGAGGATTGGCTTCCCTTCCACCGAGACGTGGAGGTCCCGGACCTCGAGCGCTGTACCCATTCCGTACCTCCTGACGGGCGACGGGCAGGAGTATAGCATGCGGAGCCCGATGTGTCAATATTTCAATGCTTTATCTTACAAATACCCTTCCCCCCCAACGGTGCCTGTGGTAATATGATTCACCGAAGGTTGAGAAAAGCGGCACGCGTAAGCCGCCCGAGGGGACTGGTGGGAACGTCGAACTCAACGCGTGACATCATCCTGAGAACGCTGCGGGCACGCGGCAAGTGTTCGGTCAACGTGTTGGCCGAGGCCTCCGGCGTGTCCCCGGTCTCCGTCCGGCATCACCTCGCCAACCTGCAGGCGGAGAGCCTGGTTGCGGTCGAGTTCGAGCGCCATGGTGTCGGGCGCCCGCGCCAGCTGTTCTCGCTGACCGAGTCTGGCCTCGATCAGTTCCCGAGCCGCTATGTGCGCCTGACCAGCCGCTTGCTCGACGAACTCAAGGAATCGTCCCCGCCCGAGGCGGTTGAAGCGCTCTTCTCGGGCGTGGCCAACAGCATGGCGGAGAACCTGGCGGCCAAGCTTGGCGGGCTGCCGCTTGCCGAACGGCTGGCGCGCATGGTGGAGCTGCTCTCTGAGGAAGGCTTCGAGGCTGAGGTCGAGCAGAGCGACCAGCGCCTCGTCATTCGCGAGCTGAGCTGTCCCTACTTCCGCATCGGGCGCAAGCATCCCGAAGTGTGCACTGTCGACCAGGCCTTCATTGCCTCGGCCCTGGCGCTGCCCGTCGAACGAGTGAGCTGCCTGCTGCACGGCGCCGACTCCTGCACCTTCGAGGTGGCGCTGGAACCCCCATCCGGAGGGATTCGATCATGACCGATGACCGCCCCGTCCCCAACCCGATCTGGGAAGCCGACTCGACTCATCCGGCGCAGGCGGAACAGCTCCGCTCGGCGCTGCGCGAGGTCGTCGATCCGGAGATCGGCATGAGCATCATCGAGCTGGGACTGATTCGCGAAGTCAAGATCGAGCCCGAGCAGGTCCAGATGAAGATGATCCTGACCACACCGTTCTGCCCCTACGGCCCGGCCATGCTGGAGATGACGCGCAGCAAGGCGTCCGAGTCGGCCGGCAAGCCGGCCGTGATCGA
>DYJB01000093.1:0-4282 GCA_020723365.1 Candidatus Aquidulcis sp. | reverse complement strand
GGCGGCCCGCCGTCGCCTTGCGCCTGCCCCACCGGCCGGGCTCAGCGCGCAGCCCTTGACGGGAGTCGCTCCGCCCGGCGATGGCTGTACACACCGATGACCCCGATCAGCGCCAGGATCAGCCGCAGCGCCAGCCCCATCCAGGCCGCCATGATCAGCATCAACCCCACGCCCACCACGACCAGTGTCCACAGATTGGCCCCGCGTTCGCCGCGCACATGGACCAGCCGACCCCGGAGCCGGTTGACGAACTGCGGGCTCGGCTCCACGGGGATCAACACCCGCTGCAGCCAGCCCTCGATCTGTTCTTCGCTGAAGGCCATACCCGTAACCCCGCCCTTGAATTCTCGCCGCGCCCTCGAACGCGCTCAGCTCCGGCGACTTCGTTCAGCCTTCCCGGTCTTCAAGACCGGCACCGCGTCCCTCAGCCTGCATGCGCTCGACTTCCTCGCGCAGGGAGCCCAGCGTGCGGTGGTACAGACTCTTGATGGCGCCTTCCGTCCGGCCCATGATCTGGCCGATCTCGGCGTTCGAAAGGCGCTCGGCGAACTTCAGGATCAGCAGCTGCTGTCGTTCCTCCGGCAGCCGCCGGACGAGCTCCAGCAGATCCTCGCCCACCTCGCGTGCCATCGCCAGCGACTCCGGATGCTGCGATCCCGGCGTCAGCACGGTGTGATCCTCAAGCGGGACAACCGGGCGGCGGCTCCGATCGCGGTGCCAGTTGGCCACCAGGTTGAGGGCGATCCGGTACAGCCAGGCCGAGAACGGGACGCCCATGTCCTGGAAAGCGCCCACATGCCGCAGGGCGCGCTGGAAGACCCGTGCCGTCAGGTCCTCGGCGTCGTGATGATCGCCGGTCCGGTAGTAGATGTAGTTGTAGATCCGGCGCACATGGCGCTCATACAGCAGGCCGAAGGCTTCCGGTTCGGTGGCTGCCCGCCGCACCAGCTCCAGGTCGGGGACGTCGGTCATCGCCGCCCGGCTCCCGCCCACTCTGCATTAACAACCCCGTAGGTCACTGCGAGTTCTCCGCTTCCCTGGGGAGTGAGGGTGCCCGGCTGCGGCGCACGCGTTCCCAGCCGGCCAGCACGCCGTCCATCATCTCACGGCTCTCAGGCCGCTCGCCGTAGCGGACTTGCAGGTAGGCCTGCGTGATGCGCTCCAGATCCGCCTGCAGCTCCGGCCACCGGCGGGCCAGCGCGGCGCCAAATTCGAGCGGCGTCTCGGCCGGTCTGCGCGGGCGGCCTTCCCGCGCCGCCCACTCCAGGAGTTGAGCATACACCCGCCGGACCAGCAGCGCGTGAACCAGGCCGCGCGCCCTCCCCGGCAGGCGCAGGCCCGCCCGCACGCTCCGCTTCGCTCCGCCTTCGCCGCGGCTGCCGGCGCCGGCTGTCAGCGCCTCGAAGTCATCCGCCGGTGCCTCCTCGGCTTCGAGTCCCGCCCGGCGCGTTGTGCGCAGCGCCATCCACAGCAGCGCCCCGGCACCGGCCACCCCGAGCAGCACCCGCAGGACGGCTCCCAGCACAGTCAGCAGGCGCGTGCCACTCTCCGGGGAGGAGGTTTCCGCGCCCCCCAGCGACAGCGGGGGCGCCGGGGCCAGGACCGTCGGATCGGCACCTTCCATCAGACCCTGCAGCCAGGCGATCCATGCATCGAAGGCTGGCCCGAAGAGCCGGAACAGGAGTTCGACCAGCGGGGTGAGGACTCGCTCCAGGGCTGAGCCCAGGAGCGCCAGCAGCCGCGCTGCCAGGGATGCGAGCCACCACAGCGGACCGGCGTTGAGAACGGCGCCAGCGGCCACACCCAACAGCACGACGATGAGCACCCCCGTCAGCAGGCCTGCGTACCACCGCACGCGGAAGGGGAGCGGTCGGCCGCCCCGGCGACGCGAGGCGTCGTACATCTGCCCGAGGACGACGCCCGCCAGGCCTCCTCCCAGGTAGGTTGGCAGGAAGACGCCTGCGCCCCGCGCGGCTGCCACCGGGAACGTGACCATCGCCGCCGCAGACATCAGCAATCCGGCGAACAGGTTGCGCAGCGTCGAATCGGGGTCGAGCGCTTCACCGGCCGAGGTCCTGCCCCCGCGCCACCATGCCAGCCCCAATCCGAGGACAACAACCCAGGTGGGCTGCCAGCGCAGGCCGGAGCCGCCGCCACTGGTCGTTGAACCGGCGGCGAGGAGGTCCGAATACACCCACATACCGAGACCGAGCAGAGCTAGCAGAATGGCCAAGCGGACACCAGAGGCCATCAACCCGGGGGCGTCGAGCGCCGCCACGAGCCAGGCGCTGAAGTAGCCCAGCAGCGCTGCGGTCATCAGCAGTAGCGCCGGGTGCGGTGCTGTCCCTCCAGGGGAATCGGGCAGGAACGCCAGGAACCATGGCGCCAGCCACCCTACCCGCGCCCACAGCGAGAGCACCGTCCCCACGGGCTGCCAGATCAGCCTTCCGGCCAGCGCCTGGCGCGCCCACTCCCCCCTGCGTGCCCCCGCCGTCATGCGGACACCTCCGCCGCAGGCGGAAGATGCGTCGTCGGAATGCCGGCCAGATAGGGAGGTGGATCATCCGCCAGGGATACCAGTCGCGCCCGGCGGCCGCGTGCACGCAGCTGCACCAGCGCCTCCAGGATCGAGGGGGTGGTCAGGCCGGTGATGACCAACAGCGTCGATCCGTACGCCAGCGAAGGCGCCTCCGCCAGCAGGTAGGCGGCGAAGGGCGCCTTGACGATCGGTGTCAGCCCGGCCAGGCACTCGAGCAGCAGGCTCATGTGGCCGGGGGCACGTGAGGGCGGGATGCGGAACGGCCGCCCCGAGCGCGCGATCGAGCCATTGCTGATCAGCCCCACCCGGTGTCCATCCTCCAGGGCGCGCACGATCAGGGCCGCCGCCGTCTCCACCAACGCCTCGGTGCGCACCGGGTCGTATCCCTCCCAGTGACGCTCGTAGGTGGCGGCGTTCAGGCAGACCACCAGGTCCTGCCCGGCGATCGGCTGATAGACGCGCGTCTGGAGTGCGCCGGTGCGGGCCGTGGCCGGCCAGTGGATGTCCTTGAAGTTGTCGCCCGCTGCATAGGCACGGACCCCCATCGCCTGGCCGGGGTCGTGGAACAGGCGCCGACGTGCACGGCGAGTGCCGAAGGGATCCTCGGAGCGGACGCCGAGTTCTTCGACCGTGCGCAGAGGCGGATAGACGACGATCCGTTCGCCCGGCGCCACATCGCCCCCCTCGCGGAACAGGGCGAATGGGTCCGTGCTTTTCGCCGCCGCCGGCCCCAGGATGTGGATGCCGCGCCGTCGCGCCGGGAGAACGTACTCCCGCCGCAGGCGCGAGCGACCGCGCAGCGAGAGCGACAGCGTCAGCTCCGACTGTCCGAGGATGTGCGAGGGCGCCAGGTCACGGTCGCTGTCGGGCGCCAGCGCATCGGGCCAGCGGTCGGCCGTGGACAGCCAGATCACCGGCAGTCGCCGCCGGTTCTCGACCTGGATCTGGCACGCCAGCGTCTCCCCGGCAAAGGCGCGGCGCGGGCGCACGCGGCGCGTGTACCGGATCGATGCCAGCGACCCGCGATTCAGCGCCCCGGCCGCGCCGTAGCTGACCGCCAGCAGCCCGGCGAGCAGCAGCAGCTGGCGCGAGGCCAGCACGTAGCCCAGCAGGGCAAGCAGAAGCGCCGATCGGATCCAGAGTCGGCGGACCAACTAGCCCTCGACGGGAACCGGGACGCGCTCGCTGCTGCCCGCCCCCAGCTCATCGAGCTGCTGGCCGCGCAGCTGCGCCTGGGGAGCGATCATCAACCGGTGGATGAGCACGGCGGGCGCCATCCGCTTGACATCGTCGGGCAGGACGAAGTCGCGCCCGGCGATGGCCGCCCATGCCTGCGCGGCCTGGAAGATGCCCAGCGAAGCGCGCGGGCTGGCGCCCAAGGCGATCTCCGCGTGGCGGCGCGTGGCGCCGGCGATGGCGATGATGTACTGGCGTACGGATGCCTCGACGCGGATCCCCCGCCGCACTTGCTGCGCCGTCAGGATCTCCTCGGGAGAGGTGACGGCCTGGAGACCGACGAGCGGATCGGCCGCGCCGAAGCGCAGCAGGATCGCCTCCTCCTCCTGCGTCGAGGGGTAGCCGAGGCTCAGCCGCAGCAGGAAGCGATCAAGCTGCGCCTCCGGCAGCGGGAAGGTCCCCTCCAGCTCCACGGGATTCTGTGTGGCCAACACCAGGAAGGGGCGCGGTAGCGAGCGCGTGACGCCGTCCACGGTGATCTGGCGCTCCTGCATCGCTTCCAGCAGC
>DYJB01000092.1 GCA_020723365.1 Candidatus Aquidulcis sp. | reverse complement strand
GCCGCCACGGCCTCGCGGGCGACGCCGACGCTTCATCCCGTCGTGGTGCATCCTGAGGAGGCGCAACACCAGGCGACCTTTCGGGTGCGCCTCACTCGCCAAGAGGTCGGCCCCTACCTGGTGGATGCCTTCACCGGGCCGACCGAGGTCGGCCACTTGTTCGTCGAGGTGCGGGTGTCGGACGAGACTGGCAGGCCGCTCGAGGGTCTCACGATCGACGTCGAGGCTCGCCCGGCCGGCGGCGAAGGCGAGGCCGTCAACGGGCCGGCGAGCCCGGAGCGGGCAGAGGTCCCCGGCAACTACGCCGTGAGCCTTGCCGTCCCTTCGGCTGGATTCTGGGACGTCGCCGTTCGCATCGGGCCGCCGCCGGACGTGCACCAGGTCAGCTTCTCCGAGCGTGTCGGTGGCACGGACGATGTGGCCAGTTGGGTGCTGGCGGGTGTGCCGCTGGCGATCGCAGTTCTCTTCGGGTTTGTCTACCTGCGAACGGCGGGGCGCCGCCGAAGCTGAGCCTCACGCCCATACCTGCCCTCAACCGCGCCCGCAGCAGGCATGGCCCCCTTGAAGGGGACGATCCGCTCATGGGGTTCCGCTGCCGATCACCGCGGCTCGGCGACCGCGCTCCACATCGATCCGGTGCACGGGTGGAAAACACCCGAGCCGGGCGATAGCCCCGCTCGAACGTCAACGGATTGCGCGGGATTGAGCTCAGGCCGGCCGCTTCTCTCAGCCGCCGCCCATTATCCGAGTCGGCTTCGCCTGAGAGGTAGCGGGCCACGGCCTATGCTGCGCGTTGGGCGAAGGGAGAGCCTCAGCCCGCGCTCTCGTACGCCGTGCGAAGCCAGGCGACAAGCTCCTTGTCGACCTCTTCAGCAGACGTCAGGAAGACCTTGAACTGGCACATCCCGCCGGGTGGTTGCGCCGTCAGGCGAGGCCCCGGCTTGGGTCCCTTCATGTTCAAACCGATTTCCAGGCGCCCCTTCGTGCCGGGACCGACCATGGCGAACTGCTTCTCTCGGCGCAGGCTGACGTAGCCCTTCTTCGGTGCGATCTCGAACGGGCCCAGCTTCGAGGCTGCGACGATGACCTTCTCATGGATCGGCCGCAGGGCCGCTTTTTGTCCGGTGTAGATGGCATCGAGGATGTCGCCGACGGCGCTGCCGGCCGCCTGGGCCGCGGATTGGCCATCCGACGCCAGGGCGAAATGGACGAGCGAGTTGGCATCGCCGAAGCCAAGGTCAAGCCTGGCACTGAGCAGCTCGCGGAGTTCGCTGTGCTTGGTGAGCTTGCTGGCCTTGATGAGGGCGCGCACCTGATCCAGACTCTTGCCCGTCTTGGCGAGGATGTTCTTCAGCTGAGTCTCGCGGGCTTGCTCCAGGCTACCCATCTCAACCCCTTCCGAGAACCGGATGAATTGGCGGCGTGGCGCGCAACGCCGGGATTGCCGGGTGCGGGAGGCTCCGGCCCTCAGGCTCGGCCCAAGGTATCCACGACCATGGCGGCGAAGATCAGCGCCAGGTACATGCTCGAGTAGCGGTACAGGCCATAGGCCAGGCGGTTGCCGCCGTGCCTCCACAGCCGCCAGGCGAAGGCGATGAAGCCGATACCGAAGGCCGCCGCGGCCAGGGCGAAACCCGCTCCCCCTACGCCGGCCAGCGGCAAGAGCAGCGTCAGCGCCACCAGCTGGACCGAGTAGAGCAGGATCTGCCAGGCCGTCGAGCGTTCGCTCTCGACCACAGGCAGCATCGGCACGCCGGCGCGGGCGTAGTCCTTGCGCCTCAGCAGCGCCAACGCCCAGAAGTGCGGCGGGGTCCAGAAGAAGATCACGGCGAAGAGGAAGAAAGCCGCCATGCTGAGCGATCCTGTCGCCGCGGCCCAGCCGACGAGGGGCGGGATGGCGCCGGCGCCGCCGCCGACGACGATGTTCTGCGGCGTCGACTGCTTGAGCACCAGGCTGTACAGGACGACGTAGTAGATCATTCCGGCCAGCGACAGCAGCGCGCTGAGCACGTTGACCGCCATAGCCAGCGTGTAGAACCCGGCGAGGCAGAGGACGATGGCGAAGCTGAGGCCTTGTGCCTCGCCGATGCGGCCGGAGGGGAACGGGCGGCGCTGCGTGCGCTGCATGCGGCCGTCGAGGTCCCGATCGATGTACTGGTTGAGGGCGCTGGCTCCGCCGGCCGAGAGGGCGCCGCCCAGCATCGTCCACAGCACGACCTCGGTGCCCGGCCAGCGCCCGGCGCCGACGACCATCCCGGCCAGGGTGGTCACGAGCAGCAGGACGACAATGACCGGCTTGGTGAGCGCCAGGTAGTCACGCCACGCGGGTGCAGCGGCGGGCGTGGTGATCCTGCCGGCCGCCGCGGGCAGCGGCGCGAGCTGGAGCGCGAGTACGGCGAAGGAGGCAGCCCACGTAAGCCCGGTCGTGGCCGCCAGCAGGCTGCCCCCCCGCCCCGCCAGGAGCAGGATAGACCATGCCAGAGCCAGCGCGGCGCGCGACGCCAACAGGACCGCCAGCGCCGGCTGGGTGCGATCGCGATCCCGAATCTGCCACCACGTCCAGACGGCAGCGACCGCAATGGCCGCGGCCAGAGGCGAGGCCGCTGCGGGCGCCTGCGTGCCGGCCCCCAACGCCCCAAACCACAGGGCCGCCTGACCCGCGCTGGAGACGAGGGTGCGGCCCGGCACCGGCCGGCTCAAGCGGCTCCGCAGGGGTACGAACAGGACAATCTGGAGCACGGCGGCGATCCCCAGCCCGAGCCATCGCCCGGGCAGCGCGGCCGCCACTCCCAGCGAGAGGCCTCCCAGGCCGCCCAGCAGCACAAGGAAAGCAGCGCTCGAAGCGCCGGACCGCCGCGTGAGCGCCGCGTGCAGGAGGGCCACTAGTGTCCCCCGGCGCTCATCAGCATCAAGGTCGAGAAGGCCAGCACCAGGATGACCGGCAGCAGGAAGATGGCGGTGTAGATGCGCGAGTCCTGCCGCAGGTGCATGAAGAACATCACCACCAGCGTCGCCTTGCCGAGGGAGAGGATCAGGAACAGGGCGCCGGCAGCCGAAGCAGCCAGCCCGATCTGCGTCAAGACGAGCTCGATGGCGGTGATAGCCGCCAGCGCCAGGAAGACCATGACGTAGCCGCGAGCGCGCCGACCGTCGTGCGTTGTGCGGGGGATGTCAGTCATGCCAGGACCTCAGATCAGGTAGATGATCGTGAAGAGCACGATCCAGACGACGTCCACGAAGTGCCAGTACAGGCCGAAGGCTTCCACTCCGGCGTGCTCCTGGGCCGTGTACGTCCCGCGCGCCGCCTTCATCAGCGTGACCAGCGCCCAGATGACGCCGATCAGCACGTGCAGGCCGTGGAAGCCGGTGAGCGTGTAGAAGCTCGACCCGAAAACGCTTGACTGGAGCGTGACGCCGTGGCCCGCCAGGCTGATGAACTCGAAGACCTGGCCCCCCAGGAAGATGGCGCCCAGCAGCGCCGTCAGTCCCAGAAAGGTGATCAGGCCGCGGCGGCGGCCGCGCTGAATGGCGTCCAGCCCGAGCACGACCATCAGGCTGGAGGTGATCAGGACGAAGGTATTGAGCCCCACCAGCACGGTGTCGAGCAGGGCGGCCTCCGGCGTCGGGAGGGTGGCCTTGTAGTGCAGGAAGGTTCCGACCAGGCCGCCGAAGAACATCACCTCCGAGGCCAGGAAGAGCCACATGCCGAGCTTGCGGTGATCGAGCGACAGCTCGCGTCCGGCGCGGAAGTCGTCGGCGTGCGGGATGGTGTGTGAGGTCATGGTTCTCTCCTGCGGCTTCAATCGCCGGCCGCGGCGGGCGACGGCATCATGGAGCGTGCCTCGGCCTCACCATAGTCATAGGGGCCTTCGGTCACGACCGGTGGCTGGTCGAAGTTGTGGACAGGCGGCGGCGAGCTCCCCTGCCACTCGAGCGTCCTCGCCCTCCAGGGATTGTCACCCGCCTTCGGCCCGTTGACCCAGCTGACGATCATGTTGTAGAGAAGCGGCAGCACCGAGACAGCCAGCAGGAACGCCCCGAGCGACGCCAGCTGGTTGAGCTCCGTGAAGCGCGGGTCGTAGTTGACCACCCGGCGCGGCATGCCCAGCAGTCCGGCCAGGAACATGGGCAGGTAGGCCAGGTTGGTGCCGATGAAGTTGGCGGCGAAATGGACCTTGCCCAGCCGCTCGTCGAAGCGGCGGCCGGTGATCTTCGGATACCAGTAGTAGAGCGCGGCGTAGGCGCCCGAGACGCTGCCGCCGAAGAGCACGAAGTGCAGGTGGGCCACGACGAAGTAGGTGTCGTGCACGTGCAGGTCGACGGGGATCGCCGCCAGGAAGACGCCCGTGATGCCGCCGATCAGGAACATCGAGATGAAGCCCAGGGCGAACAGCATGGGCGTGTCCAGCCGGATCTTGCCGCCCCAGATCGTCGCCAGCCAGGAGAAGATCTTCACCCCGGTCGGCACAGCGATGATCATGGTGCTGATCATGTAGGGCACGCGCAGGCGCGGGTCCATGCCGCTGGTGAACATGTGGTGCGCCCAGACCGTCAGGCCGAGCAGGCTGATGGCCAGGCTGGAGACGGCGATCATGCGGTAGCCGAAGACCGGCTTGCGGGCGAAGACCGGGAAGATCTCCGAGATGGCGCCCATGGCCGGCAGCACCATGATGTAGACCGCCGGATGCGAGTAGAACCAGAACAGGTTCTGCCACAGGATCGGGTCTCCACCGGCCGGGACGCTGAAGAACAGCGTGCCGACCAGCCGATCCATGGCGATGAGCGCCAGCCCGGCGGTCAGCACCGGCGTAGCGGTCAGGACCAGGATGGAGGTCGCCAGCATCGACCACGAGAAGAGCGGCAGGCGCCAGAAGGTCAGGCCCTCGGCGCGCATGGTGAAGATGGTCGTGACGAAGTTGATCGAGCCCATCATCGACGACGTGCCCAGCAGGATGACGCTGAGGGCCCACAGCGTCTGGCCGTCCGGCCCGCTGATGGAGAGGGGCACATAGGCGGTCCAGCCGGCCTCGGCGGCGCCGACGAAGAAGCTGGCCAGCATGAGCAGTCCGGCAGGGACGAGCAGCCAGAAGGACAGCGCGTTCAGGCGCGGGAAGGCCATATCGCGTGCCCCGATCTGGAGCGGCACCAGGTAGTTGCCCAGTCCGGCCAGCACCGGCAGGATCCACAGGAAGAGCATCACCGAGCCGTGGTTGGTGGAGAGGCGGTTGAAGGCCTCGGCGCTGACGAGGGTGCTGTCGGGCGCCAGGAGCTGCGTGCGGATCATGCCCGCCATCGCTCCCCCGACCAGAAAGAAGAAGAAGCTGGTGACCAGGTACTGGACGCCGATCACCTTGTGATCGGTGCTCCAGCCGAAGTAGCGGCGCGGCGAAAGCGCGGGGGTGGCTGTGGTCATCGTGAGGTGTCTCCTGCTCTACTTCTGAGCGACCAGGTAGTCGACCAGGATCGCCAACTCGTTGGCCGGGATGCGCGTGCCGAAATCCTTGGGCATCAGGCCGTCGGCGAAGCCTGGCGCGATCGCTGCCGAAGGGTCGAGGACCGACTGCTCGACCAAGGCCCGGATGTCCATGCCGCCGTGAGCGTGGGCGTGCGGTCCGTTGGGATCGGCAAGCGAATCGAGCGCCGGCCCGACGACACCCGCGGCTCCGGCATCGGCCAGCGCGTGGCAGGCCGGGCAGCCGTAGCGCTTGAAGAGCGTGCGGCCGGCCTCGATCGGATCCGCCGGCAACGCCGCCGCCTGGGTCAGCCACGCCTGGAAGGCCTCGTCGCTCTCGACGATGACGCGGGACGACAACCCCATGGCGGCGTGGCCGACGCCGCACAGCTCGGCGCAGCGCACCGGGTAGGTCCCTTCCCGCGTGGGCGTCACCAGCAGTTCGGCCATCTGCCCGGGCGTGGCGTCGCGTTTGACGCGGAACTCCGGAACCCAGAAGGAATGGATGACATCGTCCGACGTGATCAGGAAGCGGACCTGGCGCCCGACCGGCAGGTGCAGGTCGCTCGAGATCACGCTCGTCCCCGGGTATTCGAAGGTCCAGGCGAACTGGCGCGAGCGGACGTTGACAACCAGCGGGTTCTCTTCGCGGATCTCGCTGGCGGCCAGGACACGGAAGGAGTAGAAGCCGATGACGATCACGATCAGGGCCGGAATCAGCGTCCACACGATCTCGAGGGCGCGGTTGCCGTGCACCGGAAGGGCGTCCCCATCATCGCCGCGCGGCTGACGGAATCGGAGGACCGAGAACAGGAGCAGTCCCTCGACCAACAGGAAGATCACCGCCGCCAGGCCGAGCATGGCTCGGAAGAGCTGGTCGACGAGAGCCGCGCGGGTCGAGGCTTCGGCCGGCATCAGGTTGACATTCTGTGCCACCCAGATCCCGGCCACTACCAGCAGAGCGGTCACGAGCACGACGACGAGCAGCGTTCGTTCTTTCACCGTGAGCTCACCTCGGGTGTCATCTCCCCCGCCGGATGCTTGCCCTCGGAAGCGGCGCGCCCCGGGGACTGGCGCGCGGCCACGCGTGCGACGAGGGATGTGCCTCTGGCCTCGCCGGTGCCTGCTGCGCCCGGCGAGGCGCCTGCGAAACCGGACCCCTTCATGCTGACGCCGGACCGGGCGCGGCGGGGCGTCCCGGCCCAGCAGCCAGGATTTCGGTTAGCCATTTCGCTTCGGCCAGTAGCTGATGTCGTTCATGCGAGGCGACCAGCGCCGATGGACCCTCCACGGCATCCTGGGGGCCGATCCCGGCGGCACGCGCCTCGAGCGCCGTCAGCCGCTGGGACAACAGCCGGTGCGCCTCCTCGGGAGCGAGGGCGTGCAAGAACGCCAGGCCGACGCTCCCGGGGTATTTGGGCGGGGCAAACGCAGCCAGGTTCTCGCGCAGCAGAGACTGGAAGGTCTCTTCGCCCTTGGGCGTCAGGCGGTAGACCCACTTGGGCGGGCGCTTGCCCTCCCGCGTGCGGGTGCGAGTCACCAGGCCGAGGCGAGCCAGCTTGCCCAGCAGGAAGTAGGCGGTGGGCTTCTTCAGGTCGGTGCACGCACGCAGCTCGGTCTCAACGATCTCGACCAGCCGATAGCCGTGCATCGCCTCGCGCCGCAGGATCCCTAGCAGAAGGAGCTCTCGGTCCACCGCTCACCTGGTCAGGCATAATTAGTCAAGCCCGACCTACAATATCCACATTCTAGCCCAACTCGCCGGAGGATGTCAACCCTGACTAACGCTCCGGGGCGGGGATGACTCCCCGCCCCGGGCGATTGGTGTGGCGGCCTGCGTGGGCTAGAGGTCTGTGGAATACGCCAGGCCAACGGTTCCCGGGCCGGCATGGCTGCCCACGACCGGGCTGGCCAGGGCGGCAATGGCTTCCACAGGATGCATGAGGGCTTTGGCCTGCTCCATGAGCTCAACCGCTTCGGCTTCCGCAGCCGCATGGATGGTTGCCAGGCGCAGGTTCGGCTTCCCCTTCACGCGTTCGGCGATCAGCTCGAGCAGCCGGGCGCGGGCTTTGGCCTTCGTGCGCACGCGCTCGATCGGTTCGATCCGGCCGTCGGCCAATTCCAGGACGGGCTTCAGGTTCAAGGCCGTGCCCAGCAGGCGCGCCGCCCCGCCGATCCGGCCGCCTCGGTGCAGGAACTCCAGCGTGTCGACGGCGATCACGATCCCGGTGTGCGCCGAGGCGCGCCGGGCCACGTCTGCCACCTCCGCGAACGTGCGTCCGGACTCGACGGCCCGGGCGGCCGCAAGGACCTGGAATCCCAGCGCCATGGCCGTGCTGTACGAGTCGACGATCTCGATCTCGGCCTTGGGGAGAAGCTCCTTGGCCTGCACGGCTGAGGAGATCGTCCCCGAGAGCTTGGAGGACACCAGCAAGGCCAGGATCTGCTTGCCTTCCCCGGCCAGCTTCTCGAACAGCTCCTTGAAGTAGGCAATCGTGACCTGGGACGTGGTCGGCATGACGCTGGCTGTCTTCAAGCGCGCATAGAAGTCATCGGGCATGATGTCGATGCCGTCGCGCAGGGTTTCCTCACCCCAGATCAGGATCTGCGGGGCAACGTGCAGACCGTACTTGCGGACGAGGTCGGGCGGGATATAGGACGTGCTGTCGGTGACAATCGCGATTCCGGACACGAGGCTCCTCCCATGAGTGCGAAGTGGATGAATCGTTCCCTGGGGGTACAACCCCGGCGCGCCTGGGACGTCGCGGCGCGGAGAGAGCCGGTGGCCTAGCCTGCGTGGCCCCTGGCCCAGCGCAGCACCTGCTCCACCGGCCAGGAGTTCACCACGTTGGCGGGGGTCACCCAGGCGCGCCGGGCGATGCCCAGTCCGTACTCGCGCAGCGACAAGTGCTCGGGGCGATGGGCGTCGGTGTTGATGGCCAGCAGGCAGCCCACCTCGGTGGCGCGCCGGGCATGGGCTTCGTTGAGGTCGAGGCGTTCCGGGTGGGCATTGATCTCGAGCGCCACGCCCTGCTCGGCGGCGGCCTGGAACACCGCCTCCAGGTCGAGATCCGCCGGATCGCGGCTCCCGATCATGCGCCCGGTCAGGTGTCCGATGATGTCGACGTGCGGATGGCGAATGGCGGCGATCATGCGCTCCGTCACGCGCGGGCGCGATTGACGGAGCGACGAGTGCACCGAGGCCGTCACCAGGTCGAAGGCCGCCAGGACCTCATCGTCGAAGTCCAGCGCCCCATCGGCCAGGACTTCGACTTCCGTCCCGTGCAACAGCCGCAGGCGGCTGCCGAGCCTGCGCTGCAGCGCCTCGATCTCTTTGCGCTGTTTCCGTACGCGTTCGGGTGTCAGCCCGTTGGCAACCCCCAGGCTCTTCGAGTGATCGGTGATGACCAGGTACTCGAGCCCGGCGCCGGCTGCCGCCTCGGCCATCTGCTCCAGGGAGACGGCGCCGTCGCTCCAATCGCTGTGCGCGTGCAGCTCGCCTCGGATATCGTCGGCCGTGACCAGCCCCGGCAGCCGCCCGTCGAGCGCCGCCTGAATCTCGCCGCGATCCTCGCGCAGCTCGGGGGCGATCCACGGCAGCCCCAACTGCGCGTAGACGTCTTCCTCCCGCCCGCACTCGGCCGTCCGGCCGTCCTTGAGCTTGAAGCCGTGCTCGGAGAGCGACATTCCGCGCTCCTGCGCCAGCTCACGCAGCCGGACGTTGTGGGCCTGGGAGCCGGTGGCGTATTGCAGGGCGGTGCCGAAGTGCGCCGGCGGGTGGACCCATAGCTGGACGGGCAGACCATTGGCCAGCACGACGCTCGCCTTGGTGTCCCCTCGCCCGCGCACGCGCTCGATCTCGGAAAAGGCCAGGAAGGCTTCGATGACGGCCCGCGGCTTGTCGGCCGCGACCAGCAGGTCGATGTCGCCCACGGTCTCCCGCCAACGACGCAGGCTTCCGGCCGGCTCGGCCGCCGCCACCCCCGGCAGGTGGCGCAGCCGATCCAGAAGGCTGGCGGCCACCGGTCGCGCCCGGGCGATCGAGACGCGGGTCGACTGCCGCGCCTTCCAGGCCGCAATGCTCTCCAACAGCCGGGCTTCCGAACGCTCCCCCATCCCGGCCATGCTGCGAAGCTTGCCGGCGCGGGCCGCCGCTTCGAGCTGAGGCAGCGAGGTAATGCCCAGTTCCTTCCAGAAGCGGGCGGCCTTCTTAGGCCCGACATCCCCCACGCGCAGCACGTCGACCAGGGTGACCGGCACCTGACGCTTGAGCTTCTCGAAGAAGTCCAGCTTGCCGGTTCGCATCAGTTCGTCGATCTTGCCGGCGATGGCCTCACCCACGCCGGAGATGGTGCGCAGCTCTCCTGCGCCCCACAGGTCCGCTGCCGGGCGGCTCAGGCCACGGATCGACTCGGCTGCGCGGCGGTAGGCGAGGATCTTGTGGATGATCTCGCCCTGGATCTCGAGCAGATCGGCGATGACCTCGAACGTCTCGGCCAGCGACCGGTTGTCCATCGGTTGCACGCGACGGCTCATGGTCCCACCTCGGCAAAGAGCGCGACGACGATCCAATCCTCTTGCCCGCCTGCCATCCCGGCTCCCAGGAACCGGAAGCGGGTGTCGAGCAGCAGCTTGCGGTGCGCGTCGCTCGCCATCCAGGCGCCGACCGTGGATTCGGTGAGAGTTGAGAGCTGACCGGCATGCTCGTACACCAGTTCGCCCAGCTGCCCGGAGTAGCCGGCCACCGCCATCAGCTCCTGCGCCGCAACCGAGGCGTCGCCGGGCCCAATGGCGCCCAGGTAGCCGCGGATCAGCATGTCTTCAGCTCGCAGCCGGGCGGCCTCATCCAGCGCCTGCGAGGCAGTCAGCGCCGGCAGTCCCAACACGTCGCGGTCGCGATTCACGCGAACCTTGAGCGACTCACCGATCGGCTGGAGCGCCGCCTCCACAGACGCCGCATCCGTTCCCCCATCTCCGGCTGTCAGCGCAGGAGTGCTCCCCAGGTTGCATCCGCTCATCAGGCTCATCGCCAGGACGCTCAAGGAAAGGATGCCCTCGAATC
>DYJB01000091.1:3331-10675 GCA_020723365.1 Candidatus Aquidulcis sp. | reverse complement strand
GATCTGCCGGGAGCGGGAGGTGGTCCTGGTCCTGGACGAGATCCAGACCGGCCTGGGCCGGACCGGCAAGCTCCTGGCCGAGGAGCACGAGGGCATCGAGGCCGACGTCACCCTCATCGGCAAGGCCCTCTCCGGCGGCTTCTACCCCATCTCGGCCGTCCTGTCCAACAGCGCCGTCCTGGGGGTCTTCATGCCCGGGGATCACGGCTCGACCTTCGGCGGCAACCCGCTGGCCTGCGCCGCCGGCCTGGCGACGCTGGATCTGATCCAGGACGGGTTGATGCAGAATGCCGCCGAACTCGGCCAGTACACCCTTGACGCCCTGGCCGAGATCCAGGCGCGCCACCGCACCATCGGCGACGTGCGCGGCAAGGGTCTGATGATCGGGATCGAGTTCGTCAAGGACCGCCAGACCAAGAAGCCGGCCAAGAAGCTGCGCGACACGATCGAGCTCAAGGCCTTCGCCCACGGCCTGCTTACCCTCGGCTGCGGTGACAGCACGCTTCGCATCAGTCCCCCGCTGATCATCAACAAGGCGCAGATGGACGAAGGACTTGTGATCCTCGAGGCTTCCATCACCGAGGCGGAGTCCGAGGGTCTCGCCGACTGACGATGCTGCCCGACTTCCGCGTCCGCCAGCGCGACTACCTGCTGGAGATCGCCCGCGCCCTGACCGGGGAGCTCGATCTCGACCCGCTCCTCAGTCGGATCGCGCGCATCTCGGCGGAATTGTTGGGCGGACACGCCGGGTTGATCGTCCTTCGTCAGGAAGGCGGCTGGCGGGTCGGCGCCTCCTTCGGCATCAGCCCGGCGTTCCTGGAACACCTCTCCCCCCTCCTGGCGGACATTCCCGATCAAGGCGACCCTCAGCGCTTCGAGCTTCCGGAGGTCAACCGCAGGCTGCAGCGCATCACGCAGGCAGCCTCCATGGGGCTGTTGACCGGCGTCGGGTTGCCGCTCATCGCCCGCCAGGAAATCGTCGGCGTGATCTTCGTCTTCCGCTCCTACGCCGGCACGTTCTCGGCCGAGGACCGCGCCCTGCTCCAGGGCTTCGCCACCCAGGCCGCCACGGCGGTGCACAACGCCCGCCTGTACGCGGCCGTCTCCGCCCAGAAGCAGGATCTGGCGGCCGTGCTCGAATCATCCGCCGACGGCATCTTCATCCTCGACCCCAAGCTGTGCTTCATCGGCTTCAACCGCGCCTGCGCCCGCATGACCGGGCTCGGCGCCGAAGACGCCCTCGGCCAGGAGCATGCCGCCGTCATCCGCTGGCTGCGCCGCGAACCCGGTCTGGCGCTCGAGCAAGCCGTCGCCGGCGGTTGGCCGCTCTCGGCCCAGGCGACACTGTACGTCGAAGGCGACCTGCTCAAACGCACCGGCGAACCCCTCAGCGTCGGCATCACCTACGCCCCGGCCCTCTCGCCCGACGGCAAGCTGCGCAGCATCGTCGGCAACCTGCGGGATATCACCAAGTTCCGGGAGGCTGAGGAGGTCAAGAGCACCTTCATATCCATCATCAGCCACGAGCTGCGCACGCCGGTGGCGCTCATCAAAGGCTACGTCGGCACGCTCCGCCGCGAGGATGCGCAGTGGGACCCGGCTGTCATCCGGGACAGCCTGGCCGTGATCGAGGACGAGGCGGATCGCCTGGCCCAGCTGATCGACGACCTGCTCGACGCCTCACGCCTGCAGGCCGGCGGCCTGGCCCTGCAGCGGGCCGACGTCGCCCTGGACCAGCTCGCCCGCCGCCTGACCGAACGATTCGGCACCCAGACCAAACGGCACAGCTTCCGGGTGGACTTCCCGCCCGACTTTCCACCCATCGCCGGCGACGAAGACCGGCTGAGCCAGGTGATCAGCAACCTGCTCTCGAACGCCGTGAAGTACTCGCCCGAAGGCGGCGCCATCACCGTGCGCGGTCAGGTACGGGGCGGCGAGGTTGTCGTCAGCGTCGCCGATCAGGGGCCCGGCATTCCACTGCAGGACGCCCCGCGGGTTTTCGACCGCTTCTATCGCTCCAGCGAGACGGCGCGCATGACCAAGGGCGCCGGCCTCGGTCTCTACCTCGCCAAGGCGGTCGTCGAAGCCCATGGCGGCCGCATCTGGGTCGAGGCGCAGCCTGGGCCCGGCGCATGCATCAGCTTCTCCCTGCCCAGGCCCTCCGCCTGATGCTGGGCACAACTCACCGTCGATAGGAACCCATCATGCCGCGAACGATGACCCAGGTACGTTGCCCGAACTGCAAAGCGCCCGTGCAGGCCGCCATCGAGCAGTTGATCGATGTCTCCGAAGACCCCTCCGCCAAGGCGCGCCTGCTCTCGGGCTCGCTGAACGCCATTCGCTGCCCCAGCTGCCGCTACGAAGGTGCGTTGGCCTCGCCGCTCGTCTACCACGATCCGGCCAAGGAACTGCTCCTGACCTACGTGCCGATGGAGCTCGGGCTGAAGAAGGATGATCAGGAGCGCCTCCTGGGCCAGCTGATCAATCAGGCCGTCAACCGCCTTCCGCCGGAGCAGCGCAAGGCCTACATCCTCCAACCCCAGGCGATGCTCACGCTGCAGGGGATGACCGAGCGCATCCTGGCCGCCGACGGAATCACCAAGGAGCAGCTCGAGGCGCAGCGGGGCCGACTGCGGCTGTTCGAGGACCTGCTGCGCACGCCCGAGACCAAGATGGCGGCTTTCGTCCAGGCCCACGATGGTGAACTCAATGCCGAGTTCTTCCAGCTGGCCTCCCTGTCCCTGCAGTCGAGCGGCGACCCGCGCGCCCGCGAGGCCGCCATGCATCGCCTCGAGCGGGCCCTCGAGCTGACGTCCTACGGGAAGCGCCTGGCCGAGCAGGAAGCCGAAGTGGCGGCAGCGGCCGAGAGCTTGAAGCAGCTCGGTCAGGGACTCAGCCGTGAGAGCCTGCTCGGACTCCTGATCCAGGCGCCCGGCCCCGAGCGAGTCCTCGCCCTGGCCGGGCTTACCCGGCCGGCGCTCGACTATGCCTTCTTCCAGCTGTTGAGCGAGCGCATCGACGCCGCCCCCGAGGCCGAGAAGCCCAAGCTGATTGCTCTTCGTCAGCAGCTGCTCGATTTCACTCAGCAGCTCGATCGCCTGCAGGAGGCCCGCGCAGCGCAGTCCGCCTCCGTCCTGCGCTCGATCATCAACGCGCCCGACCTGGACCAGGCGCTTGCGGCGGCGCTGCCTTACATCGATGACCTGTTCCTCGGCATCCTGGAAGCGAACCTCCGGGCGGCGCGCGAACGCAACGATGCCGCCACGCTGACGAAGCTGGAGGCGATCGACGCCCGGCTGCAGCAGGCCTTCGAGCGCGCCATGCCTCCCAGCTTGAGGCTCGCCCAGCAAGTGCTGGATACCGAGGATGAGGCGCAGGCGCTTCAGCTGCTCGAGGATCAGGCCGCCGTGATTGACGACCAGTTTGTCTCGGCGCTGCTTGGCGCTGCCCAGAAGCTTGACGATGGAGGTGAGACCGAGGAGGCAGAGCGCGTGCGCAGACTCTACCGAACGGCTCTGCGCCTCTCGATGAAGGCCAAGATGCAGGCGCCCCCGGCGGTGCCCGGCGCCTGAGCACGTCCCGCCACTCCCAGCATGCCGTCGACGGTGCACAAGGGCACGGGGGTCCGTGCCCTTGTGCCATGCTGCCGGGCGACACCGCAGTCGCGGTCAAGCCGCGCCGGGTCCCAGCGATCGCTCCCCTGCCAGACACGCGCACGCGCAGCCCGCATCCCGTGCTTGGCGCGCGGTCCCAACGTCAAAGCGCCAACAGCGCCAGCCTGATGGCGGCAACACCAGCCGGGCTCGGGCCAGTCAGGAGCACGCAGCCTGCCGGCGCAGACGAGAAGCCGCCTCACCGGCCAGGGTTCCCTAGGCCAGGCGCTGGCAGACGAGCCCTTTCAGGTAGCGCCCCTCGGGAAAGCTGAGCACGACCGGGTGGTCCGACGGCTGGCCAAGCCACTGCAGGATGGCGGCCTGGACCTGGGCATCCAGCGCCGCCCCGGCGACGATCTTCTCGAACAGCTCCGGCGAGATGCCGCCCGAGCACGAGAACGTGAACAGCCGGCCGCCAGGTCGCAACAGCTTGAAGGCCAGCAAGTTGATGTCCTTGTAGCCTCGGGCGGCGCGATCCGCTTGCGCCGCCGTCGCGGCAAATCGTGGAGGGTCGAGCACGATCGCATCGAAACGTGCCGCCCGGTCGCGCAGCCGGCGCAGCTCCGTGAAGGCATCCGCCACCGACCACTGGCAGGCTTCCGTCGACAGGCCGTTGAGCCCCACGTTCTCACGCGCCATCTCGAGCGCCTCAGCCGAACTGTCGATCGAGAGTACCGACCGTGCGCCTCCTTGAAGCGCGGTGACCGTGAAGCCGCCGGTGTAGGCGAAGGCGTTGAGCACCTCCGCGCCTTCCATGCCCTGGCGGGCCAGCCTGCGGTGCTCGCGCTGGTCAAGGTAGAAGCCGGTCTTCTGCCCGGCGCGAATGTCGACCTGGTAGCGTGCCCCGGCCTCCTGGATGACCGTCGCGGCCGGCGGCTCCTCCCCCCACAGCCGTCCGGTCCGCTCCGACAGCCCCTCCAACTCGCGCACGCTGACATCGGACCGCTCGTAGATCCCATCCACGTCGGCGCGGGCCGCCAGCGCCTGCACGATCACGGCACGCCAGCGCTCGGCGCCGGCCGAGAGCAACTGAACTGCGCGGAAGGATGTATATCGATCGACGATCACGCCGGGGAGGCCATCGGACTCGGCGTGCACTTCGCGGCAGGCGTTGGTTTCTCCCGAGGCCAGGAGCGAGCGCCGGCGACCGATCGACTGATCGAGCCGCCGGGCGAAGAACTCTTCGTCAACGGATTCGGCTGGATCCCACGTCCACAGGCGGACGCGGATCTGCGAATTGGGCGAGAATGCGCCTCGCGCCAGCCACATCCCGCGGGCGTCCAAAACATCGACCGTGTCCCCCAATGCCGGCGAGCCGTCAACGCCGGCGATGGCGCCTGAGAAGAGCCACGGGTGGCGCTGCAGGACCGAGCGCTCCCGCCCGGGCTTCAAGCGGACAGCAGGATCACTCATGGGCGAGGAGTTGGGCGCCCACGCGGAATGCGCGCCGCCCGCCCCGATATGCCGCGCCGTCAGCCTTCTGCTCGGCGCGGGATACACGTTCGGGCGGGTCGTCGACCATGGTCACCCCCTCCGTCCGGCGATCAGCTTGTCGAGCCCATCCAGGTCGATCTGTGCCACGCCCAGCCGGCGCGCCTCGTCCACCTTCGAGCCCGGGTTCTCGCCCACGAGCAGGTAGTTCGTCTTGCCGCTGACGGCGGAGGCCACCTTCCCGCCGTGCTCCTGGATGCGCGCCCTGGCCTGCTCGCGGCTGACGCCGGCCAGCGTCCCGGTGATGACGAACGTCAGGCCTGCCAGCGCCTGCGAGCCCGGGCCGGCCTTCGGCGCCTCAGCTCGCGGCCAGACGCCGGCGCGGCGCAGCTTCTCCAACAGCTTGCGATTCGAGGCGCGCTCGAACCAGTCCCGGACGGCAGTCGACGTGCTCGGCCCCACGCCTTCGACCTTCTCCAGCTCCTCCGGGCGGGCACGCGAGAGCGCCTCTAGATCGCCGAAGGCGCGCGCCAGATCAGCCGCCATCGTTTCGCCGACGCCGCGAATGCCCAGCGCCGTCAGGAGCGTCGCCAGCGGCCGCCGGCGGGAGGCGTCAATCGCTGCCAGCAGCTTCTCGACCCCCCTCTCCCCGAACCCCTCCAACTCAAGCACGCTGGCCGGCTGCAGCGAGTACACATCGGCGACATCTCTCACCAGTCCGGCCTGGACCAGCAGCTCGGCCACCTTGATGCCCAGGCCCTCGATATCCATGGCCCCGCGCGAGGCGAAATGCTCCAGGTTGCGCACCAGCTGCGCCGGGCAGGCGGCATTCACGCAGTACACCGCCACTTCCCCCTCCACCTGCTCCAGCATCTCATTGCACGACGGGCAGCGCGACGGCAGCCGATACGGCTTCTCCCCGCCTTGCCGGGCATCGGGGATCGAGCCCAGGACATACGGAATGACCTCGCCGGCGCGCTTGACCATCACCCGGTCGCCGATGCGGATATCACGCTCGCGGATGAAGTCGAAGTTGTGCAGCGTCGCCTGGCGCACCGTGACGCCACCCACCTCCACCGGCTCGAGAACGGCATAGGGCGTGATGACGCCGGTGCGCCCCACGGCCACGCCGATGTCCTGCAGGACCGTGGTGACTTCCTGGGCCGGGAACTTGAAGGCCACGGCAGCGCGCGGGTCCTTGCCGACGACTCCCAGGTCGCGCGCCAGCGCCAGGTCGTCGATCTTGATCACCATGCCGTCGGCCTCGAAGGCGAAGGAGTTGCGGTGTTCCGCCGCCGCCCGGCAGATGGCGATGGCCTCCTCCAGGTCCTCGCAGCGCGTGGCGCCTTCGGCGGTCGGAAACCCGAGGTCGCGCAGCAGCGCAAGCGTCTCCCACTGTGTGCCCGGCAGCGGTCCCTTGCCCTCCACGATGGCGTAGCAGGCCAGGCTGATCGGGCGGGAGGCGGTCAGGCTCGAATCGAGCTGACGGAGCGCCCCGCTGGCGGTATTGCGCGCGTTGACGTAGGTGCGCTCGCCGGCACTCGCCAGCCGGGCGTTCATCTCCTCGAAAGCCTGCCGGTAGATCAGCGCTTCACCGCGCACCACGAGCCGCTCGGGAGCCGAAACCTTCCCGCCCGCCACAGGCACGCGCAGCGGCAGGCTGCGGATGGTGCGCAGGTTGCCCGTGATATCCTCCCCGATCTCGCCGTCGCCGCGCGTTGCACCCAGCACGAAGACGCCCCGCTCATAGTGCAGCACCACCGTCAGACCATCCAGCTTCGGCTCCACCACCAGCCGCGCGGTTCGAACGCGCTCGTCGAGGCGGGCAATGCGCTCATGCCAGGCCCGCACCTCGTCCACCGAGAAGGCGTTGCCCAGGCTGAGGATCGAGTCCGGATGGCGCACCTTGACGAAGCGTTCCGCCGGCGCGCCTCCGACGCGGCGAGTGGGGGAATCGGGCGTCACCAACTCGGGATGGGCCGCCTCGAGCGCCAGCAGCTCCTGGACCAGCCGGTCGAACTCCGCGTCGCTCAGCAGTGGTGATGCCAGGACGTGGTAGCGGCGGTTGTGGTAGTGGATCTGCTCCCGCAGCTCGGCCGCGCGCCGCGCGTCATCCGCCTTCCCTGCTGCCATTCGCCTCCTCCTCCGACCCCGTCCACGCGGCGTGCAGTCTCAGCGAGCAAACCATCCCAACCACGCCAGGGAGGCGCCCAGGCCCACGCACCAACCCGCCCAGACATCGAGGGGATAGTGTACGCCG
>DYJB01000091.1:0-3321 GCA_020723365.1 Candidatus Aquidulcis sp. | reverse complement strand
CGAGCCCGACGACCACGGCTACGGGCGCCGCCAGCCACCCCGCCGTCGGGAGGATGGCCCAGGCTACGCCGGCCAGGAAAGCGGCGCGCATGGCGTCGCCGCTCGGGAACCCCGCATCCCTGGGCCGCCGGGCCAGCCGTTCTACGACCCTGCCGTCCTGCTCGAACGGCCGCTCTCTTCGCGCCAGGAGCTTGACAGCCTTGGTGACGGCCTCGGCGGCGAGCGCCGCCACGCCCAGGCTGAGGGCGCGATGCGGATGGAACGCAGCGACGGCTGCCAGCGCGAGCAGGAAGAAGGGCGTTGTGCCAAGGAGGCGCCCCAAGGCCAGGCAGCGATCGATCACTGCCGGAGCCGCCGCCACATTGAGGCGCAGCATCAACGCCGCGTCGCGCCCTCGCGGGCCAGGCAGCGTCCACAGCGCGCCGGTGAGGAGGCCCAGGATACCAAGTGCCACGCCGCCCAGCGCGCCGGTCACTGCTCTACGCGCCGACCCACACCGGGAAGAACATCAGCCACTCGTCGAGGTGCTCCCTCACGATCGGTTCGATCTGGTCCAGCGCCTGCTGGGCCAGCCGCCGGGCGGCGTCCTCGCCCGAACCCGTCGGCGGGTAGATCAGCTCACCGGCGATTGTCCGGTAGCGGCCCGGCCCGATGGGAATCACGGCGCCGGGAAGCAGCGCCGCCCCGGTGCGCACGGCCAGGCGAGCGTAGCCGAGCGGCAGGTAGGTTGGCCGGCCGAAGAAGGCCAGCCCCTCGGGCTCCGCAATCGGCCGATCCAGGCCGGTGAGAACCAGTCCGCCCGCCCGCAGGCGCTTGATGGCCATCCGCAGGCTCTCGACCGAGATGGGCGTCGTCTCGGTCCCATACTCCGTGCGCAGCCGGTTCTGCAGGCGATAGGAGGTCGTCGGCATGGGCGGCGACAGCGCCTGCGCCGAGTAGCCGCGCGCCCCCACGGTGAGCAGGAAGAAGTCGAAGGCGCTGATATGAGGGCCAACCAGGATCAATCCCCGTCCTCGCTCCAGGGCCGTCTCCATGCGCGACAGCAGATCGGGCGAGACCTCGCAGGCGCGGAGCAGCTCCTGCCGGCCGCGTGCCATCGCCCGGAAGAGCGCCACATGGCCGCGCCCCGCGCTGCGAAAGACCGACTGCACGGCGCGCTCAAGCGAGGGGTCGTCCGGGGCGAGACGGCGCGCAACGGCTTGATTGCGGCGCACGGCGTGGACGGCGGGGCTGTCTTCGAGAGCGGCACGGTCTGCCAGACTCCGGGCGAGCCTCAGCAGGGGACGCTCGGGAAGCACGCGAGCGAGGAACATGGCCAGCGGCAGACCGAGCCCGCTGGCGCTCAGCTCTTGGACCCTCATGCCTTTCCGGAAAGCGGCGTCTCGCCCTGCGTCCGCCCATGCCTGCGCATCCCCCCGGTGATGACGGGGAGGCCGCGCAGCACACAGATCGCCGCCGCGAGCCAGGCGATCACCAGGGCCACCCGGCCAAGCGGCTGCGCCGCATTCTCCAGGAAGCTCCCAGCCGGAAAGCCCGCTGCCGCCTGAGTGATGGCCAGAGCCATGAAGGCAAGGATCTTGCTGACCGAGTAGCCGCTGCGCATCCAGCCCGAGGCCACCAGGAAGATGCCGAGGCGGGAACGGTGCTGGGAGAAGGGCGTCTGACCCTGGCCGACGCCGATGCTGCGGATGGCATCGGTCAGCGTCGTGCGGGCGATGACAATCAGGGGAATGGCCACAGGGATCAGGCGCAGGTCAGCGAAGCATACCCACAGGACCAGTTCATAGCTGCGATCAGCGGCAATATCGAGCACGCTGCCAATCAGGCTGGTTTCCTTGCGGCGCCGCGCCACGACGCCGTCGACCGTGTCGAGCATGAGCCCCACGAAGAGCAACAAGACGGCCGCCAAGCGCCATTCGGCGGGCGCCAGGTACAGGATCAGCACGTAGGCGAGAAGGACCGGGAAGCGCGAGACGGTGATCCAGTTGGCCAAGAGTCCCTCCAAGGAGCCCGCCTCCCCATTGTAGCCGGTGGGCGCGGTCGGTCAAGCGATGCTTGCCTCGCCCCTCCCGGGCCTTGCGTGGCGGTAACTCGCCAGCCTGCTGTCAGGTGCGGCAGCGCCACTCGGGGAGAATGGGGACGTGGCACTCGGAACGCCCTGGCGGAGCCGGGCCGAGGAATCCGGCCCCAAGGAGCGGCGAAGGCGGATGCGAGAAGGGGTCAGGGCCTGGCTCGGCGCTGGAGTCGTTGGCGCCTGCCGGACCCGCCTTGATACTTGACTACTCGGACACGGGAATGTGCCTTTCGGCGCTTGTCGCCGCCGGCCCGCTTTGCTACACTGACGCCACTCCACACCTCAGGAGGGACCATGGGCGCAGGTCGCACCATTCTGTACATCGTCGCGGCGGTGCTGATCTTCTTCGGCGTGCTCTTCATCTGGGCGGCCTTCAGCGACCAGATCTCACAGCCGTGGGGGACGATGGCGGTCGGTGCCGTCTCGCTGCTGGCCGGATTGGGCATGATCGCGCTCGCCGGTCGCCTGGGCAAGAAGGCGGCTCAGGAAGTTACCGTGGTGCAGAAGATCGACTTCTCGGGTGACGTGAACCTCGAGAAGCTAACCTGTCGCAGCTGCGGTGGCGCGCTCACTCCGGAGAACATCACCATGCTGGCCGGCGCCCCCGTCGTCCACTGCCCCTACTGCAAGACCAGCTATCAGTTGGAAGAGAAGCCCAAGTGGTAGCCGGGAAGGAGCGGCGCATGAAACGCGTGGCATGGCTGATGGCCTTGGTCCTCCTTGGAGCGGGATTGCTGGCCGGTCCGGCGGCGGGACAGACCTATTCCTTTGCCGTTGAGGCGGAGACGGTCGACGTTTACTGGCAGGCGGACGGGACGGCCAGCGTGGCCTACCAGCTCACCTTCCGGAACGATCCGTTCGCTGACCCGATCGACTACGTCGACGTCGGCGCGCCGACGGACTGCTACTCCCTCTCCGGCGTCAGCGCTTCCGTCAACGGCGTCCCGCTGAGCGATATCACCTCCTCGCCGTACGTCACCCCCGGTGTCGCCGTGGGGCTGGGCGCCGATGCCATCCGCCCCGGCGAGTCCGGCACCGTGGCCGTCACCCTGTCCGGGGTATGCAACATGATGTACGAGGCCGGCGACGCCGGGATGGTCAGCGTCAACTTCTCGCCGACCTTCTTCGACAGCAGCTTCGTGCAAGGTACGACGGACCTGACCGTCACATTCCACCTGCCGCCGGGGGTGCAGCCCGAGGAGCCGCGCTGGCACGGCGCGCCCGGCGGTTTCCCCTCCGAGCCGTCG
>DYJB01000090.1 GCA_020723365.1 Candidatus Aquidulcis sp. | reverse complement strand
GAAGTCGCTCGAGGCGGGTGTATGCAGGTGCAGATCGCCGGTGTACCAGCGACGCTGCGCCCCGCGTTCATTTCGTTTGCTCACGTTGCGTTTGTCCTTTGGGCGTGCCCGGACCGTCGGCCTCAGGCCGCGGGCCAAGGCACGCACGAATCGTTTCGAGAAGATGGTCCGGGGAATAGGGTTTGATCAGGAAGGCGGCCGCCCCGCGGGCGGCGCACTGGTCGCCGACGTCCATGCCGGAGCACATGACCACCGGGATCGCCTTCAGATCGGCTTCGGCCTTGAGCCGCGAGAGCTGATCGAGCCCGTCGGCGCCGCGCAGGAAGACGTCCAGCAGGATCAGGTCCGGCTGGGTCTCCCGGACGCGGTCAGCGATCGATTCTCCGGGGTGCGCCCCCACCACCTGGAAACCGTCCAGCTGAAGCAGGGTGTGCAGCAGGGAGACCATGATGGCGTCGTCGTCGACGACTAGGATCTTTGGCGCGGGCGGCGCGTCAGGCGTCAAGGTCGTCCTAGCTTCGGGCGCGGGCTGCGCGCCGGGTGCGGGCGGGACGCGGGGCCGGCCTGCCCTTGGGCGATCGGACGCCGGAAGCCTTGCCCGCCGGCTCGAGGCTGGCGACCAGCACGTCGTCCAGCGTATCGGCCAGGATGAACTTCATCTGGTCCTTGATCTCGGCCGGCACGTCTTCCAGATCCGGTTCGTTGCGCCGCGGCAGGATCACGCGCTTCAGTCCGACACGGTGGGCGGCCATGACTTTCTCCTTCAGGCCGCCGATGGGCAGCACCTTGCCGCGCAGCGTGATCTCGCCCGTCATGCCGACGTCGTGGCGAACCGCCCGCCCGGTGGCCAGCGAGGCCAGCGCCACGGCCATCGTCACGCCGGCCGAGGGGCCGTCCTTGGGCACGGCACCGGCCGGGATGTGCAGGTGAATGTCGTGCGTCACCCAGAACTTCTCGGTGATGCCCAGCTTGGAGGAGAGCGACCGGACCAGCGACAGGCCGGCGCGGGCCGACTCCTGCATCACCTGGCCCAGCGAGCCGGTGAGCATGAACTGCTTGGCTCCCGGCATGGCCGTCGCTTCGATGAAGAGCACCTCGCCGCCCGTCGGCGTCCAGGCCAGCCCGGCCGCCACTCCGGCCAGTGACGTTCGCTCGGCCGTCTCCTCGGCGCCCTGGAAGCGCGCCTTGCCCAGGAACTCGGACGCCCGATCGGAATCCACGTCGACGGCGGTCTCCTTGCCCTCGGCGATGCGCGTGGCCGCCTTGCGGCACAGCCGCCCGATCTCGCGCTCCAGGTTGCGCACGCCGGCCTCGCGCGTGTAGGAGCGAATCAGCTTCCGCAGCGCCTCGTCGCGGATGGCGACCTCGCCCGGCCGCAGGCCGTTCTCACGCAGCTGCCGCGGCAGGAGGTACTGCTGGGCGATGGCCAGCTTCTCGAGCTCGGTGTAGCCCGAAAGCTGGATGACCTCCATCCGATCGAGGAGCGGTCCGGGGATCGTCTCCAGCCAGTTGGCTGTGGTGATGAACATCACCTGCGAGAGATCGAAGGCCACCTCAAGGTAGTGGTCGCGGAACTCGCGGTTCTGCTCGGGATCGAGCACCTCGAGCAGTGCTGAGGACGGATCGCCGCGGAAGTCGTTGCCCATCTTGTCGACTTCGTCCAGCATGAAGACCGGGTTGCGCGATTCGACCCGCCGCAGCGCCTGGAGGATACGCCCCGGCATGGCGCCGATGTAGGTGCGCCGGTGGCCGCGGATCTCGGCTTCGTCGTGGACGCCGCCGAGCGAGAGGCGTATGAATTCGCGCCCCATGGCCCGGGCGATCGAGCGCCCCAGGGACGTCTTGCCTACGCCGGGCGGGCCGACGAAGCACAGGATGACCCCCTCCCGCTCGCGCCGGATCGCATCCGGAGACGGGCCCTCGTCGGGCGCCGGCCGCTCAGCGCGCAGCTTGCGCACCGCCAGATACTCCAGGATGCGCTGCTTGATGTCCTGCAGGCCGTAGTGATCGGCGTCCAACACCTGGCGGGCGTGGGCCAGGTCCAGGTCATCGGCTGAGACCTTGCTCCAGGGAAGCCCGGCCAGCCAATCCAGGTAGGTGCGGATCACGCCGTACTCGGCCGCCGCGGTGGGCAGGCGCGCCAGACGGTCCAGCTCGCGCCGCGCCTGCTTCTCGGCCTCCTCCGGCATGCCGGCGGCCTGGATGCGCTTGCGGAACTCCTCGACCTCGACCGCCTGCTCGTCGGATTCGCCCAGCTCGCGCTGGATGGCCTTCAGCTGTTCGCGCAGGAAGTACTCGCGCTGGACCTTCTCGATCTCGGTGCGCGCTTCCTGCTGGATCTGCTGACCGAGCGACAGCACCTCGATCTCGCGGCCCAGCAGCGCATTCAAGCGCCCGAGCTTGGCCAGGACGGAGTCCTCCTCCAGGATGGCCTCTGCCTCCTCCAGATCCATGCGCTGGTAGTTGGTGATGGTGTAGGCCACGTGCAGCGGATCCTCCAGCAACACGACGCTGGCGATGATCTCGCGCGGGAGCGTCGGTGCCAGCTCGGCCGCCTTCTGGAACTGATCCTTGGCCGCCCGCACCTGGGCCTCGATCTCGAGCCCCTCTTCGACGGTCTCCGGCCGCAGGTGAACGCGCGCCACCAGGTAGGGTTCGAGCCCGGTGAACTCACCCAGCTCAAAGCGAGCCAGCCCGTGGACGATCATGCGAATCGTGCCATCCGGGGCGCGGAACAGGCGTTGGATTGACCCGACCGTTCCGTAGCGGTAGAGGTCCTCGGGCGCCGGCTGCTCAAGATCCGGATTCTTCGAAGCGACCAGCCCGATCAGGCGTTTCTCGCCGGCGACGTCGTCGATCAGCTTGATGGATCGAGGCTGTCCGATCGTCAGCGGGACGGCCGTGTGCGGGTAGACGACCAGGCCGAGCAGAGGCAGGATGGGCAGCTCATCCGGCAGCTGGGTCAGGTCCGGGACCAGGCTGCCACCCTCGGGGGACTCCTGCCCTTCCTGGACCACGATCAGCGGCGCCGGTGGCTCACCTTCGCCAGGGCGGAGGCCGGTCGGGGTTCCGAGATCGTGAGACAGACGGTCGGCAGAGCTCTCCAGCCCGTGCGGGGAGCCTGGCCCGGCAGGATGGGGCTCAGCTCGTCGGGGTGAGCGGGACCCGTCGAGGTTGGGACTTGGGCAGGATGACACGTAGGAATCCATCGTTGTAGGACGCCTCAATGGCGGACTCGTCGATCGGCGCGTGCACGTGCACACCGGTCTCGAAGTCGCCGAAAGCGATCTCCATCTGGTGGTAGGCCTTGGAGCCGGCGACGTCGCCGCGGGTGCCCCGGATCCACACGATCGGGCGCTCGAACGTCACCGAGAACTCCGCCCCGCGCATGCCGGCGACTTCGACCACGATCACGTACGCCTCGTCCGTTTCGAAGGCGTCGGTGGGCGGGCGCCACAGGTGCGACCGCCGCCGCAGGTGCCACCCGGGGGGAAGCTGCGAATGCCGGGTCCAGGCGTCGTCGTCGCCCAGCAGGTCCATCGGCTCAGGCTTCCGGCCGTAGGAAGGCGTCATCGAAGGGGGCCTTGCGAGGGTTGGCAGATGGCACATTCTACCACAAACCGGACCAACTTCCGAAGTCCCGGCGCACGCCGGACGGTTGCCCGGGGCGGTTGCCTGTGGCGGCGGCCGGTCTACAATGGACGGTGGACGCGTTCGTCCACGGAGCCGCGGACATGGACCTGTTGCCGATCCTGAGCAAGGTGGAGCTCTTCGAGGGGCTGACCGAGGCGGAGCTGGCCGACGTGGCCCGTATCTGCAAGCAGCGCGAGTACCGCGCCGGGCAGGTCATCACCAGCCAGGGCGAATCCGGAGGTGAACTCTTCGTGATTGCCGATGGCTTCGTGGAAGTGCTCGTCAGTCCCTCCAGCCAGAACCTCGCCCCCCGCACGGTCGTCCATCTCGGGCGCGGGCAGTTGTTCGGTGAGATGGCGCTCGTCGACTACGGGCCTCGCTCCGCCACGGTCAAGTCGATCGCCGATCACACCCTGATCCAGACCATCGACCGCGACGACTTCAACCGGCTGTGCGAGGCCAATCACCATCTTGGGTTCATCGTCATGCGCAACATGGCTGCCGACCTGTCGTTCAAGCTGCGCCACTACCACCTGACCGGACGCTGAGGGATGTGATGAGCGCCATCTACAAGGTCAGCTACGTGGTGATCGGCGAGTCCCACCCCGGCGCCATTCTCAACACCGACCGCAAACCCAGCGTGGGCGACCACATTACGCTGGGCGGGCGCGAGTTCATCCTGGTCGAGATCGTCGACCTGATGCCGGCCCGTGGCGAGTTCCACTTCCTCCACGCCACGCTTCGTCCTGCCCCGGCCTAATCGGCCCGCCGGAAGAGCGCATCCAAGGACACTGGCGGCCTGCTGGCCGCCAGCGGGATTCCACCCCGAAGGCGAGGCATCTAGAGCGCCAGCTTGAGCAGGTCCTGCGCCAGGTCGGCTTCGCCCTTGAAGGCGGCGCGCGCCTGCATCAAGAGGCTCTGCCCCAGCCCTTCGCCGGTCGGGTAATGGATGAGCAGCAGGCGGCGCACGCCGGCGTGCGTGGCGGCTTCCCCGGCCTGGGTGGCCGACGAGTGGCCCAGCCCATCACCTGACGCCTCATGCAGCAGGACATCGGCGCCGCTGGCCAGCGACACCAGCGCCAGGCAAGGCTCCGTGTCGGACGAGTAGCACACCGACCTGCCGCCCGGCAGACCCTCGAAACGCAGCGCGATCGTGGGGACCATGTGGCGCACCGGCGAGGCCAGCACGCGCACATCCGGCCGCTCCAGCACCACAACCCGCTCCTGCTCGGGCAGCCGATGGAAGGCCACCGGGAAGAAGTTGGGCCAGTTGTGCCACTGGTAGAAGCCCATCATGTCTTCCAGGCGCTCCAGGCAGTGGTGCAGCCCGTAGATCCGCAGCGGCGCCTGCCGGCCGGTAAGCCACATGCTCATCAGAAGCAGCGGGATACCGGAGACATGGTCGGGATGGAAATGGGTGGTGATCAGGTCGGTGATCGCCTCCGGGTCGATGCCCGCCTGGCGCAGGCGGAGCATCGGGGAGCCGCCGCAATCGACCAACACGACCCCGCCTTCGCCCACCACGGCCAGGTGGGTGTTGTCATGCTCGGCATCCGGGATGGCGTTGGCCGTTCCCAGGATCACCACATGCGCCATGCCCTCAGCCTCCCAGCAGCAGGACGGCCACGCGTGGGGTCACGAAGACTTCCAGCAGCGCCGCGGCGAACAGCAATGGCACGACCAGCCCGACGAAGACGCGCGCCCATTCGGCCAGCGACGTCAGCCACGCCTCACCCAGCGAGGTGCCGCGCGGCAGGCTCACGCCTGCCAGCCCCAGGCGGAGGACGGCCGCGCCCGCCAGGAGCGCCGCCGGCACTTCGAGCGTGCCGTGCGGAACGACCAGGCCCAGGATGTAGAGCGGCGCGTTCTGCCCCGCCAGCGCCAGGCTGCCGGCCAGGTAGCCGACGATGGCCACCGGGGCCATCAGCAGAATGACGGCCGCCACACCGAAGCTGAACATGCCCAGGACCGTGGCGAGCGCCACGGCCGACAGGTTGGTTCGCAGGATCCACCACCAGCCGCCAACGCTCATCAGCCCGAAGTGCTCGAACTGAGCCACGAGCGTCTGCGGCATCGACTCCAGAAGCTCCCCATCGAGGGGCAAGGGGTACTCCGGCGCCAGGCGCACGCCGACGATCACGGCCGCCGTCAGCGCCAGCGCCATCAGCGCCGCCGTCGGCTTCAACGCCGGGAGCGTGCGGCGGATTACGCCGGCATACCCCTCCCGGGGCGTGCGAGCCCCGTCGCGGAACGCCCGCCACAACGTGCGGGCCAGCCAGCGCAGGTCGAGCACATCGATCTCCCGAGCCAGCAGCTCCTGCCGGTTGAAGAGATGCAGCCCGACGCGGGTGAGGACCGCCGCCACCAGCAGCAGCGCGACGACAATGAACCACAGCACCGTGTAGCGGCCCCAGAACATGATCAGGCTCTCGCCGATGATCAACTGCGAGACCGGGACGATGATGAAGGAGGCCAGCAGGTTGGCGGCGCGGACGGAGGTCGTCTGGGACGAGATGACGACCGCCCCACTCACCATCACAACCGCCTGGGCCGTGGTGAGGATCAGGATCTGCGCCAGCAGGGGCGCCGGCGCCGTCCAGCCGATCGAACGCCACAGGCCGAACAGGTAGACGCCGATGCCCAGGTAGGCAGCGCCCAGCGGCGGCAGCAGCGAGGCGATCATCTTGCCCAGGTAGAGCTGCGAATCGCTGAGCGGCGTGGCCAGCAGCGGCTCAAGCGACAGCCGCTCGCGCTCACCGGCGAAGGACTCAAGGGCAATGACCAGCGAGATCGAAATGGGGAAGAAGCCGATGACCATCAGCAGGAAAGGCCCCAGCCGCTCGGCGATGATGGGCGCATCGTACTCCGCCACGAAGTCCATCGCCTGACGCGCGGTGAAGTTCATCAGCCCCGGGAAGAACAGCGTCAGCGCGATGATGGGAACCAGGATCCGCCAGTCGCGCAGCTGATCGCGGATCTCGCGGTGGGCGATGATCCACGCGCCGGGAAGCAGGCCACGCGGGGGCCCGAGGGGGGCGGCCTGCATCTCAGCCCTCCTCGCGGGGCGCCGGAACGCCGACGACCTTGAGGTAGACATCCTCCAGGCTGCGCCCGACCTCGGCCAGCGTCACCACCTGCACCCCGGCGCCCGCCATGGCCGCCAACACCCGCGGATTGGCCTGCGAAGGCGCGTCCGTCTCGTAGCGCACCCAATCCGGCCCGCTGGTCAGCAGCCGAACCTCGGCAGGCAGCATGCGCACGACCCCGTCCAGCGGCGCGGCGGCGCGCAGCTCCATGATCGGCGGGCCGACATGCTCCCGCTTGAGCTCCTGCACGCTGCCCTGGGCCGCCAGAGCTCCCTGGCGGATGATCGCCAGTCGATCGCCCAGCTCCTCGGCCTCGGCCAGGTTGTGCGTCGTGACAACGAGCGTGCGGCGCGACGAGCGCAGCTGAAGGATGGCATCCCGGACCAGCCGGGCGCTGGCCGGGTCCATCGCCGACGTCGGTTCGTCGAGGAGCAGAACGGGCGGATCGTGGAGCAGCGCGCGCACCAGGGCCAGCTTCTGGCGCATGCCCTTGGAGAACTCGCCCAGCCGGCGGCGGCTCACATCCGGCATGCCGATCTGCTCAAGCAGCTCCTGGCCGCGGCGGTTCGCCTCGGCGCTCGCCAGACCGTACATGGCGCCGAAGAAGGCCAGGTATTCGCCGGCGCGCATGCGCGTATACAGGCCGTGGTGCTCGGTCAGCAGTCCGATCCGGCGGCGGACCTCGCTCGCCTGGGTGACGACGTCGAACCCCGCCACCCGCGCCTCCCCGGACGTGGGCGGCAGGATCGAGGCCAGCATGCGGGTCGTGGTCGTCTTGCCGGCGCCGTTGGGCCCCAGCAGGACGAGCACCTCGCCGGACGCCACGCGCAGGTCGACCCCGGCCACGGCCGTGAAGTCGCCGAAGCGCTTCGTCAGATCGCGCGTCTGAATCGATGCATCCATGCCGTTTGTCGATTATAGCCCTCGGGTTGGTCGGCTTCAATCGAACCGACCTCCCATATGCCGGCTGCACCAAGCAAGGGGCCCGGTCCTATCGGGCCGGGCCCTCCATCGTCTGCGGCAACCTGCCTAGGCCGTCGCCGGCGGCGCCGGGGACGGCCGGCGATGGCGCCAGAGGAGCACTGCGGCGCTGGCGACAGCAGTGACCAGCATGATCGCCTGGTTGAGATTGAGGCCCGCCAGCGGAACGTAGTCGAGGCGCAGGAACTCGAGCAGCAGGCGGCCAACCGGGTAGCCGATCAGGTAGACCAGGAACAGGTCGCCTGGAAGCAGCCGGTGCCCGTAGCGCTTCCACAGGAAGTACAGCAGCAAGGCATTCAAGCCGTTCCAGATCGACTCGTACAGAAACAACGGATGGAAGCGCTCGAAGGATTCGTAGCCGGCCATACGGTTGGCGGGCTTGATGAAGATGGCCCACGGCAGGTCGGTCGGAGGGCCGTAGAGCTCCTGGTTCACGTAGTTGCCCCAACGCCCGATCATCTGGCCGATGGCCGTCGCCGGCGCGGCGGCATCCAGCAGGTGGGCGAAGGCCAGCTTGCGGCGGCGGGCGAAGAGGTACAGGCCGAGGGCTCCACCGATCACCGCCCCCGGCATGCCCAGACCGCCGTTCCAGGTCGTCAGGATATCGAGAGGATGCGTCAGGTAGTAGCGAGTGTCGATCCCGGCGTCAAGCAGGCTTTGCGATGGGGTGAAGACGTGGTACAGGCGGGCGCCGATGACGCCGAAGACGAGCGCCCAGATCAGACCATCCCACACCAGGTCGGGGTCTTTCTCTCGCGAGGCCAGCAGCCGGCGGGCGACGAAGGCCCCGGCCACCGCGCCGGCCATGATGATCATGCCGTAGTAGCGGAAGTAGAGCGGGCCGAGATGAATCCCGTAAGCGTCAAACATCAACCACCTCGCGCCTGGCGGCGCACGGAGTAGACGCGCTGCAGCGCCGTCAAGTTGCCCAGGACGGCGATCAAGACGATGCCCAGCCACGGGGCGCTCAGGATCAGGCTCGGGGCGAGCACCAGGTAGCGTTCAAAGCGCCCCATCAACCCGCCCTTGGCGTTGAAGCCCACCGCTTCGGCCTTGGCCCGGACGTAAGGGACCAGCACCGAGCCGGCCGTCGCCAGGAACGTGGCCACCACCATCAGGTTGTCGCCGCGCTGGACGTAGTAGAGCAAGAGGGCGCCGAAGATCGCCAGCTCCGAGTAGCGGTCGGAGACCGAGTCGGCGAAGGCGCCGAAGTCCGAGCGTTCGCCTCGCAGGCGCGCCATCGACCCGTCGATCGAGTCCAGGGCGCCCATGATCAGGACGAGGATGCCGCCTTCCAGGAAGCGCCCGTAGGCCAGCAGGACGGCGGCGAAGAAGTTGCCGAGCAGCGCCGCCAGCGTCACCGTGTTGGGCATCAACCCCAGTCGGTTCAGGAATCCCGCCACGGCATCCAGCACGCCTTTGAAGCGAATGCGCATCGCGTCCGAGAGCGTCAGCGTCTGCGGCGGCATGCGCACGGTATCCTTCGTCTCCATCCCGGCTCCTTCAGCACCCATGCGGGCAATCCTAACCTGCCAGCCGTCGAGCGTCAAGAATCGGCGGCACGACTACTCGTCGTCGGCCGCCTCGTCTCCGCGCAGGACTTCGCGCGTGCGCCCGCCGCTCTGCGAGTGGCCGACGATCCCAAGCTCCTCAAGCTCATCCATCAGGCGCGCGGCGCGCGGGTAGCCGATTCGCAGCCGGCGCTGGAGCATCGAGGCGCTGGCCGTCCCGGTCTGCTTCACCAGCTCGATGGCGCGCTCCAGGACGTCATCCGCCTCTTCCGAGGCAGCCGACGGACGGTTGAGGATCTCCTCCCACGGCGGGCGCGTATCGGCCGGCCGTTCCGACTCGGGAGCCGACTCTGCCTTCCAGTAGTCGACCACGCGCTGGATCTCGGCGTCGCTGACGAAGGCGCCCTGCAGGCGCTGGGGCGCGGCGGCGTCGGCCGAGAGGAAGAGCATATCCCCCTTGCCCAGCAGCGTCTCGGCGCCCTGGGTATCGAGGATGACGCGCGAGTCGACGCTGGAGGCGACGGCGAACGACACGCGGGCCGGGAAGTTGGCCTTGATCAGCCCGGTGACGATGTCGGTGCTCGGGCGCTGGGTGGCGACGACCAGATGGATGCCCGTGGCGCGGGCCATCTGCGCCAGCCGCACCAGCGTGCGCTCGGTCTGATCCGGCGCCATCATCATCAGATCGGCCAGCTCGTCGAGCAGCACGACGATGCGCGGCAGGCGCTCGGCGCCCGGCCGGCGGCGGGCTTTCTTGTTGTACGAGTCCAGGTCGCGCGCCCGGGCCTCCTCCAGCAGCTTGTAGCGCCGGTCCATCTCGGCCGTGCACCAGCGCAGCACGCCCACGATACGCTCGAGGTCCGTCTCGACCTTGCCGTACAGGTGCGGCAAGCCGTTGAAGCGCACCAGCTCGACCATTTTCGGGTCGATCATCACAAGGCGCAGGTCTTCGGGGGCGTTGTTCATCACCAGGCAGGCGGTGATGGCCGTGATGCACACCGACTTGCCCGAGCCGGTGGTGCCGGCGATGAGCATGTGCGGCATGCCGGCCAGGTCGGCCGCCACGGCGGCGCCGGCGACGTCGCGACCCAGCCCGATGGCCAGCGGCGAGGCGATGGATTGGTAGGCGTCCGACTCGAGGATCGGCCGCAGGCGCACCATGGCCGAGCGGCGGTTCGGCACCTCGATCCCGACGTAGGCCTGCCCCGGCACGGGAGCCTCAATGCGGATCGTCGGTGACGAGAGCGCCAGCGCCAGGTCGCTGGCCAGGGCCGAGATCTGCGACACGCGCACCTTCTGCTTGCGGCCGCCTTCCTCGGTGCCGGGATGCTCGATGAACCCCGGCTCGACGGCGAACTGCGTCACGGCCGGCCCGGTGCGGAAGTCGACGACCCTGGCCGGAAGGCCGAAGTCCGCCAGCGTCTTCTCGATCAGCCCGGCGGTCTGGTTGATCTCGCGGGAGGTGACGCGGGCCGAATCGCCGGTGTCGAGCAGGTCCAGCGGCGGCAGGCGCTCATCGCGCTCTGCCGGCCGGGCGGCCTTCTCCGGAATCGTCTCCTGGACCGA
>DYJB01000089.1 GCA_020723365.1 Candidatus Aquidulcis sp. | reverse complement strand
TGCGGCGCTGCGCCGCGAGCTCCCGGGCTACATCCCGGGCGAGGCGGTGACGACCGGAGACGTCGTTCGCCGCAGTGGTCCGATGTAGACTCCCCACGGCGTCGCGACCCGGCGCCGGGCCAAACCACAAGGAGGGCGACTTGAACATCGTGGTGTGTGTCAAACAGACCCCTGACACCGCCGCCACCGTGACGGTGGAGAACGGCAAGGTGTCGTGGGGCGATGCGCCGCTCGTCATCAACCCCTGGGACGAGTTCGCCGTCGAGCAGGCGCTGCGCACGAAGGAAGCGCACGGCGGAAAGGTGATCGCCTTGAGCGTCGGTCCCGAGGCCGCCCGGGAGGCCCTCAAGCATGCGCTGGCCATGGGCTGCGACGAAGCGATCCTGGTCAGCGATCCCGGCCTGCTGACCGTTGATTCGCTCGTGATCTCCAAGGCCCTGGCCGCCGCCATCGACAAGATCGGCGGCATCGACCTGGCCTTCTTCGGGCGCCAAGCTGTAGACAGCGACACCGGCGTCACGCCGGCGCAGGTCGCCCGGCGCCTGGGCTGGCCGGCGCTGACCCTCGTGGCCGCGCTGAGCGCCGTGGATCCGGCCGGCAAGACGATCAGCGTGGACCGCGCCTTCGACGAGGGCCGGCAGCAGGTGAAGAGCCCGCTGCCCGCCCTCATCAGCGTCACCAAGGAGATCTGCGAACCGCGCTACCCGTCCTTCATGGGCATTCGCAAGGCCTCCAAGGCGACCATCCCGGTATGGTCGGCGGCCGACATCGGCCTGGGCGCGATCCCCGCACCGGCGCTCAGCTGGACGGAGGTCTTTGCCCCGCCGAAGATCGAGACCAAGGTCGAGATGATCACGGGCGATTCGGCCGAGGCGATGGCGGCCAAACTGGCGGCCCGGCTTCTCGAAGAGAAGGTGCTCTGATGGCCACGAATGTCTTTGTCTACATCGATCACTACAACGGGCAGGCGGTGGGCGCCGCCTGGGAGATCGTCGGGGCGGCGCGCAAGGCGGCGGAGGCGCTCGGCGCCGGCGTGACGGCGGTCGTGATCGGGCAGGGCGTCAGCGCCCTGGCCGAGGAAGCCATCCAGCACGGCGCCGACGAGGCCCGCATCGTTGACGACCCGCAGCTCAAGGACTACCGCCCGGAGAGCTATGCCACGGCGCTGACGAAGGTCCTCAAGGATGGCGGCGCCCAGGTCGTCTTCCTTCCAACCACGGCGCGCACGCGCGAGCTGGCGGCGGTGACGGCCGTCGACCTTGAGACCGGGGTCGTCCCCGACCTGGTCGGGTTCGAGGTCAAGGACGGGAAGGTGGTCGGCACGCGGCCAATCTATGCCGGCAAGCTGATGGAGAAGGTGGTTGTGGCGACAGCCGGGCCTCAGATCTTCCTCATCCGCAGCCGCGTCTTTCCGAAGCCGGAAGCGCAGCAAGGCCGGAAGGGCGCCGTGACCAAGGTGGACGCTGCCCTGGGGGCTGCCACGACGGAGGTGCTGGGCTACAAGGCGACGGAGGCCGGCGTGAGCCTGACGGACGCGGCCGTCATCGTCAGCGGTGGGCGCGGCGTGTCGGTCAATCCCAAGCTGACCCCGCCGGCCGACATTACCGATGACCACCAGAAGGAAGTCTGGCGGGCGCAGCAGGGCTTCGCCCTGATCCGCGAGCTGGCCGCCGTCCTGAATGCCGCCGTCGGGGCGAGCCGGGCGGCCGTCGATGCAGGCTACATTCCCTACGCCAACCAGGTGGGGCAGACGGGCAAGGTCGTCTCGCCGGATGTGTATGTCGCCGCCGGTGTGTCGGGCGCCATCCAGCACCTGGCCGGCATGCGGACGTCCAAGACGATTGTGGCCATCAACAAGGATGTCGAAGCCCCGATCTTTAAGGTGGCGCGCTTCGGCATCGTCGGCGATCTCTTCGAGGTTCTGCCGGCGCTAACGCGCGAGCTGAAGGCGAAGCTGAGCCGCTAGACCGGCCCTGAGGAGCCTACGAAAGGAAACGGGGCGGGCCGACAGGCCCGCCCCGTGCTTTCATCCGGTTTGCGCCGCCCGGCGAGGGTTACGCTCCGGACGGGCGTGGCGTCGGCGGCGGAACGGCGGCCGTGATCGATAGCGCCACCCGCGCCCGCCGTGACTGAGCCTCGGACCAGCCATCCTCCTCCGCCATGCGCCTCAGATGCGCCAGCGCCGCCTGCCGTTCCGCCTCTCCCATCCCCCGCAGCGCCCCCAGCACGCGGGCGGGATCTTCCGAGAGGATCTCGGACCAGAAGGATTCGGGTGACTCGGTCATCCGCCGTCCGCGACCGCCCGCCGGATCCGCCTCACGCTGACGCCTCGACCTGGTCGACCTCAAGGCGCAGGGCCTCCAGAGAGCGATTGAGATCGCGAATGAAGGCCAGTAGCGAGCCAATCAGCGACAGCATGCAGACGATGAAGAGCAGTCCGATCAACCACGGGTCTTCCCAGCGGAAGATGGCGGTCAGGAACAGGACGATCACCAGCAAGGCTGCCAGCAGGACGCTGACGGAGGCCAGTGTGATGGCGCGCTGCAGTAGGCGGGCGCGCTCGTCCAGCGTACGCAGCTGCGCCAGGGTGTTGAGGCGGTCGGTGCCGGGGCTGGCGAGGAGCTCACGGTAGAGCAGGCGTGAGCGGTCGATGACGCGCGCCAGCCGGTTGGTCATCGTCAGCAGCAACAGGCCGACGCCGGAGACCAGAATCACCGGGCCGACGGCCACCTGGAGGACCGGAATCAGATCGGCAACCGTGATGGCTCCCATACGCTCTTTGCCCTCCCCGGGCGGCGCTGCGGTGTCCCTGCCCAGCGAGTATCCCGCGCCTGTCGGCAGCAGGCAAGGCCGGCCAGGAGCGATAGCGGCTGCAAGCCCGGCGGAGCGGGCGCCCACGGGTCGGGCGCACACCGTTCCGTGGGTTCATGGGTTAATAGGTCAAATTAGTGGCCTAGATTCTCGCGGCAGGGGAGGGGATGGGCAAGCAGTGCATTCCGAGGCGTTGCATGCCCGCAAGGGGCCATTTGCGGAACAGAGGCCCTACCTCTCAAGCCTGGGCCACCCCCTTTCGAGCCTGTGGATTGCTGCCCAGGAGGATGATGATGAAGGCTCACCAACTGCTCCTTTCCGTTGCGGCTATGCTGCTCATTACCGCCTGCGGCCCAAGGCCGAAGGACGCGCCTGCGCCGACGCTTCCGCCTGCAGAGGCGGCGTCCATCAACGCCACCCCGGCGACACCGTCCACGCATGCTGCGCCCCTGGACGTCGGACGCGACCTGGAGGCTGTCAACCTGTGCGCGCTGATCTCCAACGCCGAAGCCGCCGAGAGCATGGCTGCCCAGCCAGCACGCGACGACCTGGAGGGCGTGACGGGCCCCAACTGCGTCTACCAGATCACGCCTGACGGCGGCTCCACGATTCAGAACGTCTACGTCTACCTGTATGCCCTGGACCTGGCGGAGGTCTCCCTGGCGTTGCTCCGCGACGCCGGCGCCACGCAGCTCGACGGTCTGGGGAGCGATGCCCTGGTGGCGTATGAGGCCGACAGTGAGCAGTACCGGCTGGTGGGGCTGCGGAGCGCCGACTTCGGGTTCGAGATCCTCGCCCCAAGCGAGCAGGGCGCGCAGCGACTCGCCAGGTTGATTCTCGAGCGCCTGCCTGCAGAGGGCTGATCGACCGCGTCGACGAAGGTGATGGCTTCTGCGCCGGGTGCAGCGGCACGATCCCCGGGCTGAAGGCGCTGGGCGCGTGACCTGCCACGCGGGAGAGGCCGGGGGGCGCGGCCTCCAGGACCCTCGAGAGCATCTGCTAGAATCAGGCATCCTGCCTCGAGGCCCTCCATGCCCAAGCTCGGTGCCTTCACATTCGTCCTGCACTCGCATCTGCCGTACGCACGCCAGGCCGGACGCTGGCCGCATGGCGAGGAGTGGCTGCACGAGGCGGCGGCGGAGACCTACGTCCCGCTCCTGGACGCCCTGAATGGGCTTCTGCAGGAGGGCGTGCCGGCGCGCCTGACGCTGACGCTGACGCCCATTCTGATCGAACAGTTGGCCGATGCCCAGGTCAGGGAGAACTTCCTGGCCTACCTGGACGAGAAGATCGCCGCCGCCGAGGCCGACATCCCGCGCTTCGAGAAGGCGGGCGACTCGCACTTCAGCTACCTGGCCGGTTTCTACCGGGATTGGTACCGGGGCATCCGGCGCAGCTTCGTGGAACGCTACGACGGGAACCTGGTGCCGGCATTCCGCAAGCTGCAGGATGCCGGCATCATCGAGATCGTCACCTGCGGTGCCACGCACGGCTACCTTCCGCTCCTCGATCGGGACGAGTCCATCAACCTGCAGTTGAAGACCGCCGTGGAAACCCACCGGCGCCACTTCGGGCGCGCTCCGCGCGCCATCTGGCTGCCCGAGTGCGCCTATCGACCGGCGTACTTCGCAGAGGACGGCCGGCAGCGCGCCGGACTGGAGACGATCCTGGCGCGCCACAAGCTCGGCCTGTTCTTCGCCGAGACGCACATGATCGAAGGCGGACGGCCGGTGGGTGTGGCGGCCGGCGAGGCCATTGGCCCCTACGGCAACATCCTGCGCCGCTACGTTGTGCCCTTCAGCGATGTGCGGCCGGCCCAACCGGCGACGACCTACGAGCCCTACCTGGTCGGCGGCCCGGACGTGGCCGTCATCGGGCGCAACAACCGCACCGGACTGCAGGTGTGGAGCGCGGAGTGGGGCTACCCGGGCGACTTCGACTACCGCGAGTTCCACAAGAAGGACGGCATCTCGGGCATGCAGTACTGGCGCGTCTCGGGCGCCCGCGTCTCCCTGGGCGACAAGGATGCCTATCATCCGGACTGGGCGGCCTGGAAGGTCGGCGAGCATGCCCGGCACTTCGCCCACCTGGTCGGCAGCCTGCTGCGTGACCGCCATCAGGCTTCCAAGGCCTACGGCATCATCAGCGCCAACTACGACACCGAGCTGTTCGGGCACTGGTGGTTCGAGGGGGTCACGTGGATCCAGGGCGTGCTGCGGGAGCTGGCCCGCTCCGAGGACGTGGAGCTGACGACCGCGCCGGCATTCATCGAGGCCCATCCGCCGGAAACCGTGCTCAACCTGCCGGAGGGCTCGTGGGGAGCGGGCGGGACGCACTTCGTGTGGGACAACGCCGACACGCACTGGATGTGGCCGGTGCTCCATGCCGCCGAGGCGCGCATGCTGCGTGAGGTTCAGAAGCCGGGGGGAGCCTCCGGGGCGGCCGAGGTCGTTCTCAAGCAGGCGGCGCGCGAACTCCTGCTGCTGCAGTCTTCGGATTGGCCCTTCCTCGTCTCGACCGGGCAGGCGCGCGAGTACGCCGTGCAGCGCTTCCACAGCCATGTCGAGCGCTTCGATCACCTGATGGAGTCGCTGGATCGCGGCGCTCCCGACACGCAGCTGGCGGAGGCGCTGTGGGAGAAGGACAAGGTCTTCCCCACCATCGATCCGCGCTGGTTCGCCGCATGAAAGTCCTCTTCCTGGCGGCCGAGGCGACGCCGCTGGTCAAAGTCGGCGGGCTGGCCGACGTGGCCGGCGAACTGCCGCGGGCGCTGGCCCGGCACGGGGTGGATGTGCAGCTGGCTCTCCCCTTCTACCCGGGGCTCAAGGCGGAGCTGGCCGGGCTGCGGCCCCTCGCCACGGTCGAGGTCCCACGTCCGGACGGAGTCCAGACGGCGACGGTCCACGCTCTTGAGGTGGACGGGCGCCGTGTCTGGTTGATCGGCGGGGAGCCGATCGACGCCGCGCCGGCAGTATACGGTGCGCCGGAGCAGGATGCGGCCAAGTTCATCTTCTTCGGTATCGGTGCCCTGCAGGCGTGCCGGTCCCTGGGCTGGGAGCCCGAAGTTGTTCACGCGCACGACTGGCATGCTGCTCCGTCGCTGGCCTGGATGCGGACGGCCTCGTTCGGTTGGGACCGCACGCCAGCGCTGCTCACGGTCCACAACCTGCCCTACATGGGCACGGGCGGCGAGGCCGCGCTGGCCGGGTACGGCCTGCGGCCGGCCGACGACCCACAGCTACCGGATTGGGCCCGCCAGCTGCCGCTGCCCCTCGGAATGTCCCACGCCGACTGGATCACGACGGTCAGCCCGAGCTACGCGGGAGAGATCCAGACGCCGGCCTTCGGTTGCGGCCTGGAGGCTTTTCTGGCCTCACGCGCCGGGCGGCTGCGCGGCATCCTCAACGGCATCGATCCGCGCGTGTGGAACCCGGGAGCTGACGCCGCTCTCGAGCGCCGCTACGCCATCGACTCGCTCGAGTACCGCCTGACGAACAAGACGGCACTCCAGCGCATCTTCGGTTGGCCGGAGCACGGCCGGACGCCGCTCCTGGCGATGATCACGCGCCTGGATGTGCAGAAGGGCGTCGACCTGGCGCTCGACGCGCTGGAGGCTCTCCAGGACGTGCGCTGGCAGTTCATCCTTCTGGGGAGGGGGGACCCGGCCGTGGAAGCGCAGGCCGAAGCCTTCGCGGCGGCCCATCGCGACCGGGCAGCCTTCATCCCGCAGTTCGACCCGTTCCTCTCGCGCCGCATCTACGCCGGGGCCGACATGCTGCTCGTCCCGTCGCGCTACGAGCCGTGCGGGCTGGCGCAGTTGATCGGCCTGCGTTATGGGGCTGTGCCGGTGGTGCGCGCCACGGGCGGCCTGCGCGACACCGTTGAGCCCTACGCCAGCGAGGCGCAGGGCACCGGCTTCCTGTTCGACCGTGCCGATCCGCAGGCGTTGGCAGACAGTCTGCGAGGCGCCATCCAGGTCCACGCCGACACCCGCCGCTGGGCCGGGTTGCAGCGGCGCGGCATGGCGGCCGACTTCTCCTGGGCCGCATCGGCTGCCGAGTACTCCGACCTGTACCTGCAGGCGTCCGCCGAGCGACGCGCCCGGTCCGGGGGATGAGTTGACCGCCGATCGAGCCGCAGGGCTGCTCCTGCATCCAACTTCGCTCCCCGGTCCATACGGCATCGGCGACCTCGGACCCCAGGCCCACGCGTGGGTGCGCTGGCTGGCCGAGTCCGGATGCCGGCTGTGGCAGACGCTGCCACTCGGCCCCACGGGCTACGGTGACTCGCCCTATCAGTCCCTCTCGGCCTTCGCCGGGAACCCCCTGCTCCTGTCGCCGGACCTGCTGAAGGAAGAGGGGCTGCTGACCCGGGACGATTTGGAGCCGCATCCGGACTTCCCCGAGGATCGTGTGGACTTCGGCGCGGTCATGGAATGGAAAGCAGCGCTGCTCCAGCGGATGGCCTCCGACTTCAGCGGCCGGGCTTCCCCCGACCTCCGGCGGTCGCTGGAGGAGTACCTCGCGGCCCAGGCGGGCTGGCTGGAGGACTTCGCCCTCTTCATGGCGCTCAAGCAGCGGCACCAGGGCGCGCCCTGGACCGCGTGGCCGGAGGAGCTGCGGCAGAGGCAGGCGCCGGCGCTTGCGTCAGCACGGCAGCGCCTGGCGCCTGAGGTTGCGGCCCAGCGCCTCCTTCAATTCCTCTTCTCCCGCCAATGGACGGCCCTCGCCGAGGCGGCGCACGCGCAGGGCATCCGCCTCGTCGGCGACATCCCGATCTTCGTCGCCCACGACAGCGCCGATGTCTGGAGCCATCCGGAGTTGTTCCACCTGGATGGCGCCGGCCTTCCGACGGCCGTGGCCGGAGTCCCACCGGATTACTTCTCGCCCACAGGCCAGCGATGGGGCAATCCCCTCTATCGCTGGGAGGCGATGAGGGCGGACGGCTACGCGTGGTGGATCGGGCGACTGCGGGCCGTGCTGGGGCAGGTGGACAGGGTCCGCCTCGACCATTTCCGCGGCTTCGAGGCCTACTGGGAGATCCCGGCGCATGCGCCAACTGCGGAGACCGGCCGCTGGGTGCCCGGGCCGGGCAAGCGATTCCTGAAGGCCGTGCAGGCCTCGCTGGGCGACCTGCCGATCATCGCCGAGGATCTGGGCGTGATCACGCCGGGGGTCGTCAAACTCCGTGACAGCTTCGCGCTGCCGGGGATGAAGATCCTGCAGTTCGCCTTCAACGGCGACCCCAAGCATGAGTTCCTGCCGCACAACTACCCGGTCCATTGTGTGGTCTACACCGGCACCCATGATAACGACACCATCGTTGGATGGTATGCCTCGGCGCCGGAGAGCGAGCGCGACTTCTGCCGCCGATACCTGGGCTGTGACGGCTCCGACATCGCCTGGGATCTGATCCGCGCCGCCTGGGCCAGCGTGGCGGAGTGGACCGTCGCCCCGCTTCAGGATCTGCTCAGCCTGGGCTCTGAGGCGCGCATGAACTTTCCGAGCCGTGCCGAGGGCAACTGGGGATGGCGTGCGCGCGCCGGCGACCTGACCGAACGCCTGGCGGCGAGGCTCCGTGAACTGAACACGATCTTCGGCCGGGCCAACCCGCCGGCAGGAGCGCAGCATGAAGATCGCCGTCCTGAGTGACAGCCACGACAACATCTGGAAACTGGCGCAGGCCATGCCGCACCTGGCCTCGGTCGACGCCATCATCCACTGCGGTGACCTGTGCTCGCCCTTCATGATCACGCGCCTGGGAGAGGGGGCAGGCAGCAGGCCGGTGCATGTCGTCTGGGGCAACAACGACGGCGATCGGCTGCTCCTCGCCCGCAATGCCCGGCCTTTCCCGGGGATCACCCTGCATGGGGAGATCGCCCAGTTCGAGTTTGGCGGGCTTCGCATCGGAGTGAATCACTACCCGCTGGTCGCCCGCGGGCTGGCCGCGTCCCCAGCGTATGACCTGGTGTGCTACGGTCATGATCACATGGCGCACCAGGAATGGATGGGCTCATGCTTGCTGCTCAACCCGGGCGAGCTGATGGGGTTGCGCGGGCATTCGCTCCTGGCGATTGTGCAGACCGACGATCGCAGCGTCCAGTCGATTGACCTCGGGCCGGGCGGGTAGCCGACGGGGCCAGCCGGAGAGAAAGCGAGCGCCCTGGCCATGGGCCAGGGCGTCTGGCGCCCCTGCGGCGACTCGAACGCCGGCTTTTGCCTCCGGAGGGCAACGCTCTATCCACTGAGCTACAGGGGCAGCACAACCTCATTCTAACCCCGCAGCGGCTGGGCTTCAAGCCCGGCCGGCCTCGCTGGCGCGGCGTGACTGCCCGCCCATTCCGACGGCAAAGAAGCGCTGTCCGCAACGCCCGGGCTTGATGAGGGCGAGGCTGTGCGATACTAGTGCGGCGCGGTCTCCTGGAGACGCGCCCACCGCCGTTCGGAGGGAGTCATGCACGTCGTCCATGTGCAGGTGCATGTCAAGCCGGAGGCCGTCGAGTCCTTCCGCCAGGCGACGCGCGACAACGCCCGCGGCAGCCTGCAGGAACCTGGAATCGTCCGCTTCGACGTCTGCCAGTCCGTCGACGACCCTACGCGCTTCGTCCTGGTGGAGGTCTACCGCACGAAGGAGGATCCGCCCCGCCACCGCGAGACCGCCCACTACAAAGCCTGGCGTGAGGCGGTTGAGCCGATGATGGCGGAGCCGCGGACGAAGGCCGAGTACGTCAATGTTCATCCTGAGGATAGCGACTGGGTCTGAAGCATGCGCTTCGACTTCGCCACCTCACGTCGGATCCTGTTTGGGCCGGGGCGGCTGGCGGAAGCCGGTCGGCTGGCCGCAGGCTTCGGGCGCCATGCTCTCCTGGTGACCGGCGCGGACGGGGAGCGGGCCGCGCCGCTGACCCGTTCGCTCAGGGAGGCCGGTGTGGCCTGGACGCACCAGGCCATGCGGCACGAGCCCACCACGGTTGACGTGACGCAAGGGGCGGCGCTGGCGCGCCGGGAGGGCTGCACGCTGGTGATCGGCTTCGGCGGCGGCAGCGCGCTGGATGCCGCCAAAGGCATCGCCGCGCTTCTTGGAAACGGAGGCGATCCGCTTGACTACCTGGAGGTGGTCGGCGCCGGCAAACCGCTGACCCGGCCTTCGGCGCCGTGCATCGCCATCCCGACGACGGCCGGCACCGGCACGGAGGTCACGCGCAACGCCGTCCTGCTGTCGCCGCAGCACGGGGTGAAGGTCAGCCTGCGCGGCGACGGCATGCTGCCGGACGTGGCCTTGGTCGACCCCGAGCTGACGTACCCCTTGCCGGCCGGCGTGACGGCCAGCAGCGGACTGGATGCGCTCACCCAGTTGATCGAGCCCTTCGTCTCATGGCGCGCCAACCCGATGAGCGATGCCTTTGCCCGCCCGGGGATCACGGGCATCGGCCGGTCGCTGGAACGAGCCTACCTGCAGGGCGACGATGCGGAGGCGCGCGAGCAGATGAGCCTGGCGGCGCTGTACTCGGGGCTGGCCATGGCGAATGCCGGGCTAGGGGCAGTGCACGGATTCGCCGGCGTGATTGGCGGGATCACCGGTGCTCCTCACGGTGTGGTGTGCGCGGCGCTGCTCCCGCACGTGATGCGCGTCAACGTGAACGCGCTGCGGCAGCGCGCCCCCGAGCACGAGGCGCTGCAGAAGTACGGCGAAGTGGGGGCGCTCCTCACCGGCCGCGACGAGGCCGGCGCCCAGGAGGCGATGGAAAGCGTGGGGACCCTGTGCGCGGCGCTGGGGATCCCGGGATTGGAGGCGATCGGCGTCCAGCATGCCCAGCTTGACGCGCTGGTGGACAAGGCCGCCGTAGCCAGCAGCATGAAGGGCAATCCCATCCAGCTCACACGCCAGGAGATGGAAGAGATCCTGCTGGCGGCGATGTAGGCGGGCGAGCGCTGCGGCGGGCGCCAGGCCATCGGGGATCATGAAC